>JAKPUX010000154.1 GCA_029554865.1 bacterium | reverse complement strand
ACCAGGGTGGTGACCATGGTGAGGAGAAAGACCACAATCCCCGGCACCATATAATCGGAATTCTTCAGCTCCTCGTTGTACCAGACGCGCAGGTTGGGCGAGATCAGGTGGACCTCTGCGGCCGCCTCGCTGCCCTGCAGCTTCCCCTCGATCTGATCCATGATCTCGCTCTGCAAAATGCCGTTGATATAGCCCAGGGCGATGGTCGAGGTGTTGGAATCCTGGCCGTCCATCAGCACCTGCAGTCCCGCGGGCTCCCCCCGCTGCAGCCGGGTGCTGAAATCGGCCGGTATGACCACCGCCACCACCGCCCGGCCGTTGTCCAGATAGTCGTGGAGATGGTTCTGCCGGGTATCGAAAAAGGCGAGATCGAAATAGCCTGAGTTGCGGATGCGCTCGACGAGCAGCCGGCTGGTCGAGGAATTGTCGAGATCGCAGATCACGGTCCGGATGTTGTGGACCTCGCTGGAGATGACAAAACCGAGCAACAGCAGCTGCAGGATCGGGGCCACAAAGAGGATCATCAGCATGCCGCGGTCGCGGCGCACCTGGATGAACTCCTTTTTGATGATATGCAAAATTTTCCCCACAGCCTCAACCCTCCAGATTGATTTTGAAACGCTTGACGCTGATCAGGATCAGCAGGGTGCCGAAGAGCACCAGGAAGAGGGCGGGCTGCCAGAGCAAGGGGCCGGCAATCCCCTTGAGCATGATGCTGCGGATGATGACCAGAAAGTATTTGGCCGGGACGATATAGCTGAGCAGCTGGAGCAGCTTCGGCATCGAGGCCAGGGGAAAGATAAATCCTGAGAGCAGGATCGCAGGCAGCAGGGTGGAGACCATGGTCATCATCAGGGCCATCTGCTGGTTGGGGACCCGCGCCGAGACAAAGATGCCGAAGCTGAGGCAGGTGTAGATGAAGATCAGGGCGTAGCCGAGCAGCCAGAGGGGTTCGCCGCGGAACGGGACGCCGAACCAGAGCCAGGCAAAAACCACCACCACAATCCCGTCGAGCAGCCCGAGCAGGATATAGGGCAGGGTCTTGCCGGCGATGATCTCCAGCGAGCGCACCGGCGAGACCAGGATCTGCTCCATGGTGCCGGTCTCGCGCTCCCGCGCCACCGTCACCGAGGTGAGCAGGGCGCAGATCAACATCAGTATCACCGCCACCAGGCCGGGGACGATAAAGTTGACGCTCTTGAGATCGGGGTTGTACCAGACGCGCGGCTGCAGTTCGATGGGCGTCCGCATCACCTGGGCATTGAGCTGGAGGGAGCGGGTGACAAAATAGGCCTTGAGGTAATTCATCGCCACGGTGGCCGTGTTGGCGTTGGAGCCGTCGATGATCACCTGCACCTCACTCTGCGGCTGGCTGCCCAGGGCGGCGGCGAAACCCTGCGGGATGATCAGTACCGCCACCATACGGCGGTGGAGAAAGGCCTCCCCGATCTCCTCGCGGCTCTGCAGCACCCCGGTCAGCCTGAAATAGTCCGAGCTGACCAGCCCCTCGACCAGCTCGCGCGCGGCCGGAGTCCGGTCCTGGTCGAGCAGCCCCAGCCGGATATCGCGAATGTCGAAGGTGATGGCATGGCCGTAAAGCAGCACCATCAGGATCGGGAGCAGGAAGACGATCACCAGGCTGCGCGGATCGCGCAGGATGTGGATGAACTCCTTGCGCAGGATGGCATAGATTCTCGATCTCATTGCTTTGCAGCCTCCTCTTCCTCCGCCGGCTGTCCGGGGTTCCCGCCCCTCACCAGATCGATGAAGAGTTCCTCGATGCTCCGCTTGTGGTAGCGCGCCTTGAGCTCGCCGGGCGAGCCAATCGCGATCAGACGGCCGGCGTGCATGATCGAAAGGCGATTGCAGTATTCGGCCTCATCCATGTAGTGGGTGGTGACAAAAACCGTGGTCCCCTGCTCGGCCAGATCGTAGATCAGTCCCCAGAAAGCGCGGCGCGAGATCGGATCGACCCCGCCGGTGGGCTCGTCGAGGAAGAGGAGTTTGGGCCGGTGGAGGATGGCGCAGGAGAGGGCCAGGCGCTGCTTCCAGCCGGCGGGAATATCCCGGGTGAGCTTGCC
>JAKPUX010000105.1 GCA_029554865.1 bacterium | reverse complement strand
GTTCCCTCCAGTTCCTACCAGGAGGCCTCCCGCAGCCTGCTCGAGGAAAAGTGCGACAAGATTCTCGCCAAATGCACGCACCTTCTGCGCGAGAGTGGGATCCCCTTCTCGGCGCAAAAAAGTATCGGCGCCCCGGTGGATCTCATTCTCGAGCATGCCCTGGTGGCGGACCTGCTGGTGTTGGGAAAACGGGGCGAATTCGCCCGCTGGGATGCCAGGGCCCTCGGCGCCACTGTGGAAGCGGTGAGCCGGCTGGTGCGCAAGCCCCTGCTGGCAGTGGGTCAGGAGTTTTCACCCATCCGGGACATCCTCGTGGGTTATGACGGCTCCGACCACGCCAACCGTGCCCTGCAGTATGCGGCACATCTGGCCGAGGCCGCCGGCGGCAGGGTGGGGGTGCTCTGCGTCAGCGATGACAGCGAACTAGCCGGCTATTATCTCGGGTTGGCCTCCACCTATCTGGCCGGCTACAAGGTCGGGGTGAACACCCTCGCCCTCACCGGTAGGCTGGACGAGATTCTGGTCAGACATGCCGCAGCAGAGGGTTACGGCATGATCGCCATCGGGGCCTATGGCCACTCAAGGATTCGTGAAACCCTGCTTGGCAGCACAACAGACCATATCCTCCGGCAAGCGGAAACCCCGCTTCTGTTGGCCAAATAATCCATCCGGATCGATCATTATCACTATTGCACGGAAAGGAAATCAAGAGCATGCCTACAGTCTATATCGATGAAATCGCCAAATTCCAGGGGCAGGAGGTAACCCTGCAGGGGTGGGTCTATAACAAGACCGCGAAGGGGAAACTGATATTTCTGATGCTCCGCGATGGCACCGGATTGATCCAGGCGGTGATGTTCAGGGACACCGTTGGCGATGCCCTCTTCGAGAGCACACTGGCACTAACACAGGAAAGTTCGGTTCGGATCACTGGTACCGTCAGCGAGGACAAGCGCGCCAAGGGCGGCTTTGAGCTGCAGGTCTCCACTCTCGAAGTGGTCCATCTCGCCGCCGAATATCCGATCAGCCCCAAGGAACACGGGATCGATTTTCTCATGGAGCACCGCCACCTCTGGCTGCGCTCGTCATTGCAGCACGCCGTTCTTAAAGTAAGACACGAGATCATCAGTGCATGTCGCGATTATTTCGATAATATGAATTTTACTCTCATCGATGCCCCCATCTTCACACCCGCTGCTGCCGAAGGGACCAGCACCCTTTTCGAGACCAACTATTTTGAGGACAAGGCCTATCTCACCCAGAGCGGCCAGCTTTACATGGAGGCCGCCGCCATGGCCTTCGGCAAGGTCTACTGCTTCGGTCCCACCTTCCGAGCAGAAAAATCCAAGACCCGGCGCCATCTTACCGAGTTTTGGATGATCGAGCCCGAAGTGGCCTTTTGCGATCTTGAAGGGGATATGGAATTGGCCGAAGGGCTCATCTGCGCCATCGTCGAGCGCGTGCTCGACAAACGACGGGAGGAGCTCAAGCGGCTCGAACGTGACCTCAGCAAGCTCGAGTGCATCCGCAAACCCTTTCCGCGCCTGGACTACGAGGATGCAGCTCAGATCCTCAAGGAGGAGAACAGCCAGTTCGTCTACGGTGACGATCTCGGCGCCCCGGATGAGACCATCATCTCCGCCAGATACGACCGACCGGTTATGGTGACTCACTATCCTGCCGGCGTCAAGGCCTTTTACATGAAGCGCGATCCTGAGCGGCCCGATCGCGCCCTCTGTGTTGATCTCCTCGCCCCCGAGGGCTACGGTGAAATCATCGGCGGAGGACAGCGCGAGGACGATCTTGACACCCTGCTCAGCCGCATTCATGAGCACCAGCTCCCGGTCGAAAATTATGACTGGTATCTCGATCTGCGCAAGTTCGGTTCGGTGCCCCATGCCGGATTCGGATTGGGGCTCGAACGCACCGTCACCTGGATCTGCGGACTGCAGCATATCCGCGAAACCATCCCGTTTCCGAGAACCATCTCGCGCATCTACCCCTGAACCAGATCCTCCCGCAAGGGAACAGATTCTGCACCAGAGTGGGAGGGATGGTGCGTCGGCAGCAACACCGCTCAATCGTGAAAGGAAATGACATGGATCTCGCCGCCCGAATTCGCAGCATACCGGATTTTCCCAAACCGGGGATTGTCTTCAAGGATATAACCACCCTGCTCGGTGATGGCCCCGCCCTGCGCGAGACCATGGCCGAGCTGCGCAAACGCTTTGACGGGGAGACCGTCGACGCCGTGATCGGTATCGAGTCGCGCGGGTTCATTTTCGCCGCCATCCTCGCTCACGAGCTCGGAGTCGGTATGGTACCGGTGCGCAAGCCCGGCAAGCTGCCTTTCACGACCATCGCGGAGAGCTATGCCCTCGAATACGGCAGCGACAGCCTCGAGATGCACGTCGATGCCCTCAAACCCGGTCAGCGAGTCGTGATCGTCGACGATCTGCTCGCCACCGGCGGAACGGTGGAGGCCGCCCTCCGGCTTGCCCGCAAACTCGGAGCCGAAGTGATTGGCTGCGCCTTTGTCATCGAGCTGGACTTTCTTGGCGCGCGCCAACGCCTCGCCCCGATGCGTCTGGAATCCCTCATCCACGTCGAATCTGAATAACGGAGGCTGTGTGTTCACCATCCTGGTCATCAATCCCGGTTCGACCTCGACCAAGATCGCCCTCTTCCGGGACGAAAACCCGCTCTTTACCGCGAGCCTGCCCCACTCCAGCGAGGAGCTGGCATCTTTTCCCACCATCTACAGTCAGTTCGCGTTTCGGCGTCTGGCTATTCTGAAAATACTTGAAGAAAAAAACGTAAAAATTGAAGAAATCGACGCCTTTGTCGGTCGTGGCGGCCTGCTCCATCCAGTCACCAGTGGGACCTTCCGGGTGGGGCCGGCAATGCTGACCCAGCTTGAGAAGGCCGACTTTGGCGAACACGCCTCCAATCTCGGCGCCATCCTCGCCCATGAATTGGCTGCCATGTACGGCCGTCCGGCCTTTATCGTCGATCCTGTGGTCGTCGATGAACTGGAACCCGAGGCGCGTCTCACCGGTCATCCCATGCTGCCCAAGCAGTGCATCTTTCACGCCCTCAATCACAAGGCCGTGGGCCGTAAGGCGGCCGGGCAGTTGGGCAAACCCTATGAAGCGCTCAATCTGATTATTGCTCATCTCGGCGGCGGTATCTCCGTGGCCGCCCATCAGCACGGCCGGGTCGTTGATGTCAACAATGCCCTTAACGGCGACGGGCCTTTCTCTCCGGAGCGCAGTGGCACCCTGCCGGCCGGCGCTCTGGTCAGGCTCTCCTTCTCAGGCGAATACAGCGAGCGCGAGATCAGCCGTATGATCACGGGAAAGGGTGGGGTGGTCGCTTATCTGGGCGTCAACGACATGCGCCTGGTCACAGAGATGATTAGGGCGGGGGATGCCAAGGCCCTGCTCGTCTACCGCGCCATGGCTGGACAAGTCGCCAAGGAGATCGGCAGCATGGCCGCCGTGCTGAGTGGAGAGGTGGATGCCGTTGTCCTCACCGGCGGCATTGCCTATGATGAAGAGTTCACCAGACTCATCAGCATGCGTGTTGGTTTTATCGCTCCCGTGCTCCTTTTCCCCGGGGAGGAGGAGATGGAGGCCCTGGCTCTGGGTGGGATGCGGGTGCTGCGCGGTGAGGAGCAGGCCAGGGAGTACGACTAGACTGGCTGCGGTGTCCATTCGCTCCCTGCAACGATCTGAACGGCTGGAACTGAAAATGTCCGGCCGTTTTTTTATGCGTTAACTTCAATTTTTATTTGACAAATGCAGCAAAATGTCGTATATTCCATTATGGTTCCAAATCAGAACCGTTCAGGAGTGGTTTTAATGCAGACCATCACCGTTAAAAAAATACCTCCCGACCTCTACAAAAAGCTCAAGCAGCTCGCCAAGGAAAATCGCCGCAGCATCAACAGCGAGATCATCGTGTGTATAGAGCGCGCGATTTGCAGCCAGCGGATTGATTCGGACACCTTTCTGAAGCGGATCGAACAATTGCAAAAGGGATTGGACCTGCCTGCCATCGCCCAATCCGGTCTTGAAAAGGCGAGGGATGAGGGACGCTCATGATTGTGGTCGATTCACAGCTGATCGCCGCACTGCTGCTCAACAATGAAAAAACCGATCTGGCCCGGGAGGTCCTGCGCAGGGATGATGAATGGATCGCGCCGCTGTTGTGGCGCAGTGAGTTCCGTCAGCTGCTCGCCTTCTACCTGCGTAAAAAAGTCCTGACCCTCCGCCAGGCCAGCCTGATCATGCAGGAGGCTGAGAGCCTCATGCAGGGCGGCCAGTTCGAAATTCCCTCCCTGGACATTCTCACCGTGACTGAAAAATATGACTGCTCCGCCTATGCCGCGGAATATATCGCCCTCGCCCAGGAACAGGGGGTGCCGCTTGTCACTATGGATAAGATGTATCTACGCAAGTTTCCAGCGGTTACAATGAATGCTGAAAGTTTTATTTCCATGAAAATCACTCAGGAACAGGTCCATCCGGAGATGCTATGATCGCTTCGTTCGAGGATTTGCTTCGTCTCGTCACCGGACAGGTCAAGCGGACCATTGCCGTCGCGATGGCCGAGGATGAAGATATCCTCGAAGCCCTTTGCCTTGCCTACAGCCGGGGCATCGCGGATGCCGTCCTGGTCGGCAATAAAACCGCCATCCTCGAAATGGCCCGGAAGGGCAGCCTTGATCTCTCTCCCTTTGATATCATCCAGGCTGACAGCGAACAGCAATCGGTTTCTGTAGCCATACAGTTGGTGCGCCAGCAAATGGCCAACGCGCTTATGAAAGGCAAGTGCACCACTGCCACCCTGCTCAAGGGTGTGCTCGACAAGGAGGCAGGCTTGCGCGCTGGGAAGCTCCTCAGCCATCTCGCTGCTTTCACTGTCCCCGCCTACCACAAGCTCCTCCTGATGTCAGATGCGGCCATGAATATCGCTCCTGACCTTGCCGGCAAGATCGCCATCACAGAGAACGCCGTCCACACCGCCCATCAGCTTGGCATCGCGCAGCCCCGGGTGGCGATTATCGCGGCGGTGGAAAAGGTCAATCACGACTCCATGCCCTGCACGGTGGATGCCGCCGCTCTCGCTCAGATGGGTGCTCGCGGCCAAATCAAGGGTGCCATTATTGACGGCCCCCTGGCCGTCGATAATGCCGTCTGCCGGAAGGCCTGCGAAGTCAAGGGGATCTCGAGCGAGGTAGGAGGTGAGGCCGATATCCTGATCATGCCGGATATTGAGGCTGCCAATGTATTTTACAAAACCATGACCTATCTCGGAGGTTCCAGAACGGCCGGGATCATCGTCGGCGCGCAGTGCCCGGTCATCCTGACCAGCCGGGCGGACAGCGAGGAGACCAAATTCTATTCCATCGCTCTGGCCATGGCCACGGGTGCAAGATGATCATCCGCCGGCGCTGGATGGTTCTCCCGCCGCCGGTCTGACCACCAGCCGCAGCAGAGGCATATGGGCTTGCGAGCCCGCTGTTCCAGACGCTCTCTTTTTTTTTGACTGCTCAAGTAAATAATTAATTATCAACCGCATCATTTCGGATTAAAAGGACGGAATGAATCATGAAAAATGGCTCTCTCTTTCAACGCCATGTCGCGTCGGCCATCGCCCTCCTCCTGCTGCTGCCTCTTTCACTTATGGCACAGGTTACAAGCGGCGATTTTACGGATGGCGATCCCCTTTTCACCAAAACCATCGAGGGTCCGGGCACCATGCTGAGCGATATCGGCACATTGGAACCCCTCTACGCATTATCCGGCGAGGATTCGACGCTCGATTATCGCCTCTCCGGCCTGGAGTGGAGCTATCCCTATCGCGAATCGATCACCGCTGCCGAGGACATCGACAGCCGCATCCTTAATGGTCAGAATCTCTATCTCATCACCGATGGTTTGGGCAGGCGGGTTTTCGAATACAACGACAATACCGCCGTCGAGACCTGGTCCTTTCCACCTCCGCAAAGCGCCACCAATCCGACCGACGAGAAATACCTCAACAAGCCGGTCGATGCCTTTATCTATCGGGACAACGCCACCGGCTATTTCAAGGTGGTGATCACCGACCAGGACCGCAACCGGGTCATCACGGTGGACAAGGAGACCAGCAAAATCGACTGGAAATACGGGGATCCCCTCTACCGGGAAGGAAGCGGCTTCAATCAGCTGCGTCAGCCAGAGGATGCCGAAAAAATCCCCAACACCAATGAGTATATCATCGCCGATAAGGGCAATAATCGCGTCATCATTGTTGACGGCAACACCAACAATGTCATCTGGGAATTGGGCTCGGATGTGCTCAAATCACCGATGGACATCCAGTATATCGATGGCAGCGATCATATCCTCATCACCGACGGCGGCAACCACCGCGTCATCCTCGTCGATCGCGCTGCCAAAACCATCCTCTGGCAGTTCGGACGCACCGGCATCGCCGACAGCGGCGCTGTCGGACTGAAACTTCCGACCGATGCCGATCTGATTCCCTCCTCTCAGAATGTCATCATCGCAGATGCCGGCAATGAACGCATTATCGAGGTCAAC
>JAKPUX010000097.1 GCA_029554865.1 bacterium | reverse complement strand
ATGGGGGGCGGGTGGGGACGAGAGGGGGCGGCGGAGCAGGCCGGCGCAAGTGAGGGCCGCGCTGCGGGCCCGGGTGGGGACGAGATGGGGGGCGGGTGCGGGGCAGGCTGGCGGGCCAGGGTGGGCGCGAGAGGGAGGCGGGTAGGGACGAGAGGGGGGGCGGAGCAGGCCGGTGCAAGTGGGGGCGAGAGCGAGGGGTGGAGGACCTGGTGCGTCGAACCCGGGTGGGGGCGGGAAAAAGGCTGCAGATTTCCCTTGACATAATCCAAATAGAATCCTAATTTGAACCAGTCCTTGGTTCATACTACTTAGGGTCCAGCCTTCATGAAGCAGCCGCTTTCATATCGCTTCAACCCGCCGATCTTTCATTCCGCACTACTATATTCCCATTTCAGCACAGCTCTAACAGAGGAGGAGATGCATGTCAAAAGTTTTGACCCATGATCTCGTCATTTTCGGAGCGGGACTGGCCGGGCTGCGCGCGGCCATCGAGGCCTCACGCCAGACCCAGGGCAAGATCGACATTGCGGTGGTCACCAAGAACCAGATGATGCGCGCCCACTCGGTCGCGGCCGAGGGCGGCACCGCCGCGGTGATGCGCACCGAGGATGGCGACAGCCTCGAGCTGCACGCCTGGGATACCGTCAAGGGGAGCGACTTTCTCGCCGATCAGGATGTGGTGGACCGCTTTGTCAACGCCATGCCCGGCGAAATCCTCCAGCTCGACCACTGGGGCATTCCCTGGACCCGCCGCGAGGACGGCCGCATCGCCCAGCGCCCCTTCGGCGGCCACAGCTATCCCCGCGCGGTCCTCGCCGCCGACAAGACCGGCTTTTTCGAGCTGCAAACCCTCTATGACACCCTGCTCAAGTACAACAACACCACCCACTACAACGAGTTCTTCGTCACCGCCATTCTCACCTCCGAAGGCCAGTTCCGCGGCCTGGCGGCGATGAACATGACCACCGGCGAGTTCACCCTCATCCGCGGCAAGGCCCTGATCATCTGCACCGGCGGCGGCGGCACCCTCTACGGTTTCACCACCTACTCGCAGACGGTCACCGGCGACGGCATGGCCCTGGCCTACCGCGCCGGCCTGCCCCTCGAGGACATGGAGTTCCTCCAGTTCCATCCCACCGGGCTGGTCCCCTCCGGCATCCTCATCACCGAGGCCTGCCGCGGCGAGGGCGGCTATCTGAGAAACTCAAAGGGCGAGCGCTTTATGGAGAAATACGCCCCGAACAAGATGGAGCTGGCCCCGCGCGACCTGATCTCGCGCTCGGAGATGACCGAGATCGAGGAGGGGCGCGGATTCAAGGGCCCGGGCGGCCTGGATTACATCCACCTCGACCTCACCCACCTCGGAGCCGACCGCATCAACGAGGCCCTGCCGCTGATCCGCGAGGTCTGCATGGAGTTCAATGACCTCGAGCCCATTGATGAGCCCATCCCCTGCCGGCCGGTCGCCCACTATTCGATGGGCGGGGTCGAGTGCGACATCAACGGCGCCACCCGCATCAAGGGGATCTGGACCGCCGGCGAAGCCGCCTGCTCCAGCCTGCACGGGGCCAACCGCCTCGGCTCCAACTCGACCGGCGAATGCCTGGTCTGGGGCCAGATCACCGGGGCCGAAGCCGCCAGATACTGCGCCACCCTGAGCGAACCGCCGGCCCTCGCCCGCGAACTGCTCGACGAGGAGGAGAAGCGGGTCTTTGGCGATATCCTCGGCCGCAGCGGACCCGAAAACCTCTACGACCTGCGCAAGGAGCTGCGCGCCACCATGGACAAGTATGTCGGCGTCTACCGCACCGGTCCGGAGCTGGAAAAGGCCCTGGAGATCATCCAGGGGCTGAAGAAGCGCTTCGCCAACATCACCATTCCGGACAAGAGCCGCACCTACAATACCAACCTCGTTCACGCCCTGGAGCTGCAGAACCTCATCGACCTGGCCGAGGTAACGGTGACCGGCGCGCTGACCCGCACCGAGTCCCGCGGCGGCCACGCCCGGCGCGATTTCCCGGTGCGCGACGACGACAAGTGGCTCAAGCATACCCTGGCTTTCCATACCCCCTCCGGCCCGAGGCTCGACTACAAGTCCGTGACCATCACCAAATGGAAGCCGGTGGAACGCAAATACTAAGACCTTCATGAGGATTGACCTATGGCAGAAACCGCAAAACATTATAAAAACAGGCTCGGCCTCTGGGGATGGCTCGGCGGCGGGCGCTACGGCCTGGAGCGTTATGCCTATGCCCTGCACCGCATCACCGGAATGGGGATACTGCTCTATTTCGTCCTCCATATCTTCGTCACCGGCTCCCGCCTCGGCGGCCGGGAATCGTGGACCAAATGGATGGGCGGCTTTGAGAGCGGGATCTTTGAGGTGGGCGAGTACCTGGTCTTCATCGCCGTCGCCTATCACGCCCTCAACGGCATCCGCCTCGCGCTGACAGAGCTGGGGCTGCTGATGGGCAAGCCGACGCGGCCGCTCTTTCCCTACCGCAGCGCGGTGCTCAAACAGCGCCCGGTGCTGATTCTGGTGATGGTGCTGGCGGCGGTCCTGATCATCGCCGGCGGCCTCGATTTCTTCTTGCTCGGGGCTGAATAGGAGGCGGAATCCGCCCGGCCGGGCGCTGCCGTTTGCGGCAACCGGCCCGGAGGCGGCTTTCCCCGGGAACAGAATGGAAGATTTTTCCGGATAAAGGAGAACAGTGAATGCGTGAATCCACTTTATGGTTCTGGCACATCATCGCCGGGGCGGTGATCCTGGTGCTGCTCGGCCTCCACATGACGGTCATGCACCTGGATGATATCATCGGCCTCTATGCGGACACCACCGCCTGGGAGACGGTGATCGCGCGCAGCCAGCAGGGCTTTTTCATGGTCACCTATATCCTGCTGCTCGGCGCCGCCCTCTACCACGGCCTCTACGGCTTCCGCAGCATCCTTTTCGAACTCAGTCTGGGCAAGGGCTGCCAGAAGGCGATCAACTGGCTCTTTCTCATCGGCGGACTGCTGCTCTTCATTTACGGCGCCTATGTGGCCATCGCCGTCTATTCGATGAAGGAGGTGGTCTTATGAGCGACGCCCCGAAGAAAGTGATCTTTGAAGTGCTGCGTTATAATCCGGGCGTGGACGCCAGGCCGCGCATGCAGAGCTACGAGGTGCCGGCGCCCAAGGGGCTGACGGTGCTGGACGGCCTGCTCTGGATCAAGGAGAACCTCGACCCCACCCTGAGCTGGCGCTCCTCGTGCCGGATGGGGGTGTGCGGCTCCTGCGCGATGTTCATCAACGGCAAGCCGCGCCTGGCCTGCGCCAATCAGGTGGCCCACCTCGGCGGCGGCAAGGTGGTGGTCAAGCCCCTGCCCAACTATGATATCATCCGCGACCTGGTGCCGGACCTCGAGCCCTTTTTCGCCAAACATGCGGCGATCAAGCCCTTCCTGATCCGCAAGAATGTCGAGGAGCTGGAGAATCCGAGCGGGGAGTTTTTTCAGAGCAGGGAGGAACTGATCAACTATATCCAGTTCGCCTACTGCATCAAGTGCGGGGCCTGCCTGGCCGCCTGTCCGACCGTGGCGACCGACGCGAGCTTTCTCGGTCCGCAGGCCCTGGCCCAGGCCTGGCGTTACACCTCGGACAGCCGCGACGAGGGGGCGGCCGAACGCGGCAAGGAGGTCTTTACCGCGCACGGGGCCTTCCGCTGCCATTTCGCCGGAGCGTGCTCGGATGTCTGCCCCAAGGGGGTCGATCCCGCCTTCGCCATCCAGCTCATGAAGCAGTTCATGTTCAGGGAAAAGCTGGGCGGCTGCAAGGAGAAGCACGGCACCGAGGTGGCGCCGCCGGTGGAGAACTGGACCCCGCGCGAGGGCATCCCCAAACCGCCGGACCATTCGGTTTGAGGGGTTTGCTCCCGCCCGCGCAGATTTTTCCCGCATTCAGGGGCCCGGTGTGATCGACACGCCGGGCCCCGCATCACCCCGCCAGGGAAATTGATCTCACCAAGTCTCAAAGACACAAAGCCGCCCAAGCCCAAAACAAAGACCAGGAAATGGCTCACACGGGGGCACGGAGAACACCGGGCCCCGCTTCGCCTCTCCCCTTCCGATACTATTTTTCTCCTCATGCCAGGATCATATTGATTTTAACCCGATTATTTTATATATTAACTTGATAAATAATCGGGTTAAAACATAATGATCGAACGCACTCTATTAAAAGAACTCACTGCTCATCTTTCCGCACCCGAGATCACCCTTATCATCGGCGCACGGCAAGTTGGCAAGACCACGCTCATGGATCAGCTTCGGTCCCATCTTGCCGCCCGGGGCGAGCAAACCCTTTACCTGAATCTGGATTTCGAATCGGATGCTGCACACTTTTCCACCCAGGAAACTCTGATCCGAAAAATTTTACTGGAAATCGGCGCGGGAAAAGGTTATGTCTTTATCGATGAAATCCAGCGCAAATCAAACGCAGGGCTTTTTCTGAAAGGCATCTATGACCGTAAACTCCCCTGCAAATTCATTTGCTCCGGATCCGGCAGCCTTGAACTCAAAGAAAAGCTGGATGAATCCTTGGTAGGACGGAAACGGATTTTCGAACTCTTGCCCGTCTCCTTCAAGGAATATTTTCATTATCAAACGCACTATCGCTACACCACTACCTGGCAGCAATTTCTGGAGAGCCACCCGGAAAAACAGACCAGTCTGCTGAACGATTATCTCGCTTTTGGCGGTTATCCCCGAATAATAACCGAGGAGCGGCAAAGCGAGAAACAGCGCATCATGCACGATATCTTTACGAGCTACATCGACAGGGATATTATCTCCCTTATCCGGCTTGAACGGCCCGATGCTTTCAACCGGATGATCCAGCTGGCGGCAAGTCAGATCGGCAATCTGGTGAACATCTCCAGGTGGGCGTCCCACTGCGGCGTGGCTTCCACCACTCTGCAAACCTACTTGTGGTATGCGCAACGCACTTTTCTTATCCGTCTATTGCCGCCCTGGCATTCAAATCTCGGCAAAGAGATCGTCAAATCGCCCATGGTCTATTTTGTGGACCTTGGCATGCGCAACTACAGTGTCGGGTTGTATGGGCCGATCCTCCACCAGGGAGAAGCAGCCTTTTTGTTTCAGAATTTGATCCACAATATCCTCCATGAATGGATGCAGTGGCGAGGCATGACCCTCCATTTCTGGCGCACGACGGATAAAGCGGAAGTTGATTTTGTACTGGACCTCAAACATGATCTTTTACCCATCGAGGTCAAACATTCCCGCATGAAAAAGCCGCAAATCGGCCGTTCGTTGATGAATTTTATGCAAAAATACAAGCCTGCTGAAGCCCTGGTCGTCAATCTTTCCTTGCGAGCAGAGCTGCAGGTCAATGGTACACGCGTTCGGTTTATGCCATTTTATGAACTGGCCGATGGCGATGCGATTGCTGAGCGCGCCGGCTGAAAAAGGCGGTCTCGCGCGGAGGAGCCTGGTCGTGGGGCCTCGCCCGGCCGTAAAAACGTAAACCGATGACATTACATCGCCACTGAGGAAAAGAGCATGAACAGAGATCGCTTTCTGCAGAATCTGACGGTCGATCCCAACAAGATCTGGGATGTGATCATCATCGGCGGCGGGGCGACCGGCCTCGGCTGCGCGGTCGATGCCGCCGCCCGCGGGTACGAGACCCTGCTGGTCGAGCAGGCCGATTTCGCCAAGGGCACCACCAGCCGCAGCACCAAGCTCATTCACGGCGGGGTGCGCTATCTCGCCCAGGGCGACCTCTCCCTGGTCTTCGAGGCCCTGCACGAGCGCGGACTGATGATGCAGAACGCCCCCCATCTGGTCCGCAACCAGCAGTTCATCATTCCGGTCTATGAGTGGTGGGAAGGCCCCTTTTACAATGTCGGCATGAAGTTTTACGACATCATGTCCGGCAAGATGGGGCTCGGCCCCTCGCAAAAGATCTCCAGGGAGGAGACCCTGGCCGCCATCCCCAACCTCGACCAGAAGGGGCTGCTCGGCGGGGTGATCTATTACGACGGCCAGTTCGACGACGCCCGTCTGGCGGTCAATCTCGCCCAGACCGCCGCCGACAACGGCGCGACCTGCCTCAATTATATGCGCGCGGATGGGTTGACCCGGGACGCGGACGGGCTGCTGGACGGGGTCAATCTGCTCGACATGGAGAGCGGAAAATCCTTCCACGCCCGCGGCCGGGCGATCATCAACGCGGCGGGGATGTTCGTCGGCGAGATCCAGGGGATGGCCGAAAAGGAGGCCCGCCGCGCCGTTCTGCTCAGCCGCGGGGTCCACATCGTGCTCGACCACTCCTTTTTGCAGGGGGAGGCGGCGATCATGATCCCCCACACCTCGGACGGCCGGGTGCTTTTCGCTGTCCCCTGGCATGACAAGGTCATCGTCGGCACCACCGACACCGAGGTCGAGGAGCCGCTGCTCGAGCCGCGGGCCTCGGCCGAGGAGATCGAGTTCATCCTCAAGACCTGCGAGGCCTATCTCGACAAGGACCCGCGGCCCGCGGATATCCTCAGCGTCTTCGCCGGACTGCGCCCCCTGGCCGTGCCCGAGGAGAAGAGCGGCCCCACCAAGGACGTCACCCGCAAGCACCAGATCATCATCTCCCCCTCCGGCCTGATCACCGTGACCGGGGGCAAGTGGACCATCTACCGCAAGATGGCCGAGGACGCCATCGACAAGGCGGTGCAGGTGGGCTGCCTCCCGGAGAAAGAGTGCGTCACCAAAACCCTGCCGGTGCACGGCTATCTGCGCAACATGGATTTCGACGCCCCGTTGAGCTATTATGGATCGGACCGGGTGGTGCTGGAGGAGACGGTGATGGCGGAGGAGCCCGCCCTGGGCGAACGGATCCATCCCGCTTTTCCCTATATCAGGGCGGAGGTGGTCTGGGCAGTGCGGCATGAGATGGCGCGGACGGTGGAGGATTTTCTGGCGCGCCGGGTGCGGGCGCTCTTTCTCGATGCGCGCAGCAGCATCGCGGCGGCCCCGGCGGTGGCGGAGATCATGGCGGCGGAGCTGGGGAGGGACGCGGCCTGGGCCCGCGGCCAGGTGGAGGAGTATACAGAGCTGGCGAAGGGATATATCGTGGGATAAAACCTGCCGGCCAGGGTGGTAACGAGATTATATTTCTCGTCCCCACCTGAATTCCTGTTACCGGCCAAGGTGGACGTGATAATTTTTTCTTTGTGGCTTGGTGGCTTGGTGAGAGCCTGTTTTTCTCGTCCCCACCTGAACTCCTGTTTCTGCAAAGGTGGACGCGAGAAGTCAGGCAAACCGCTCCAGCAGAAATGTGGAGAGTTCCGCCAGCTCCGGGCCCATCGCCAGCGCCTGTTTGGGCAGGGCCAGGCAGCGCGCCAGCCGCTCGGGCAGCTCCGGCTCGTGGCCGGTGGCCTTTTTTACCGTTTCGGCGAATTTGCCCGGATGGGCCGTGGCAAGAACCACCACCTGCTCCCCTCCCCTTTTGCTCCCCTCGATAAAATCCTCTGCAACCGCACACCCCACCGCCGTATGGGGATCGACCAGCATTCCGAAGCGGCTGGAGAGCTGATGCATGCTCCAGAGGGTGCGCTCGTCGTCGACCACACCGCTGCCCACCACAGCCTTCATCCCCCGCCAGTTGCCATCAAATAGCTGCTCCATGCGTTCGAAATTGCCGGGATGACCGACATCCATGGCATTGGAGAGGGTGCGCAGCGAGGGGCGCGGGGTGTAGACCCCGCTCTTGAGATAATCGGGAACGACATCGTTGATGTTGGTGGCGGCGAGAAAGCCGGCCGCCTCCATTCCCCAGTGCCAGGCGTAGAGTCCGGCGGTGAGGTTGCCGAAATTGCCGCTCGGCACGCAAAAGCGCGGGGGCGCTCCAGAGAGCACTCTGCGCTGTGCGGCTGCGTGGATGAAGTAAAAACTCTGGGGCAGGAGGCGGCCGATGTTGATCGAGTTGGCCGAGGTGAGGCGCAGGGCGGCGCGCAGGCGGCGGTCGCGGAAGGCGGCCTTGACCAGGCGCTGGCAGTCGTCGAAGCTGCCCCTGACCTCGATGGCGTGGACATTGCCGCCGAGGGTGGTGAGCTGCTGCTCCTGCAGGGCGCTGACCCGTCCCGAGGGATAGAGGAGGATGACGTCGATGTTGGCGCGATTGTGAAAGGCGTTGGCCACGGCGCTGCCGGTGTCGCCCGAAGTGGCGACCAGGATCTGGCAGCGCTCCCCCTCAAGCAGTTCCTCCATGCTGGCGGCGAGAAAGCGGGCGCCGAAATCCTTAAAGGCGCAGGTGGGGCCATGGAAGAGTTCGAGGAGCAGACGGCCGCCATCGATGCGCACCAGGCGGGGGGCGAAAGAGAAGGCGCGGCCGGCGATGCGCCGGGCGGCCGCCTCATCGATCTCGGGGGCAAGCAGGGCCGCGCTGACGAGGGCGGCCACATCGTTAAAAGTGACGGACTCGTCAAATGCGGCGATGAGGGCGGAGAGATCGGGGTGATCGACGGGATGGTAGAGTCCTCCGTCGGGGGCGATACCTGAAAAGAGGGCCTGGCGGAAGGTGGCCTGATCGTGCGGATGGAGGCGGCTGGCGAATTTCATGGCTATGCTCCCGAGGCTGGCTGGTTTGGGCTGGTCTCCTCATCGAGCACCGCCGGTCCGTCGGGATTGACCCGCGAGAGGAAGAGGTCGGCGGCGAGGCCCGCCTGTTCAAAAGCGCTTTTCATGGCCTCCCCGGCCCGGGCGGCCGCGGCGAGGTCGGCGCAGAGGGCGAAGAGAGAGGGGCCCGAACCCGAGATCGAGCAGCCCAGGGCCCCGGCGGCGAGGGCGGCCGCCTTGACCGCATCGAAGCCGGGGATGAGCACCGATCGCACCGGCTCGGCGACGACATCCTGCAGGGAGCGGCCGAGGAGTTCGAGGTCGCCGCGGTAGAGGGCGGCGACGAGAGCGGCGAGGTTGCCCCACTGGCGGATGGCCAGGGCAAGGCGGATCTCCTTGTGGAGAATGCGGCGGGCGTCCTCGGTGCGCACCTCGGTGTGGGGATGGACCACGGCGCAGGCGAGCCCCTCCGGCACGGGCAGCCGGACGACATCGAGGGGGTCGTAGCTGCGCACAAGGACAAAGCCGCCGAGCAGGGCCGGGGCGGTGTTGTCGGCGTGGGCCGATCCGCAGGCGGCCTCTTCGGAGAGCAGGGTGAAGGGGAGGAGCTGCTCCCGGCTGAGGGGGCTGCCGGCGAGGAGGTTGGCGCCGGTCACGGCGGCGACAGCGCTGGCGGCCGAGCTGCCGAGTCCGGAGGCGAGGGGCATCCCCTTGTCGAGTTCGATGTCGAGTCCGAAGGGGCGGCCGATGGCCTCGAGCAGGGCCCCGGCGGCGACCGCGGCGGTGTTTTTGGCCGGATCGAAGGGCAGGCGTCCGCCGTCGCCGCGAATGGCGGTGACGCGCACCCCGGGTTGATCGCTGCGGATCAGGGTGACGATGTCGCCGGGCCTTTCGAGGGCGAAGCCGAGGACGTCGAAGCCGGAGGCGACGTTGGCCACGGTGGCCGGGGCGAAGACGCGGATGCGTTCCATCAGGCCTCTCCCCCGCCGGCGGCGGAATCCGGGGCCGGGCGCGCAGCGGGGCCGGCGGGAGCAGCAGTGCCGGCGGGAGCAGCGGGGTCGGCGAGGAAGGCGGCATGGACGGCGCGCAGGGCGAGGGTGTGGTCCTTTTCGCCGATGACGATGGAGATGTTACGCTCGGCCGAGCCCTGGGCGATGGCGAGGATGTTGACCCCGGCTCCGCCCAGTGCGGTGAAGAGGCGGCCGGCGAGGCCCGGCTTGCCGCGCATGTTTTCGCCGATGACCGAGACGATGAGGAGTTCGTCGATGCGTTCGAGGGCCTGGATGCGGCGGTTGGTGAGCTCCATGGCGAGTTCGGAGTCGAGAGCGGCGAGGGCGCGGGCGGCCTCGCCGCTGCGCAGGACCAGGCTGATGGTGTGTTCGGAGGAGGCCTGGGAGATCATGATGATGTTGATGCGCTCGCGGGCGAGGGCGGAAAAGACCCTGGCGGCGATGCCGGGGACGCCGATCATGCCGCCGCCCTGGATGTTGATCAGGGAGATGCCGTCGATCGAGGCGATGCCGGTGATAAGGCGGGCGGCGGGGGCGCCGGAGCGATGGCGCAGGGCGCCGATGAGGGTGCCGGGGGCGCCGGGATTGCGGCTGTTGCGGATGCGGATGGGGATGCCCTTTTCGACCGCGGGCAGCATGGTGTAGGGGTGGAGCACCCGGGCGCCGAAGTAGGAGAGTTCCATCGCCTCCTCGTAGCTGATTTCGGGGACGACGAAGGCGTCGGGGACGGCGCGTGGATCGGCGGAGAGGACGCCGTCGACGTCCGTCCAGATCTCGATCACCTCCGCGGAGGCCCCGGCGCCGATGAGCGAGGCGGTATAGTCAGAGCCGTTGCGGCCGAGGGTGGTGGTGACCCCCTCGGTGGTGGCCCCGATGAAGCCGGGAATGACGACTACGCCATTTATGGCGGCGAAGTGGTGGCGGATGCGGGCGCAGCTGGCCTGGAACTCGACCACGGCCGCGCCGAAGCTGTCGTCGGTGAGGATGAGTTCACGGGCGTCAAGGAGGAGGGGATCCAGGCCGCGGGCGCGCATGTGGGCCGCGGCGAGGGTGCAGGAGAGGCGCTCGCCGAAGCTCATGACCAGATCGAGGGTGCGGGGGGAGCATTCCCGGATGAGTTCGATGCCGTGGAGGATCTCCTCGAGTTCATTGAGCATGATGGTGAGCGGGGCGATCACAGCCGACTGGTCGGGTGCGGCGAAGAGGTGGCGCACGGCGGCGAGGTGGCGGCCGCGGATCTCCTCGAGGGCGATACGGCCTCCCTCCGGCCCGCCGGCGGCCTTGCGCGCGGCGGTGATGAGCAGGTCGGTCACTCCCTGCATGGCGGAAAGGACCACCGCAATCCGGCCTCCGGCCGCGGCCTCCGCGGCGATGGCGGTCATGGCCCCGATGCGGGGGCCGTCGGCCACTGAACTGCCGCCGAATTTGAGTACTCGCATAGATTCCCTTCCCGTGAGGTTGAAAGGTGAAATATAGTTTATCGGCACCACTATAGCAAGGGAAAACGAAGCAGAAAAAACTGCTCGCGCAGAGGCGCCAAGACGCAGAGCCCCCCGCCGCCACCCCAGGAGGAGATCTCACAAAGCCGCAAAGACACCAAGCCACACCCCACCTGAACCCCTGCTGCCGGCCAGGGTGGGCACGAGAAAACGTTAAAGGAGCTGAAGCGATTTTTTCCCTTGAATGAGAGCGGAATAATGGTTAAACTTTAGAACAATAGATTATTCACCCGCACCCGTCGGCCGGGCAGCGGCCTCTCACCCCTAACGCGAACCGACCATGCTCAAACACTTCCACTCTCTCTTTCCGGGGACGCGCAAACCCGACATCCGCCACGTCTACAGCCCCTACCGCGTCTGCCCGGTCGGGGCGCACATCGACCATCAGCACGGCCACGTCACCGGCTTCGCCCTCGACCACGGCGTCGACCTCCTCTACGTCCCGACCGAGACCGGGGTCATCAACCTCTTCAGCCGCAATTTCGACGAGCAGGTGCTTTTTCCCCTCGAGACCGTGCCGCACAAGTACAGCCACTGGGGGCGCTACGTCCAGGCCGCCATTTACGCCCTCTCCAAGCAGACCAAGCTCACCGTCGGCATCCAGGGGCTCATCGCCGGTTCCCTGCCCGTCGGCGGCCTCTCCTCCTCGGCCGCGGTGCTGCTTTGCTACATCATGGCCCTGGCCGACGTCAACGCCATCGAACTGGATGAGCATGACCTGATCCGGCTGGCCTTCGAGGCCGAGCGCGAGTACATCGGCCTCAACCTCGGCAAGCTCGACCAGAGCTGCGAGGTGCTGTGCCGCAAGGACCACCTCCTCTACCTCGATACCAAGGACGACTCTTACCGCCTCATCCCGGCCGGCCCGGCCATGCCGCCCTTCGACATCCTCATCTTTTTCAGCGGCCTGACCCGCACCCTGATGCAGACCGGCTACAACACCCGCACCGACGAGTGCAAGGTGGCGGCCTTTGACCTCCTCGCCTACGAGGGGCTCCCCTACGGCCTGCTCGAGAACACCCGCCTGCGCGACGTCGACAAGGGCGTTTTTGCGAAATGGCAGCACATGCTGCCTCCGCCCCTGGCCAAACGGGCCTCGCATTACATGTCCGAGTTCGCCCGCGTCGACGAGGCGGTGGCGGCTTATCAGGCCGGCGACATCGTGCGGCTGGGCAAGATCATGTTCGCCTCGGGGCTGAGCTCGATCCAGCAGTGGGAGTCGGGCTGCCCGGAGATGATCGCCCTTTACGAGATCATGTGCGAGACCCCGGGCATCTACGGCGGCCGCTTCAGCGGGGCCGGCTTCAAGGGCTGCTGCGTGGCCCTGGGCGATCCGGCCCGCCGCGACGAGATCATCGCCTCGGTCTCGGCCAGATATCTGGAGAAATTTCCCCGCCTTGAGGGGGAGTACTCGGCCCACGTCTGCAAGAGCGCCGACGGGGCGCGGCGGATCGAGCATCACGCGGTTCAGGTCTGAGGGCCAGGGCGAGCGACGATGAAATCCCTGATCCTGGCCGCGGGCTATGCCACCCGCCTCTATCCCCTGACGAAGAATTTCCCCAAGCCCCTGCTGCCGGTGGGGGGACGGAGCATCCTCGACCGGCTGCTG
Source organism: bacterium (assembly GCA_029554865.1). Taxonomy (GTDB): domain Bacteria; phylum Zhuqueibacterota; class Zhuqueibacteria; order Residuimicrobiales; family Residuimicrobiaceae; genus JAKPUX01. Next base: position 4,318 of record JAKPUX010000097.1, on the reverse strand, counting down.
GCCGATCTCGATGCCATCCCGGTCATTGACGAGCACCTCATCGTCACCAACGCCACCTTTTACAGCCAATTCGAGCGCTGGCGGGCGGAGGCCGATTATGAGAAGGAGATCGTGCTCGTCGATGACACCACCACGACCAACGAGAACCGCCTCGGGGCGGTGCGGGACATCCTCCACGTCATCGAGAGCCTGGGGCTGCACGATGACCTGCTCGTGCTGGCCGGCGATAATGTCGTCGATTTCTCCTTTTCCGGGCTGGCCGCTTTCGCCCGGGAGAAGGGGACAAGCTGCATCACCTGTCATCACGAGCCCTCGCTGCCGGCCCTGCAAAAGACCGGGGTGCTGGTCGCCGATTCCGATTTCAGGGTGGAGGCGATCCAGGAAAAGCCGGAGGCGCCGGCCTCGCACTGGGCGGTGCCTCCCTTTTACCTTTACAAGGCCGGCGATCTGCCGCTCATCGCCCGCGCCCTCGACGAGGGCTGCGGCCACGACGCTCCGGGTAATCTGGCGGCCTGGCTCTGCCGGCGCACCCCCATGCACGCCTGGGTGCTGCCCGGCCGGCGCCACGACATCGGCGATCTCGCCTCCTACGAGGCGGTGAACCGCCTCTTTACACCATCTATCTGATCAACCAAGGAGATAGTCATGCGAAAAACCATGCTTTTTCTGCTGCTGCTCACCGCAGCCGGCCTGCAGGCCCAGGGCTACCTTGACCTCCAGAACCAGGTGGTCAAGCATACCCTCGACAACGGACTGCGCCTGCTCATCCTCGAACGCCACGAGGCCCCGGTGGTTTCGTTCGTCACCTACGCCGACGTCGGCGCCGTCAACGAGTCCGAGGGCATCACCGGCATCTCGCACATCTTTGAGCACATGGCCTTCAAGGGCACGCGCACGGTCGGCACCACTGACCTCGAGGCCGAACTCAAGGCGATGGCCAAAGAGGACGAGACCTTTCTGGCCTGGCGCGATGAATACGCCAAAGGGGCTCTGGCCGATGCGGACAAACTGAAAAAGCTGGATGAGGAACACAAGGCGGCCGTGACCGCGGCCAAAACCTATGTCGTCACCAACGAGCTGGGGCAGGCGATCGAGATGGCCGGGGGCACGGGCATGAACGCCGGCACCTCCTACGACCAGACCGTCTATTTCTACAACCTCCCCTCCAACAAGGTGGAGCTGTGGATGTCGCTCGAATCCGACCGTTTTCTCAATCCGGTGCTGCGCGAGTTCTACACCGAAAAGCAGGTCATCATGGAGGAGAGGCGTCTCGGAGTTGAGAGCCAGCCGGTCGGCAAGCTGGTCGAGGAGTTTCTGGCGGCCGCCTACAAATCCCATCCCTATGCCGAGCCGGTGATCGGCCACATGTCCGATATCAGGACCATCAGCCGTCAGGATGCGATCGACTACTTCAAGACCCACTATACTCCTGAGAATCTGGTGCTTGCGGTCGTCGGCGATGTCAAGGCGCCTGAGGTGATCCGGCTGGCCGAGACCTACTGGGGGCGTCTGCCCAAAGGCCCGGAGCGCCGTCCGCTCTTCACCGAAGAGCCGCCCCAACTCGGGCAGAAGCGCATCGAGGTCGAGGATGCGATGCAGCCCATCCTCCTGCTCGGCTATCACCGTCCCAGCGTCTACAGCAAGGACTCGGCTGTGCTCGATGCCATCAGCGACGTCCTCGGCAGCGGCCGCACCTGCCGCTTGTACAAGAGCCTGGTGAAGGAGAAAAAAATCGCCGTGCAGGTGGCCGCCATTGCCAATATCACCGAAAAGTATCCCAGCCTCTACATTTTCCTGTTGGTGCCGGCGCAGGGCCACACCACGGCTGAATGCGAAGCGGCCGTGCTTGAGGAGATTGACCGGATCAAGAAAGAACCGCTGACGGCCGAAGAGCTGACTGCGGTCAAAACCCGCGCCAAGGCCGCCTTCCTGGGGGGACTCGCCTCCAACAGCGGCCTGGCCCAGCAGCTCGCCGACGCCGAGGTGCGCTACGCTGACTATCGTCAGATGTTCACCCGTGTCGCCAAAATCGAAGCCATTCAGACCGCCGACATCCAGCGCGTCGCCGCGGAAATCTTTACCAAGCGCAACAGCACCGTGGCGGTCATCGTACCCCCGGCCAAAGCCGATTAGAGAAAGGGATCAGGAATGAAAAAGACGACCATTATGATGACGGGGCTGATCCTCTTCGCCCTGATTTTCAGCCTGGCCCCGCTCGCTTCCGGCCAGAAGCATTACAAGGAACTGCAGTACGGCAAACTCAACGACGTCACCATCCCGCAGCCCAAACAGGTGACCCTCAAGAACGGCATCCGCCTCTTTCTGCTCGAGGATCACGAGCTGCCCTTCATCAAGATGCAGACGCGCTTTGTGGGCGGATCGGCCTGGGAACCGGCTGAAAAGGCCGGCCTGGCCGGCATCACCGGCATGGTGATGCGCAGCGGCGGCAGCCTGACCATGCCGGGCGACCGCGTGGATGAGGAGCTGGAAAAGATCGCCGCCTCGGTCGAGACCGGCATCGGCCAGCTCGAGGGCAGCGCGAGCCTTTCCACCCTCAAGGAGCATTTCGACAAGGTGCTGGCCATTTACAACGACATCTTGCGTAATCCCGCCTTTCCGCCCGAAAAGATCGAGCTGGCCAAAATCGAATACAAGAGCGGCATCTCGCGCCGCAACGACGATGCCGGCCAGATCGCCCAGCGCGAGTATACGCAGCTCATCTATGGGGCCGACTCGCCCTATGCCCGCGATGAGGAGTACGCCACCATCGACGCCATCACCCGCGACGATCTCATCGCCTTCCACAAGCAGTACGTCCAGCCCAAAGGCATGGTGGTGGCGGTCTGGGGCGATTTCAAGACCCCCGAGATGCTCGCCAGGCTGCGCAAGACCTTTGAGGGCTGGAAGGGCGCAGCTGCCCCCCTGCCCAAGGCCCCGCAGGTGGAGTATGCCTTCCGCAAGACCGTCAACCTCGTCCCCAGGAGCGATCTCAACCAGAGCAGTATCTGGCTCGGCCACATCGGCGGACTGAAGAACACTCCGGACGAGGCCGCCCTGGTGATGATGAACGAGATCCTCAGCGGCGGTTTCTCCAGCCGGCTCTTCAACCGTCTGCGCGCCACCGAGGGTCTGGCCTACAACGTATCCGGGGCCTACGGCACCAACATCCTCTATCCCGGCATCTTTTACATGCAGCTGCAGACCAAGTCGGCACGCACGGTCGAGGCGATCCAGTCGATGGTGCGCGAAATGCGGTTGATGGCCTCCGAGCCGGTCACGGAGGCTGAATTGAATTATGCCCGCGAGAGCTGGCTCAACGCTTACGTCTTTAATTTTGACAGCAAGGATGAGGTCGTGCGCCGCATGGCGAGCTATGCCTTCAACGGTTTGCCGCTGGATTATCTGCAGCAACTGCGCGGAAAAATCGAGGGGGTGACGGTGGCGGACGTGCAGCGGGCTGCGCAGAAGTATCTGCGGCCGGAGGAGGTGCAGATCCTGGTGGTGGGCAATCCGGCCGAATTCGGCGAGCCCCTGAGCGCCCTCGGGCCGGTCAACGAGATTGACATCACCATCCCGGTGCCGGGCGGGCAGGCGGTGCCCGAGGCGAGCGGGGATGCCCTGGAGAAGGGCAAGCTCGCGGTCTCGCTGATGCTGGAGAAAATGGGCGGCCGGGAAAAGCTGGCCGCGGTCAAGAGCGCCGAATATATCGCCAAACTGGCGCAGAGCACGCCGATGGGCGAGATGGCCATGGATGCCGCCATCACGATCGTCTTCCCGGACAAGAGCTGCAGCATCATGAAGCTGCCGCAGGGGGAGATCAAAATGATCCTCAACGGCGACAAGGGAATGCTGGTGGCCCCGCAGGGGAGCATGCCCGCGCCCGAGCCGGTGAAAAACAACATGATCGAGAACCTCTTCCGCGATCCCTTCATGCTCGCCCGCCAGTTCGGCGAGGTCGAGATGCAGTATATCGGCGAGACCACTTTTGCGGACAAGCCGGCGAGCGAGGTGATCGTCTCCAAAGGCAAGCTCAACTACCACCTCTTCATCGATGCGGCGGCGCTGCTGCCGCTCGGGGTCAAGTACAACACGGTCGGCCAGACAGGGCCGGTTGAGGTCGAGGAGCGCTATGAGGATTACCGTGACGTCAACGGGATTCAGGTGGCCTGGAAGACCCTGCAGTACGACAAGGGGGAAAAGGCCGCGGAGACCGGGATCGTCTCGGTCACCCTCGACGGCCCGGTGGATATGAAACTGTTCGAATAGCCGCCGCGCACAAAAACAAAAGCCCTGGGCTGGTTCAGCCCAGGGCTTTTTT
>JAKPUX010000082.1 GCA_029554865.1 bacterium | reverse complement strand
GGCAGCGGCCCGTTGATCCGGGCAGCGCCGCCGGGGATGTCCAAGATAGGAATTTTTTTGCAAGGGGGCAAATCTTTTATGCAGCGGATCGAGGGCTCATGTACGCAGCTGGTGCAGGACCAGGCGCAGCTGATCGAGGTGGGCCTCCTCCTCGGTGATGGTCTCCTGCACGACGGGGAGATCGCGGGGATCGATCTCCCTGACGAGCTGGCGCAGGAGGTTCAGGGTCGCTTCTTCAGTCTGCATGGCGAACTCGACTGCAGCGAGGTCATCCAGACTGGTGGCGGTGTCGATGGCATCCTGTTCGTCCGTGAACATCTTGTTCTGCCAGAGTTGCTCGACGTAGGCCTCGTATTCTCCGGCATAGCTCTCCGCCGATGGCTGCTGCTCAAGGCTCTCCGCCAGCCGGGCGAAGCGCTCTTCATGGGTCCTTTCCTGGCGGGCGATGACGGCGGCTGCTGTGCGCAGGGCGGCACTCTCGGCGCTCTGAGCGAGGGCTTCGTAAAAGGCGGCCCCGTTATGCTCCTCGGTCACGTTCATCGCGACAATCTCATGGGCAAGAAAAAGGTTGGCCATCTTTGCTCTCCTCTGCTGACAGGATCTTCGGCTTAAAGGCCGCGCAGGCCCAGGGCGTACAAACGGCCCGCCACCTCGAATGCGGAGGAGGTGGTGGACAGGACCAGTATACTCTTCTCCCGCGCCTTGCTGAGCACGGACTCGTCCGGTTCGAGGCCATCGGGCAGGATCACAGCGGCCAGGCTTTTGAAAAAGCAGATGGCGATGACATTCATGTGGGTCTGGTTGGTGATCCAGATCGCCCCCTTGACACCCCTGGCCATGACATCACTCAGGATGTCGGAGATGTAGGCCATGCCGACCTCCACCGGCTGATCGGGATCACCGCTGAGTACCTTCAGCTCCATCGTTTGGATGATTTGGCGCAGTTGCATGCTCATCTTCCTTCTGCAAGGGATGTGCGTTGAGACGCGGTTTCACTGGCCGGTGGGGACCGGCAGAATGACGCGAAAGGTGGAGCCCTTGTTGATTTCGCTCTCGACGGCGATCTGGCCGTGATGGTCGTCGACGATGCGGCGGCAGATGGCCAGCCCGAGGCCGGTGCCGGAGATCTTGTGCGCCAGGGCGTTCCGTGCACGGAAGAACTCGCCAAAAACCTTCTGGATCTCCTCTTTGGAAATGCCGATACCGGTATCGCTGACGGCCACCTCGATATGGCCGTCGCGCTTTTTCCCCGTCACCCTTACCTCCCCCCTCTCCGGGGTATACTTGATGGCATTGCTGACCAGATTGGCGAAGAGGCGGGCGAGATCGTCCCGGTTACCGACCACCTGTGGCAGGTTCTCCACCCCCTGAATCGCAACCGAGAGTGACTTGGCTGCAGCCTCATTCTGGTAGAACTGCAGGGTCTCCTCCAGAACGGGCGCCAGGGAGAGCAGCTCCTTCACTTTGGCCGCACCTCGGCGCTCCGCACGCGACATGTCGAGCAGGTCGTTGATCAGCATGAGCAGGCTGTCGGCCTTGTCGCGAGAACGGAGGATAATCTCCCGCTCTTTCTGCGGATTGCCGGCCGTGAGTCCGTCGATGATGAGATTGAGATAGCCGGCGATGGCCGCCACCGGCGACTTGAGTTCATGGCTGACGAGGCTGACGAAATCGCTCTTGAGCTGGTCGAGTTTCTTATCCTCAGTGATGTCAACCAGCACCGTGACAGTGCCCCAGACCTCACCCTTGTCATCGTGCAGGGGGGCGGTATTGGACTGGAGGAAGCGCTCCTCCGCAACGGCGAACTCCTTGCTGGTCACCGTGGCCGTCCGGGCCGCCGTCTCGAGCTCGCCGGCGATAAGCTTTTCGAGATCAGGATTGCCGAGCAGCCCCTCAACGGTAGAGCCGACCGTATTCGCCGGCGGCAGATTGAGAAGCTTTTGGGCGGCCGGATTCATGAGCACGATCTGTCCGGCGCGGTTGGTGGCTATCAGCCCCTCGCTCATGCAGTTGATCAGAGTCATGGTGCGCGATTTTTCATTCGACAACTCGAGCAGATTGCGGTCGCGTTCCCGACGAAGCTCCTCCGCTTCCAGCAGCAGCCAGCGTTTTTCCAGGCCGCGGCGGATTTTGGTGCGCAGCTCCTCCGGAGAGAAGGGCTTGGGCAGATAGTCATAGG
>JAKPUX010000062.1 GCA_029554865.1 bacterium | reverse complement strand
GATCAGCACCTGACGGGCGGCTGAGGCCGAAAGATCGGGATACTTTTCCATGAGCAGGGCGATGGCGCCGCTCACATGCGGCGCGGCCATGCTGGTGCCGAGCGAAAGCCCGTGCACCCCGTCGGGCAGGATGAAGGCGTTGGGGTAGCTTCCGTTGGAAGAGGCGAAGACGCTGTAGCTGGAGAGGGGATCGGCCTCGCTGGAGAAGGAGCTGCCGATGATCCGGCCTGGCGCGGTCAGCTCGGGCTTGGTGCGGCCGTCGCGCGTCGGACCCGCACCGGAGAATTCGGTCACATCCCCGATTTTGATCGTCCCCTTGGTATCGAGGGTGAGGTTTTCTCCATCGATATTGACCCAGCTCTCCTTGGTCGTATAGGCTCCGACCGCGATGATATTTTTGGCGCTGGCGGGGATGGTGAGGGTGGTCTGACCGCTGCTCCCCGTCGAAAAGGTGACCGGCATGGTTCCGCTGGCGATCCACATATCGAGGCGCTCACTGCTGCCGCTGAAGCGCAGCTTCCACTCCCCCGCGGCCGGCGCCGTGCCGGCCCCGTCGTTGATCTCGATGATGCACTCCCGGTCGCCGTTGAAGGGATTGGGGCCGCTGACGATCTCCTCGCCGCTCTCGTAGAAACCGTTCCAGATGTTGACCTCGCCGCTGCGGGTATTGCCCGAATAGTAGCGGCCATAGCCGACCGGGCCGATGGTCTCATCAGTGGGGGTGATGAGAGTGACAGCGGCCTGGCTGCCGCCGTCATACCAGCCGTCAAGGAGGAGATAGTCGTTTCCGCTCCCCGCAGCTGGCGTGTAGGCAGGGATGGTGAAGGAGATCCCGGCAGTGCCGGAGGAGGGGTTCACCAGGGCATGATGCTTCTTGTCAGCCTCATTGCCGGCAGCGGCGACGAAAATGCGCCCCGGTCCGGAGAGGGCATCGATATAGCGCTCCACCGCGGCTGTGCCATCGTGGGCGCCGAAGGTGGTGCCGAAGCTGAGATTGATGATGCAGGGCATGCCGGCCGCAGCCGCCACGCTGTCGATGAATCCGATCGCGATCATCTGGTCCTCGGAACTGAACTCGGAGACGAAGGGATCACGGCTGGCCTTGACGATGACCAGGCCGGCCTCCGGGGCCATGCCCGCATAACTCCCCAGACCCGCCCCGCTGCTGCCGTCCCCGGCCGCGATGCCGGCGACATGGGTGCCGTGTCCGCTGTAGTCATGGGTGGGCAGCTCCGTGCCGGCGGTCAGGGCCGCCTTGATCTGCGCCGCGGTGACCATGGTGCCGCCGTAATAGGCCCCCGGCTCGCTCAGATCCAGAATCGCCCTGATGCGGCTCTCCCCCTCCGGGGTGATGAAATCCTGGTGGCGCCAGTCGATGCCCGAATCGATGATGCCGATGAGCACCCCCCTGCCGGCCAGCCCGCTGGCGTTCCTGGCGGCGATGCCGCCGACATCCGGTATGCTGACATCGGCCACCGGACGGGATTTGACGCCCGCTTCGAGGTAAAGCAGACCCGGGGTCCCCGCCACCTCCTCCAGAAGGCCCGGCTCGACCGTCAGGATGGCCAAGTCACCGCGCTGCCAGCGCACTCGAGCGCCCCGTTCAACCAGGGCCTCCGCCGAGAACTGCCCGCTGGCGATGACGGTGATACTTTCAGCGGACCCGGCTTTGCCGAGGCCGGCTTCGGAACCCGACCGTCCCTTGAGGAGCTTCAGCTGAAGAAGCGGATCCAGTCCTGCGCTCCTCTCTCCTCCCGGCGTAGAAGAGACCAGCGTAAAAACCACCACCCCAATCATCCACATCATTTTTTTCAATGTTGTCTCGCTGCAATGGGTACACTTTTCCACAGCTGAAATTTATTTCAATCCGGACTCAAATACAAGCATTAATTATGCCAGGCGGGAGAGGGAGCGCGGCACTTTCCTCTTTAAGGGTCTTCAGCGCACCAGGAGCATTTTCCTGCTCTGCACTTCGCGGCCGGCGCTGAGACGGCAGAGATAAAGGCCTGCCGGCAGGCCCCGGGCATCCCATTGGACTGAATGGGTGCCAGGCCCGCGCCAGCCCTCCAGCAGCTGGACCACCTCACGGCCGGCGGGATCGTAAACCGTGAGGCGGAC
>JAKPUX010000048.1 GCA_029554865.1 bacterium | reverse complement strand
ATGCGGCCCATGAGCTGCGCCAGTTCCGGAGTGATGCGCCGGGCGTTGGTAAAGAGCGTCACCCGCAGGCCCAGGCGGCGGGCGAAGAGATAGAGTTCGGCGAAATCCTCGCGCAGCAGCGGCTCACCGCCGGTGAATCTGACATCCAGCGCACCCAGCGCTGCGGCCTGCTGCAGGATATCCTTGACGAACGCTGTATCCATCTCGGCTGCGCGCGCCTTTTCATCCTCCTCAGGGAGGTTGATGTAGCAGTGGATGCAGGCGTTGTCGCAGCGCTCGGTCAGCTCTATGTCAAGATGAGATAGATGAAAGCGACTTGCCTCGAATAGTTGTTTATATTCTGAATGTGTGGTCCGAATATAATTTCCCATTAAGCTTCATCTATCATTATAAGCTCTTGAATTTAACTCATCGTAGCTTGGTTGCAATAGTCACCACTGCCGCATAATTTGCAGCTATTTCCTGTTCCAGCAGGGCCAGCTCCTGAGGGAATATTAGGATTCTTACATCCCACCAGCACTGCCTCTTCCGGATTACTGCGAGTCAGCACCAGCAATTCGGGTTTGTTCCACCGCATTTTATTCGTTTTCATGTGACTTTCCTCCTCCAAGGATTCGTCATCGATTGCGCCGGAATAACACCGGCATTAATTATCATTTCAATCTTTCTATTTCAGAAACAATAGCACCGCTCTTGTCAAAGCGCATGAGATAAAAGCGGGCTTCCGCCGCCAGCCGCGCCACCACATCGATGGTTTTCTCCCACCATTCCACGGTGACGAACGGCTTGATCACGCAGGCCAGCAGGCGCCGGGTGATCTCCTGCCGGTCGGCCAAAGGCATCAGGCTGTTTTCCGCCGACTTTTCGATGAAGCAGATCGCCCGCAGCGGCGCCGAGGCCGGCGAAACCAGGGGGATATCGCCGTGGCTCCAGGAGCCATAGGCTTGCCAGCCGGAGGCAAACCGCCGCACGATATTGCGGTCATCGCAGAGGATCTCGACCGGCAAATCGCCGCGCACCCCGGCGTCGATGAGCATCTGGGTGGTGGTCGATTTGCCCGCCTCGGAGTGGCCGACAAAGAGCATCCCCGCCCCGTTGATGATCGCCCCGGCCGAATGCAGATAACAGCCGCTGCGGCCGGCCAGCAGCCGCGCCACCAGGATCTGATCCGAGGGAAACAGGGTCAGCGAAGTCGCGCCGCCCTGAAGGAAAGCCGATTCATCGGGATGCCAGATATCCGCTTGCGCATGGTCCGGGTTGAAAACTACCACCTTCCACAACTTTTCCTCGAATCCCTGCGGCAGAATGCCGAGATAGATCCACCCGGCATCGGTCTGATAGATCGCCCAGGGCTCGCGGCGGTACTTTTCGCGGCTGAAATCCCAGCCGGTCATATCCGGCAGGCCGAAATGATGCCGGATCTGCACCACATCCGGGCCCGGGGAGGCTATGCGAAAGAGCTCAAGCTTGTCGCTGAAAGTCTGCTCTGAAAAAGCCAGGTCGCTCTCGACCTGCAGCGTAATATCTCCGATCGAATACCAGCGGCAGTTATCCGCCATCAGTTCACCTGCACCTTGTCGACGCGGGGCGCATCGAACTTTTCCCGGTACTCGGAATAGTAATAGTACTTGTAATAGCCCTTACCGTTGCCGACCTCGATGCCGTTAAAGACAAAGCCGATGATCGAGGCCTTGATGTTGAGCAGATTGGCCACCGCCTCGCGCACATAGTGCTTTTCGGTCCGGGCGAAGCGGAAGACCAGCAGCATATTCTCGATGATCCGCGACAGCGCCTTGGCGTCGCTGATGCTCAGCACCGGCGGGGCGTCCACCAGCACATAATCGTACTCTTTTTCCAGCCGTTCGATCAGGTCGGCCATTTTCTGGCTGTTGAGCACTTCGCCGGGATTGGGCGGCACTGTGCCGGAGGGAATCAGATCGAGATCGCGCACCGGCAGATGGCGGATGATCTTGTCATAGGGCACCAGGTCCATGAAATAGTCGGTAAAGCCGGGCTTGCGCTCCACGCCAAAGACCGTCGGCTGCTTGGGTTTGCGGATGTCCGCGTCCACGATCACCACCCTGTGGCCCAGTTCCGCATAGGCCATGGCCAGGTTGGCGGTCACCAGGGTCTTGCCTTCGCCCGGGATCGAGCTGGTGATGAGCAGCTTTTTGATCGGCTTGTCGACGCTGTAAAACTGCAGGTCGGTGCGCAGCGAGCGGAAAGCCTCGGCGAAGGGGGCATGGGGATCGTATTTGTTG
>JAKPUX010000025.1 GCA_029554865.1 bacterium | reverse complement strand
CGAATCTGCAAAACGCTGCAGCAGCTCCTGCATGAGCGGCTCCGCGCCGGCGATAAAATTCACCGCAAGCTCGAGTTCCCCCTTTTCCCCGCTGACGAGATGGCTGAGATCCATCGCCGCTGGTCCGTTCAAACCCCATTGCGTAAAAATAGCGTTGCCCTCGCTCTGCCCGAGCAGGCTTTTGCCCCGCCAGAGCTGGAGGCCGACATCCATCCGCACCCCCTGCATCTTGTGAAGCCGGCGCATGTCGGCCACTATCGGAGCCAACCCCGGCCGCGCGGCGATGACTGTATGGCCGAGACGCTCCAGCTGAGCAAAAAGCTCTCCCCGCGCCCCCAGCTTGGGCTGCGCCAACCCCCCGGAAGCGACGATCAGACGATCGAAACGATACTCCTCCTGTGCGCTCAGCCCCCAGCCGCTCATCGCGGGGAAGAAGGAGCGCACCGTCTCGCCGAGATGCAGTTCGATAGCGGCCTGCTCCAGGGCTGCCGCAAAGGCAGCGACCACTGCGGCGGCAGAACCTGAACGCGGATAACACCAGCCATCCGCCATGACGTGGAGCGGCACCGCGATACCTTCGAGAAAAGCGACCAGCTCGGCATGGCCAAAACCCGCCAGCACCTGCTGGACAAAGCCGGCCTCGGCGCCTGCGTAGCGGTCCGGATCGATCCGACTGTTGGTAATGTTACAGCGCCCGTTTCCGGTCACCGCCAGCTTGCGCCCCACCGTCCGGTTGGCATCGAACAGCACCACCCGACCGCCGGTCCGTACCGCCTGCAGGGCGGCCATCATCCCGGCCGGCCCGGCGCCGACAATTCCAATCTGCAGGCCTGTTTCATTCCTGGGCATTCTCGTTCTCGCTTTCCGGCAAACCCGCCCGCCCCTTCATTTGGGGGCGGGACGAGGTCTCCATATGATCCCTGACCACGACTAAAAGATACTGAATCCCGCGACCGAAGCCAACATTTTCTTCACCCTTTCCGCCGCCGGATGACAAAATCCTTTCCTGACGAAATATGTTTAAAATACTTGCATTTTGCCAACATTTACTATAAATTCATGATTGTGTGCTGTACACCGTGCGGACCCTCCGGTGCCGATCCCGGCGAGGAGCATCCCCGCATCCGCAAGACACGCTGTAAACACCGACCTGTCCGGGCTCTGTTTACGCTACAAGTCGGCCGTTGTGGTGTACGCTACATGTACACTTTTTTCAGAAAGGGCTTTTGCTATGGAACGAGGAACGGTAAAGTGGTTCAATACGTCTAAAGGTTATGGGTTTATCACGCGAGAGTCTGGCGGTGATATCTTTGTCCACTTTTCGGGCATCGTTGGCGACGGGTTCCGCTCCCTGAACGGGGGCGATGCGGTGGAATTTGAAGTGGAAGAAACTCAGAAGGGACCGCAGGCAGTTAAGGTAACCAAGGTTTGATTAATTCATAAAGCTGAAAGCCCTGACCATGTGATGGTCAGGGCTTTTTTTTTAGAAGACAGGATGGATCAGCTTGATCAGCCAGAAAACGAGCGCGGCGGTCAGGGCCGAAAAGGGGATAGTGACCAGCCAGGAGATGATAATGCGCATGGCGACCCCCCATTTTATGCTCGAGGCGTGGGTGGTCGAGCCCACCCCGACGATGGCCCCGGCGATGGTATGGGTGGTCGATACCGGAATACCCCAATGGGTGGCGAAAAAGATGGTGAAGGCACCCGAAGTCTCGGCGCAAAAGCCGTGCACCGGCTTGAGCTTGGTCAACTTCATCCCCATGGTTTTAACGATGCGCCACCCCCCCAGCGCAGTGCCCAGGGCCATGGCGATTTGACAGCTTAAAATGATCCAGGCAGTACGCGGATCGAACAGGGAGAGCCGGGTGTTCTCATCAAGCGCCCCGGCGGCGACCAGCAGGGCGACGATAATGCCCATGGTCTTTTGGGCATCGTTACCGCCATGGCCAAGGGAATAAAGCGCAGCCGAGACCAGCTGCCCCTTGCGAAAAAGCTTGTCGACGTCGTAAGGCCGCCACCGGCGAAAAAGCCAGTAGACCGCGATCATGATCACAAAACCAAGCGCCATTCCGATCAGGGGCGAGAGCGGAATGAACCGGACTGTCGCCCAGATCTTCTCCCAGCGGATCACCCCTGTGCCCTGGAAAGCGATGCCGGCCCCGGCGAAGCCGCCGATAAGGGCATGAGAGGAGCTGGTTGGCAGCCCCAGCCACCAGGTGAGCACATCCCAGACAATGGCACCGACGAGTCCAGCAAGGACGACATAGACAAAGGCGGGATCACCAGCCTGGATGCGGACGATTTTGGAGACCGTGTCCGCCACCCGGGGCACAAAAATGAACATGGCGATAAAGTTGAAAAAAGCCGCCCAGATCACGGCATTGCGCGGCGAAAGCACGCGGGTGGAGACGACGGTCGCAATGGAATTGGCTGAATCATGAAAACCGTTGATGGCGTCAAAAATCAGAGCCATCGCGACGGTCAGGATGACGACGATCCAGGTCAGACTCATTCTCTATCTTTCCGTTAAATCAGATCCGTGGTCAGGTCAGCTCGCCGAAATGACAATGCCCTCGATGATCACCGCCACTGTATCCGCCCGGTCGGTCGATTTTTCCAGCCGCTCAAAAATATCCTTCCATTTGATGATCAGGACGGCATCCTCCTCGCGGAACAACCGCTGCAAGGCGGCGCGCAGGACCTCGTCGCCTTGATGCTCCAGCTGATGGATGGTCATGCACCGTTTGTTGATGCTCTCCTGATTCTTCAGGTCGCGCAGCTCCTGAACCGCCAGGGCAATCTCATCCGAGCAGGCCAACAGAATCTCGGCCATGGCCACCGACTCCTCGCGCATAATGCGGATGTCGTACAAGCCCATGCGGATCACCCCGGCATCGATGCAGTCCAAAACATCATCCATAGTCTTGATAAGGCGCAGGATATCGGGCCGGTCGATCGGGGTGATGAAGGTGCGGTTGAGGGCATCAATGCAGCGATGGGTGATGTCATCGGCCTCGTGCTCCCAGTTCTTGATCGCCTGGATACCCGCCTGGGTATCCACCTCACCGCGCATCAGACGCAGCAGTTCACGACTGGCCGCCTGTAGAATCCGGGCGTGGTCCGCAAAACTGTCAAAAAAAGCATACTCTTTCGGCAACAGGCTCTTGAACATCGTCTTCTCTCCGCAATATCATTTGCTTCCGGAGACCGCGGCGGCGCCGCTGCCCCGGTCATGGATACTCAATCAGGCTCTCGATGCGCTCATGCACCAGATCGCTCAACTCCTGCAATTCAAGCCCCTTGAAGTTCTCGTAGGGGATGGGATCACCAACCTTCATCTTGAGCGGGCCCGGCTTGACGATCCATCCCATCCTGGGCTTGAATCTGAACAGCCCGGACAGGCCGATGGGGACGATATCCACGCCGGCGATCTGGGCCAGACGAAAGGGCAGCTTCTTGAAAGCGCCCAACCGGCCGGTACACGTACGCGTTCCCTCCGGCATAATGATGATCGATTTACCCCCGCGGATCTGGCTGGCCGCCTTCTCAAGGCTGCTCCAGGAGGAGTGGATGCTCCCACGTTCGATCGGTATATTGCCGATGCTGCGCACAAACCAGCCGATCAACGGCCAGTTGAAATGCTCGGCCGCCTCGACACCCCGCGCGTAATTGGGTATGTATCCCCCGACCAGGGGGATATCGAAAAGGCTGACATGATTGGGCATGAACAGATAGGTCTTGTGCGGATCGAGCTTGTCCACCCCCTCCACGGTAGCTCGTCCGCCAAAGACGCGGACAATCAGGCGCAGCAGAGCCCGGCCCGGACGGTTATAGATGCGCACCGGCAGGGTCACCGCCATGAGGATGATCATCAGCAGGGCCGGTACGGCGATCGCCAGCCCAAAAATCCAGATAAATATTGAGGAAATTTTTTCCAGCACACGCGCCTCTTCCGGCAATTATCCAGCAATTTGGAGCCTGCGTCCCCGCAGGCCTTTATCAACGGCTGCCCTTGGCTTGATCTCAACAGCTACCCACGGTCTCACGAGGGCAGCGCACCCATGCGCCCTCGCCCGGGAGCAGCCGAGGTGGTGGATTAATGGCCGGAATAGTACCGGCCCGGCATGAAATGGTAATTTCAGACGATAAATTACCACTTTCACGCTTTTGTTCCAAGGAGAATTATCACAAGGAGGAGGCGGGGCCCGATCCAGACAGGGGATGGATCATCCGAAACGGCCCTCGATGTACTCGGCGGTGCGTTTGTCGAGCGGGCGGATGAAGAGATCCTCGGTGCGGCTGTGTTCGATCAGCTCGCCCATGAGCATAAAGGCGCATTCGTGGCTGACGCGCTTGGCCTGCGCCATGTTGTGGGTGACGATGATGATGGTATAGCGGCCGGCCAGCTCGAGCATCAGCTCCTCCACCTGGCGGGTCGCCTCCACATCCAGCGCCGAGCAGGGCTCATCCATGAGGATGATCTCCGGCTTGAGGGGCAGCAGGCGGGCGATGCAGAGCTTCTGCTGCTGATCGAGCGAGAGGGATGTGGCCTTGGACTTCTGTTTGTCCTTGAGGTCCATCCACAGTCCGACATCCGTGAGGGCCTGCTCGACGGCCTCGTCGAGTGCAGAAGCATTCAACCTGGCCGGGCTGTGAATATGCAGGCCGAAGACGATGTTCTCATAGACCGTGAGAGGAAGGGGATTGGGGCGCTGAAAAACCATCCCCACACTCTTGCGCAGTTCGATGAGCGAGACATCCTCATCATAGATATTTTTGCCGAGCAGGCGGATCTCACCCGTGGTGGTGACATTGCCGTAGCGCTCGTTGACACGATTGAAGCAGCGCAGCAGGGTGGTCTTGCCGCAGCCGGAGGGGCCGATCAGGGCGGTGATCAATCCATTACGCGCCTTGAAGCTGACGGAACGCAGGGCCTGGAATTCCCCGTACCAGAGGCTGAGATCGCGGGTGACGATGCTGTAGGCGAGGTCGCTCATCCGAAAATCCCGTTGACATAATCGTAGGTCTTTTGCTGTGCCGGGCTGTTCGAAAAGATGACCTCCGAGCGGTCCAGCTCGATGATATCGCCCTCGAAAAGGAACATCGTGCGGTCGGCGAGCCGGCGGGCCTGCTGGACCAGATTGGTGACCAGAATGATGGTCATCTGCTGGCGCAGCTCCTTGAGCACCTCCTCGATGCGCATGGTCGTGACCGGATCAATGGCGATGGAAAATTCATCGAGGCAGAGGATTTCCGGCTGGTGGGAGAGGGCGCGCGCGATGGTGAGGCGCTGCTGCTGTCCGCCCGAAAGCCTGGTTCCCAGGGTATGCAGACGATCCTTGACCTCATCCCAGAGCGCCGCCTGGCGCAGGCAGCGCTCGACGATATCGTCAATTGACCCCTTCTGCCTGATGCCGCCCATGCGCGGCGCGAAGGCGACATTGTCATAGATGGTCAGGGGCAAGCCGACCGGCAGGGGAGCGACCATACCGATCTTGCGCCGCAATTCATAGACATTCCTGACCTTGCCGACCTCCTCGCCGTCGACAGTGATCGAACCACTGTAGCGAGCCCCTGCAGTGAATTCGAGGGTGCGGTTGATCGCGCGCAGCAGACTCGTCTTCCCCGATTGCGCCGGTCCGATGATGCCAAAAATCTCGTTGCGCAAGATCTCAAAGGAGATGCCGTGCAGTACTTCATGCTGTCCGTAAGAAAGACGCAGCTCCCGCACCCCGATTTTCGGCGTCTGCTCTACCATTTCTTCTTCCCGCGCAGCTTGATGCGAAGGAGGATGGCCAGGGCATTGAAAAGCAGCACCACCCCGAGCAGGACCACGGCTGTGCCGTAGGTCAGGGCGTCGGGCACATCCGGAACCTGGGTGGAGATGGTGAAAAGATGCATCGAGAGAGCCATGCACTGGTCGAGAAGGCCATAGGCGAAGGGATCACCGGTCTGAATCGCCTTGAAAAAGACCGCCCCCGTGAACATCACCGGCGCTGTCTCCCCGGCCGCGCGCGAGACCTGAAGGATGACGCCGGTGAGGATGCCGCTGATTGAATTGGGCAGCACCACATTCCGGATGGTCTGCCAGCGCGTCGCCCCGACATTCCAGCAGGCCTCACGGAAGGAATGTGGCACCGCCGCCAGGGCTTCCTTGGTGCTGGCGATGATCACCGGCAGGGTCATGATCGCCAGGGTCAGAGAGGCGGCGAGGATGGAGCGGCCGATGCCGGCGAAAAGGACAAAAGCCCCGAGGCCGAAAAGGGCGTGGACGATGCTCGGCACACCGGCCAGATTGACGACTGCAAGATTGATGACCCGCGTCATCCAGCTCTCGCGCGAATACTCGTTCAGATAGATGGCTGCGAAAATTCCGACCGGGGTGGCGATCAGCAGCGAGATCAGGACCAGATAGATCGTGCCCAGAAGCGGGGCCCAGATCCCGCCGGAACGCATGCCGTGGATCGGATTCTCGAGCAGAAACTCCAGGGAGAGGATCGGCGCGGCCTTGTAAAAGAGATAAAAAATGATCAGGAGCAGGGGCAGGACAATGATCACCGTCATCGTCGTGAGCAGATATTTTATTGCGCTCTCCTGCCGCTGCTTGCGCCTGGTCTGATCTGTGGCTTCAAACATGATCCGCTTCCGCTGTTATTTCCTGCCGATGCCGCGCACTATGAAAT
Organism: bacterium; assembly: GCA_029554865.1. Taxonomy (GTDB): domain Bacteria; phylum Zhuqueibacterota; class Zhuqueibacteria; order Residuimicrobiales; family Residuimicrobiaceae; genus JAKPUX01. The sequence continues at coordinate 76,051 of JAKPUX010000025.1, read as the reverse complement.
CCGCTGTGATATTGATGACAAAAGTGATGGTGAAAAGGAGGATCCCGATAATGAAGAGGACCTGATAATGATCCGAATGGACGGGAGCCTCGCCCAGCTCCGCGGCGATAGTCGCCGTCAGGGTGCGCACCGGCTCGAGCACCCCGTGCGGGATGCGGATGGAATGACCGGTGGCCATCAGCACCGCCATGGTCTCACCCACCGCGCGGCCGATGCCAAGCATCACGGCGGCAAGCAGGCCGTTGCGCGCCGCCGGCAGCAGCACCCTGAAGATCATCTGCCAGCGTGTGCAGCCCAGGGCAACGGCCGCCTCACGATAGGAATCGGGAACCGCCTTGAGGGCATCCTCGCCGATCGAGACGATGATCGGCACACTCATCAGCGCCAGGATAATCGCGCCGTTGAACATATTGAGACCGATCGGGGCGTTGAAAAGCCGGACGATCAGAGAGTTCATGATGGTCAGGCCGATGAATCCCCACACCACCGAGGGAATGGCGGCGAGAAGTTCGATGACGATCTTGAGCCCCTCCTTGAGCCGGGGAGGACAAAACTCGGAGATAAAGACGGCTGCACCCAGACCGAAAGGCACGGCAAGGAACATGGCAAGAAAGGAGACGCTGAAGGTGCCCGTGATCAGGGCCAGGGCGCCATAGCGTACATGGGTACGTGAGGTGGGATACCACTCGATGCTGGTGAAAAACTCGCCGGCCTTGAAGCCGCTGAAAAAATAGTCGGCCCCCTCGCGGAAGACAAAGATGAAGATGGCAAAAACAAAAAAGATGGCACTGACGCCGCACAGCCAGATAAAGCGTTCGATGAGCCACTCCTTCAACGGCTCCAGGTGCCGGCGGCCGGGCGTCATGGTTGATGCTCCTCACCTTGCGCCGGAGCATGGCTCCCCGTACGGGAAAGCGAGACATAGCCGGAGCGCACGACCAGATCCTGGCCCTCGGGGGAGTGAATCCACTCCAGATAATCCCTGAGCTCCCCTTCGGGCTCGCCCAGGGTATACATGAAGAGAGGGCGGGCGACGGGGTAAATGCCCTTTTGGGTATTCGGCACCGTGGGGGCGTAGGCGGTCTCGCCGTGCTTGCGGGCGATACGCAGCATGCGCACCCGGTCGGTCGCATACCCCATACCGCTGTAGCCGATGGCTCCAGGCGTCCGCGCCACCAGTTCAACCACATCCTTGGAACCGTGCATGTCGATGGTGCCGAGACGAAAATCACGCGTCTTGCCAAGCACCGCCTCCCGGAAATACTCATAGGTGCCGGAATTGGACTGGCGGCTGATAATGATAATTTTATCGCGCTTGCCATCGGGAGGCTGCACGCCGAGATCGCTCCAGCGCTCGATCCTCCCTCTTTCGCCATATATTTCCGCCAGGTCTTCGAGGGTGATCTCGTGGAGGGGATTCTGCAGATTGACGAAAATGGCCAGGGCATCATAGCCGACCAGATGCTCAACCGGATCCTTGCCGGTATTCTGCAGGGCCCTCTCCCGTTCAGCAAAAGTCATCTCCCGGCTGCAGTTGGCGATATCCGCCGTACCGTTGATCAGGGAGGCAATGCCGGTTCCTGATCCGCCGCCGGAGACCTCCACAGAGACCGCCGGCTTGATTCGCACATACTCCTCGGCCCAGGCCTGGGCGAGATTGACCATGGTATCGGAGCCGCTGTTCTGAATGACCTGCTTCTGCCCCGTGCCTCGCTGGCCGGGCTGGCGTCCGCGCAGACAACCCGCAGCCAGCAGCAGCGCGAGCAGGAGAGGCAGAAGGCTGAATGGTCCTTTCATCTTCATCATCGAATCAACGTCTATTGGTTTAGTCCGGAGCGGTACTGATCATGGCCGATGATGGCCTGCACAAGATCCCGCAGGTGCTGGGAGATTTCAGTATAGGCCTGGTCGAAGCGTTCAACGATCGTCTCCGCCGATCCCCCTTCCTCGGCAGGGTCGGAAATCGGCCACTCAAAGACAACGCAATTGGAGAAATGGGCGGGGATCCGCTTGCGCACCTTTGTGTTGAGCGCGACGATGATATCGACGGGCAGGGTGTCGAGAAACACGCTGAAATCCTTGGGCTCGTAGCCCTCGAGGTCGAAGCCCCTTTCCAGGAGATAGCGCCGCACCGCCGGCTTGATCTCCCCGGCGGGTTCAAGCCCCGCACTGGAAAAAGCGAAATGGCCGATCGACTGGGCCCTGCCGATCGCCTCAGCCATCTGGCTGAGTGAAGAGTTGTCGGCGTCGACGAAGAGAATGCGGAAGAGGTCGCTGTGCCGGTGCTTGATAAACTGGCCTGTGGACATGTAGATCACTTCTTCGCAGATATTCTTGGCCTGGTCGGTGGTTCTTTCCAGGCGGCGGGCCACTGTCATCAGGGGGGCCATCGCCTCCAGCGCCAGTTGCCCCTCTTCCTGCCATTTGATCAGCTTGGCATTGATGGCGTTGCGCATCTCATCGGCGATATCCTCCTTGACCATAAGCCGGCGCGCCTTTTCCACATCATTTTCCAGAAAGGCCTCGACGCAGTCATGGAACATGGAGATCGCCACATCAGCGAGTTCGAGAAAATCATCCAGCGGGGGGATCGGCTGCATGGGCAAAAGGTCGAGGACCTGGCGGGCGATGCTCTCGGCGTAATCGCCGATCCGTTCCAGTTCCCGGATAATCTTGATGGTGGCGAAAACAAAGCGGAGATGAATCGCCACCGGCTGCTGACGCACCAGAAACTCCAGGCAAAGACGGTCCAGCTCGATCTCCAGGTCATCGACGCAGCGATCGCGCAGGATGACCGTATAGGCCAGCTGCCGGTCCCGGCTCATGAGGGCGAGGATGGCATTGCGCAGCCCCCCCTCGTCGAGCATCGCCATCTCCTTCGTCTTCCGCTTGAGCAGGGCGATGTCCCGTTGCAGACTCTGTTCATAACGCGATTCGCCATGCGGAGTCACCATGATTACCTCTTCTGGATGGATCGTTCATGACCGGCGCGTTCAGACGACGCAGAATAAATATATTAAAGTATACTTTTGACGGTAAAATGGCAAGCTAAATTTGCACTTGGATCTCACGGGAGCCCGGCCAGGGCCTTTTGCAGATTGAGCCTCCCGCCGGTGACGGAGAGTCCGTTGAAGGAGAGGAGTGGATCGACGCTGCTCAGGAGCCGCTGCTTGAGCTGCAGATCGGTCAGTCCGGGATCGCGCGCCAGCAGCAGTGCCGCCGCACCCGAGACATGGGGCGCCGCCATCGAGGTGCCGGAAAAAACCGCATAGCCGCCCGGAACCGTCGAATAGATCTCCTTACCGGGTGCGGCCAGATCCACTGTGGTGGCCCCCCAGTTGGAGCCTGGGACCGCGGCCAGAGCGTTCGAACAGGAAAAGCCACAGTCGTCGGTGTTGTCGTCGGATTCACCCCAGAGCGCCCGCTGATCGCCATGGTCCGTTGCCGCGACCGATACAATGTTTTCGAGAGCCAGGCAGGCCGGGTACTGCGGCGAGACATCCGCATTCACGCCGTCATTGCCGGCAGCCGCCACGACCAGAATATTATGGTTGTGGGCATAATCGATCGCCTGCTCGAGAAAGATCGATTTGTCCGGACCGCCCCAGCTCAGGTTGAGAATGCGCGCGCCCAGACCAACAGCGTATTCGATTCCGTCAATGGCAACGCCGACATTCCCGTCCCCGGAGGAATCGAGAACCCGGATGCCCACCAGCCGGACCTGCCAGCAGACTCCGGTCACGCCGAGACTGTTATTGCCCACTGCGCCGGCAATCCCCGCCACATGGGTGCCGTGTCCATTTTCATCGTAGGGATCGTTGTCCTTGGCATGAAAATCATACCCCTTCCAGTCATCGATCAGGCCGTTTCCGTCGTCATCCAGCTTGTTGCCGGTCGCCGGATCATTGGGGTCGCTCCAGGGATCCTCGCCCGGGTTGGTGTAGGCGTTGGCCTTGAGGTCGACATGGCGGTAATCGATGCCGGTGTCCATGATCGCCACCAGCACAGCGGCCGAACCCGTGGTGGTCGACCAGGCCTCGGGCGCATCGATATCGGCATCTGCCAGCCCCCCGGTCTGCCCCGTGTTGGAGAGCCCCCAGAGCTTGCCAAAAGAGGGATCGTTCGGCGTGGCCAAGGCCTTGATCCGGTAGTTGGGTTCAGCCAGTTCCACCTGATCCTGCGCGCGCAGATGCGCCACCGCCTCCTCCACCCCCATCCCGCCAGTGAGCTTGAGCCGGTGCATCGTCAGAGAGGGAGAAAACGAGAGCACCCGGGCCTCCACCGCGGCTGTCAGGACGGAAACGGCCTTCGCGCTGGTAGCCGGCTTGAATCGCACCAGCACCTCATCCTCGACGTAAGCGGGAGCAGTCGTCGAACGCATTCCAGCACTCAGGGCGATGAAGAAAATCAACAGGATGATCAAATAGAGTAAACGTCTCATAAAGACCTCCGGAAAGAGAGGTTATAGCTGCTCAAAGGCTCGGGAATGGCAGAAGCGGGAATGATACGGCGCAGGAAAGTTTAATAGCCCCAGAGCGACTCGTAGCGGATTTTGTTGTCTTTAATACCTTTTTCCAGCAGCTGATCGGTCAGGGCAGTGATCATGGCAGGTGGACCGCAGAGAAAGTAGGTGGTATTGGCGGGATCGGGGAGGTAGGCGGCCGCCAGATCCGCGCTCAGCCAGCGCCTCTCGCCCGGCCAGGGGGCCTCCGGCGCCAGATTGGTCATGGTGGGTATGTAGGTGAACCGGGCTTCAGCCTGAGCCAGCCCGGCGAAAAGCTCATGCCAGGCGCTGCTATCGGGGTCCGCATTGCCGTAAAAAAGAAAAGTGGGGGCTTTGAAGCCGGCGTGCACGCCGTGCATCAGCATGCTCCTGAAGGGGGTGATGCCGATCCCCCCGGCCAGATAAGCTGCGCTCTCGACCTCCGGATCATAGACAAACTGACCGTTCGGCCCGAGATATTCGAACAGGCTCCCCGATGCCAGCCGCTGCAAGGTCTGCTTGTAGCCGCTCCCGCTCAAACGGGTCGCAAAGCGAAGCTCGGGCTCGTGAGGCGCTGAGGCGATGGTGAAAGTGCGGCGTGGCCCCTTCGGATCAGGAAATAGAAGCTCCGGAACCTTGAGATTAAGATTCTGTCCCGCCAGAAAGGCAAAACCCTCCGGCCGGTGAAAGGTCAACTCGATAGTGCCGCGGGCGATCTCCTCCACTCGGCTCAATTCCAGCCTGTGATCCATGACTCCTCGAAAATAGCTCAACCTCTGCTCTTCTTGCGGCCTCTCTGGGGGCGGCGAAACGGAGCTCCAGCCTCCATCTTCTTCGGCCTCTCCTCGTGCTCCTTGGACACTAAAACAAAGTCGATCAGCCTTTCATTCCGGTCCACACGCGAGATGCGCACCCGCACCTTGTCGCCGAGGGCGTAAACGCGGCCGCCCCGCTGCCCGACCAGCCGGTAGCCGGAGGGCTCGTAAATATAATAGTCGTCCTCCAGACCGGAAATATGCACCAGTCCGTCGACGAGGAATTCCGGCAGGGTGATGAAGATGCCAAAGGGGACGATGCGGCTGATAAAGCCATCGTGTTCACTGCCGAGATGGCCCTCCATGTACTCGATCTGTTTGAGCTTGATCGAAGCACGCTCAGCCTCCGCGGCACGCACCTCGTTTTCGCTGGCCTCCCGGCATTGTTCCGCCAGCCGCCCGGTCAGGGCCTCCATCTCCTCCACAACGCGGTTGGCACAGTAGCCCTTGAGCAGACGATGGACCATCAGGTCCGGATAACGGCGGATGGGCGAGGTGAAATGGGTATAATGGCTGTAAGCGAGCCCAAAGTGGCCGGGATTCTCCGGGCTGTAGCGGGCTTTCATCATTGTGCGCAGAAGGGCATCCTGGAGAACGAAATTTGCGGGGTGGCGGCGGATAGCGGCCGCCAGCCTCTGGAAATAGTGGGGGGTGATCTTTTTCGGCAGTTCCTGCACGATGCCGAACTGAGCCAGCAGCTCGAGCAGACCCGCCACCTCCTCGCGCTCGGGCTTTTCATGGATGCGATAAACAAAGGGCGGCGCCTCCGGCAGCCCGGCCGCCATCTCGACTCCCACGTGGCGGGCCACCGTCTCGTTGGCCATCAGCATGAACTCCTCGATGAGGCGATGACTCTGCAGCCGCTCGCGCCTTTTGAGAGCTGTCGGGTGACCCTGCTCATCAAGGATGACCTGCACCTCCTGGCTCTCGAAATCGATGCCGCCGCGGGCTTCACGGCGGCGGATCAGCAGCGCCGCCAGCTCCCACATCTTCCGCAGCAGGAGGGAGATCTCATCATCCCCGCTTCCCTCGATCATCGCCTGGGCCTGTTCATAGGTCAGCCGCCTGCGGCTGCGGATGATGCTTTCACGGAAAGTGTAGCCCAGCAGGGCCCCAGCCGGGGAGAGCTCCATCAGGACCGAATAGCAGAGCTTCTCCTCCCCCTCGACCAGGCTGCAGAGACGGTTGGAGAGGTGCTCCGGCAGCATCGGGATGACCCGGTCCACCAGATAGACCGAAGTCCCGCGCGCCTCGGCCTCCGCATCGATCGCTCCGCCCGGCGCAACATAATGACTCACATCGGCGATGTGGACGCCCAGCTCGAGACGGCCGTTGGCGAGGGCGCGCAGCGAGACCGCGTCATCAAAGTCCTTGGCGTCCGCCGGATCGATCGTGAAAATCGGCCAGTCACGGCAATCGAGGCGCCGCTCATGCTCGCCGGACGGAATCGCTGCCCCCAGCCTGGCCGCCTCCGCCTCCACCTCCGGCGGGAACTCGGAGGCGAGGCTGAAACCGTGGATGATCGAGAGGACATCGACCCCTGGATCATCGGCGAAACCGAGCACATGGGTGATGTGGCCCTCGGGATTCTGATGGGGGGAGGGCCAGCGGTCGATGACCACGACCACTTTCTGCCCCTCCTCGGCTCCCGACCCTTCCGGCTCGGGGATAATGATGTCGGTCTGGATCTTGATGTCATCTGGCACCACATAGCTGTACTTGCGCCCCCAGCGCAGGGTGCCGACGATGCGGTCGCGCCCGCGCTCGACAATCTCGATCACTTGTCCCTCCGGACGTTCCCCCTGCCGGCTTGCGAAAAGACGCACCCGCACCCGGTCCCTGTGCAGCGCCGAGCCCATCTGTTTGGTGCTCACAAAGATATCCTCGCGCCCGTCATCGCGCGTGACAAATCCATAGCCCTGTGAATTGACCCGCAGTATCCCGGTGACCACTGGCGACTGGCTGGCCGAGCCGAAACGGTTGCTGCGCAGCTTGAGAATGGCGCCCTCCTGCACAAGCCGGCGCAGGGTCTTGCGCAGCTCCAGATACTCCTCCTTGCCGATCCCCAGCTGCCGGGCCAACTCCTTGGCCTTGAAGCTCTTCTGCGGCTCCCGCGCGAAAAGGGCCGTCACTTCGGCGCCAAGATCTCTTCCTGCGGATAATTTTGCCATGCTCGTCCTCACTGATTGTATTGCGTCGCCCGGAAACGCAGCGGCCCGAAGTCGATTCGGGCCGCTGGCGATTCTCTGTTAATTTTTGTCAAATGGACAAATCATCCGGATTATAGGCAATGGCGGGATGCTTGTCCATCTCCCGGCGAAAGATTGCGATGATCTCCGCCAGCCGCTCACGGCTCTTGGCCTCAAAGCGCAGCACCAGGACCGGCTGGGTATTGGAAGCGCGGATCAATCCCCAGCCGTCGCCGAAGAGAACCCGGGCACCGTCGATGGTGATGGTCTCGTGGTTTGCACTGAAGCTCTTGACCATGCTCTCAATGATGGCGAATTTCTCCTGGTCCGGGCAGTCGACCCGGATTTCCGGGGTGGAGACAAAAAGCGGCAGCTCATCCACCAGCGCGGAGAAGGGACGCTCACTCACGGCCAGGATGCGCATGAGGCGGCCGGAGGCGTAGAGGCCGTCGTCGAAGCCGAAAAACTCGTCGGCGAAAAACATATGGCCGGACATCTCGCCGGCAAAGGGGGCGTGGATCTCCTTCATCCTGGCCTTGAGCAGAGAGTGCCCCGTCTTGTACATCATGGGTACCCCGCCAAGACGGCTGATCTCTTCGGGGAGCATCTGCGAGCACTTGACATCGAAGATGATGGTGCTGCCGGGATGATTGGCCAGCACCTCGCGGCTGAGCAGGGCCATCAAGGCATCGGCATAGACCAGGCGGCCGCGGTCATCGACGATGCCGACCCGATCGGCATCCCCATCGTAGCCGATGCCCAGATCCGCCTTTTCCGCCAGTACCAGCTGGCGCAGGTCCTGCATGTATTTGGGCACGGTGGGATCGGGCAGATGGTTGGGAAAATGACCATCCGGATCGCAGTAAAGCGGCACCACTTCGATCCCCAGACTGCTCCACAGCTCCGGGGCGATGGGCCCGGCTGTGCCGTTGCCGGCATCAATCACCACCTTGAGCTTGCGCGGAAAGGCGAACTTGGCGCGCATCATCTCCATATATTCGGGGATGATGCTCTTCTCAGTGACGTGGCCGCTGCTGGTGCGCACATAGCCATTGCGGAGGATGATCTCTTTCAGCTCCTGAATGGCCACGCCATAGAGGGAGGCCAGCCCCTCGCACATCTTGAAGCCGTTGTACTCGATCGGATTATGGCTGCCGGTGATCATCACACCACCATCGGTCTGATAATGGAGGATGGCGTAATAGAGGACGGGTGTCATCACCTCGCCGACCAGATAGACATTCAGGCCAGTGGTGACAATCCCGTCGATGAAAAGCTTGGCGAGATGGGGCGAGGTCAGTCGCACATCATGTCCGATCACCACCAGCTTGTGGCCCCGTTTGGCCATCCAGGTGCCGTAGGCCCGGCCGAGATTGTAGGCCACATCATTGGTCAGATCAGTCTTGACGATGCCGCGAATGTCATATTCGCGGAAAATTCCTTCATTCATGATCGCCTCCCGGGGAGAAGAGATGGACGAGTCGTTCCCTGCCGGCCAGGTCGCGAAAAAACTCCGCTCCTGCAAAACCGGCCTGTTTAAATATTGCCACAACGGCTGCGGACATGCCGTCGCCAAATTCGATCAAGGCTTCCCCGCCTGTTTTGAGCAGCATTGGCAGCATCTGCGCCAGGCTGCGGTAGGCATCCAGCCCATCCTCCCCCCCGAGCAGGGCCTCGCGCGGCTCGTGATCGCGGATCTCCGCCGCCAGCCCCGCCCAATCGCCGCTGCGGATATAGGGCGGATTGGAAACCGCCAGGTCGAATCCCCCCCGCCATGCGGAGAGGGGCGAATTCCTGAAATCGTGTTCCACCAGTTCGACCCGGCTGCTGACTCCGTGGGCTGCACTGTTGCGCTCTGCCCACTCCAGTGCAGCCGCCGAGAGATCGACCGCGACCAGGCTGGCCTCCGGCATATTCTTCGCCAGGGAGACGGCGATGCAGCCGGTTCCGGTGCCGAGGTCGATGATGCGGACCATGCCCTCCCTGGCAGCGACCGCCCGGGCCCGCTCCAGAGCCTTCTCGACCAGCAGTTCGGTCTCCGGACGGGGGATGAGGACACCCGGCCCGACGGCAAAAGGGAGCGACATGAACTCGGTCTCGCCGAGCAGGTACTGCAAGGGCTCATGCGCGACCAGGCGCAAAAAAAGCTGCTTGTAATGAGCCAGCTCTGCCGGTGTCAGGGGCCGGTCGAACTGCAGATAGAGATCGACGCGGCGCAGCTCGAGCACATGAGCGAGGAGCCGCTCCGAGAGCAGACGGCTGTTTTCAAAACCCCGAGTGGCCAGATAGTCGCTGCTCCACTGGATCATCCGGAGCAGGGTCCATCCCTGTATGCTTGCGTTCTCAGCCACCCGCAGCCCTAGTTCATCGTCTTGAGCATCTCGGAGCGGTCAGCAATTTGCAGCTGCTCGACGAACTCGTCGATATCGCCCTGCAGAACGGCATCCAGCTGGTAAAGGGTCAAACCGATGCGATGATCCGTGACCCGGTTCTGCGGAAAATTGTAGGTGCGGATCTTGGCGCTGCGGTCGCCGGTGCTCACCATCGAGCGCCGTGAGGCCGTCAGCTTGGCCTGCTCCTCCGCCAGGGCCAGATCGTAGAGCCGGGCGCGCAGCACCTTGAGGGCCTTGGCCTTGTTCTTGTGCTGCGACTTTTCATCCTGACAGCTCACCACCAGTCCGGTGGGAAGATGGGTAACCCGCACCGCCGAATCGGTTGTGTTCACACTCTGGCCGCCGGGGCCGGAAGAGCGAAAAACATCGATGCGCAGATCGTTGGGATTGATCTCGACATCGATCTCCTCGGCCTCGGGCAAAACGGCGACGGAGGCCGCAGAAGTATGAATGCGTCCGCTCGCCTCGGTCTGTGGCACCCTCTGCACCCGGTGTACACCCGCCTCGTATTTCATCTTGCCATAAACATCCCTGCCCGAAAGGGCAAAGATCACCTCACGGAATCCGCCGATTCCCTGGGCGTTGATGCTCATTACCTCGAGGGTCCAACCCTGTCGCTCGGCGTAGTATTGATACATCCGGAAGAGGTCGCCGGCAAAAAGACCGGCCTCATCGCCACCCGTCCCGGCGCGGATCTCGATGATCGCATCGCGCGCATCCTGGGGGTCCTTCGGGATCAGCAGCCACTTGAGCTTCTCTTCCAGTTCATCCCGCTCGGCGCTGAGCTCTTCCATCTCGGTCCTGGCCATTTCAGCCAGTTCGTCATCCCCGCCCTCCTCAATCACTTTTTCGTCGCCCGCGATGTCCCGCTCGATCTTGAGGAGGCGCTGGTAGGGTTGGACGATTTCGGAGAGCTCGGACTCCTCTCTGGCCAGATCGCGAAGGAGGTGCGGCTTGGCCAGCACCTCCGGATCACTGAGCTTCCTTTGCACCTCGAAATAACGGACAGCGATCGCTGCAAGCTTTTCCTTCACGGCTGCCTCCCCTATGCCACCATCTCGACCGGCGACGGACCTGCCTGCACCTCCTGGCCGAGAGCGCAGCGCAGGGCCACCATCGCGACCTCGATCTGCTGCTCGTCCGGCTCGTTGGTGGTGATCCTCTGCAGCCAGAGGCCGGGGAGGATGAAGGCACGCACGAGAGCGAAGCGCTGGGCCCTTGCCGAGAACTTGATCAACTCGTAGGAGAGGCCGCCGATGACCGGCACAAAGGCGATACGGATGAGACGGTCGGCGACAGTCTCCGGCTTGCCCAGAAACATAAAGACCAGCACGCTCACCACCATGACGATGAGAAGAAAGCTGGTTCCACAGCGGGGATGAAAAGTCGTGAAGGGCATCGCCCCGGCCGGGGTGAGAGGCTGATTGTTCTCATGGGCAAAAATGGATTTGTGCTCAGCGCCGTGATATTCAAAGACCCGCTTGATCTCCTTCCAAAGGGAGATGAGGTAGATATAGGCCAGAAAGAGGACAAGACGGATCACCCCGTCAACCAAATTAAAGGCCCAGCCGCTCTCGAATCCGAGCAGATCGGTGAGAATCAGGGGAAGATAAAAGAAAAAGGCGATGCCCAGGGCGAGGGAAAAGAGGATGGTCATTCCCATCCAGACATCGTTCCACCGGTTCTCGCTGCGCCCGGCCTTGCCTGTGCCCCCGTTCTCCTCCATCATGGCGATATCCCCTGAAAAATTGAGGGCCTTGACGCCGAGGAAAAGAGATTCAATGAGCATCACCGCTCCCCGGAAAACCGGCAGATTCAGCACCTTGAACCTTTTAACGATCGATTTGAACGGGGTGCATTTCAGAACAATGCCCCCGTCCGGCTTGCGCACAGCCATGGCCACGACATCTTTGCCGCGCATCATCACTCCTTCGATGATCGCCTGCCCGCCAACGGCCAGAGATTCCTGCTCCTTCATCCGTGGTACCCGCTTATGGTTTTGGATTAAAATAAAAAACGGAAGTCCCGCCTTGTCGGCAGGATGGCTTCCGTTCTGTTATGTCTATGGAAAAAGCTATGACTGCTTGTTGGGCAGATTGTACCTGCGGCGGAACTGTTCGACCCGGCCGGCGGTATCAAGCAATTTCTGTTTTCCGGTAAAGAAGGGATGGCAGCTGGAGCAGATATCCAGCTTCTCGTCACCGACGGTGGTGCGGACCTTGAAGGTGGCTCCGCAGGCGCAGGAAACGGTGCTCACTTCATATTTGGGATGAATACCCTTTTTCAATGTATGGCCTCCGGTTCATAATGCCGTTAAAATTTTGCGAAAATAAATATACAAAAATGAATCGGCAATTGCAAGAAAAACCTTTGCGGTTACATGCTCATCGAATCGAGAAACTGCTTGTTTGATTTCGAACCCTGCATCTTGGAGAGGAGGAACTCCATCGCTTCGACCGGTGTCAGCTCGGCCAGAAGCTTGCGCAGAATCCAGACCCGATTCAGCTCCTGGTCGCCGAGCAGCAGCTCTTCCTTGCGCGTGCCCGAGCGGTTGACATCGATGGAGGGGAAGACACGGCGGTCGGAGATGCGCCGGTCGAGCACCAGTTCCATATTGCCCGTGCCCTTGAACTCTTCGAAAATGACCTCGTCCATGCGGCTGCCGGTGTCGATGAGGGCGGTGGCGATGATGGTCAGACTGCCCCCCTCCTCGATGTTGCGGGCCGCGCCGAAAAATCGTTTGGGACGATGCAGGGCGTTGGCGTCGACACCGCCGGAGAGGATCTTGCCACTGTGCGGCACCACGGCGTTGTGGGCGCGCGCCAGACGGGTGATGCTGTCGAGCAGAATGCAGACATCCTTGCCGTACTCGACCAGGCGCTTGGCCTTCTCCAGCACCATATCGGAGACCTGCACATGGCGCTCCGCCGGCTCATCGAAGGTCGAGCTGATCACCTCCGCCTTGACAGAGCGCTCCATGTCGGTCACTTCCTCCGGACGTTCGTCGATGAGCAGCACGATCAGCTTCATTTCTGGATGGTTGGTGGTGATGGAGTTGGCAATTTTTTGCAGCAGGGTGGTCTTGCCGGTCTTGGGCTGGGCGACGATCAGGCCGCGCTGGCCCTTGCCGATCGGGGTGAGCATGTTCATGATGCGCATCGAAATCTCGCCCGCTGTGGTCTCCAGGTTGATGCGCTGATGGGGGTAGAGGGGGGTAAGGTTGTCGAAAAGGATGATACTTTTCGCCTCTTCCGGGTTCTCAAAGTTAACCGCCTCGACCTTGAGCAGGGCGAAAAAGCGCTCATTCTCCTTGGGTGGCCGAATCTGTCCGGAGACCGTGTCGCCCGTCCTCAGCCCGAAGCGCTTGATCTGTGAAGGGGAGACGTAAATGTCATCCGGCCCAGGCAGATAGTTGAAATCGGGGGAGCGGAGAAATCCGTAGCCATCCGGCAGGACCTCGAGAACTCCCTCAGCGAAGATCAGCCCCTCCTTCTTGGTCTGCTCCTCCAGAATCTTGAAAATCAATTCCGATTTGCGCAGACCTGTGCAGCCCGTGATGCCCATGTCCTGAGCCAGCTTGTTCAGCTCGGCGATCTTGCGCGCCTTGAGTTCAGCAATATCCATTGACGCCTCTTGTCGGTAAAGTTATACGGGAATTATTGTGCATATTATTATGGGAGAAAAACGGTGCGCGCCATGCAAGGGATCAGACACGGTCAGCAGCAATGAGAAACTACCCCCCGGGGAATCACCACCCTAAAGTCATAAAGGCTGTACAGTGCAGGAGATGATCCGGAATGACGACGAGGATGGCCGGCGATGCGCAGGAATGGAGATCAGTGAATGGCCTCTTCGCTTTCCGCCATGAAAAAGTGCGCCTTGTTCATATCAAACTGGACCCGATAATCCGCGCGCACGCTCGGACGGGATTGCACGTTCATCCGCGCCACCAGCGACTCCCCGCCGTTGGCCAGATAGACAAAAATCTCGTTGCCCATGGGCTCCACCACTTCAACCCGGCACAGGGCGCTCATCTCCGGTATCTGGGCTGGAGCGAGATCATATTCGCTCAAATCTTCGGGGCGAATGCCGAGCACGACCGGCCGGCCGGTGTGAGCCGCAAGCAGCCCGCTGCGGGAATCCGGAATGCGCAGTTTCATCCCCGCCGTCCGGAAGAAAAGCCCCTCGTCGCGGACGATCTCGCCGTTGATGAAATTCATCGCCGGGCTGCCGATAAAGCCCGCAACAAACTTGTTGACCGGCGCATCATAAAGATTCATCGGGGTGTCAATCTGCTGGACCTTGCCATCTTTCATTACCACGATGCGATCCCCCATCGTCATGGCTTCGGTCTGATCATGCGTGACGTAGATCATCGTGGTCTCAAGCCGTGTATGCAGTTTGGAGATCTCTGTGCGCATCTGCACGCGCAGCTTGGCATCCAGATTGGAAAGCGGCTCATCAAAGAGAAACACCTTGGGCTTGCGCACGATCGCTCGGCCGACAGCCACGCGCTGCCGCTGCCCGCCCGATAGCTGCTTGGGCTTGCGGTCGAGAAGCCCCTCGATGCTCAGGATATCCGCCGCCTCCTTGACCCGCTGTTCGATCTCATCCTTGGGATACTTGCGCAGCTTCAACCCGAAAGCCATGTTCTCAAAAACTGTCATGTGCGGATAGAGGGCATAGTTCTGGAAAACCATGGCGATATCGCGGTCTTTGGGCGGCACCTGGTTGACTACCCGGTCATCGATGCGAATCTCCCCGGCGCTGATCTCTTCCAGTCCGGCGATCATCCGCAGCGTCGTCGATTTTCCGCAGCCGGAAGGCCCCACCAGTACGATGAACTCCTTATCCCGGATATCGATATCAACGGCATCGACCGCGCGAACCTGATTGTCAAAGATCTTGCTTACCTTGTCCAGTTGAACACTCGCCAAGATTTTGCTCCCGTTCTAATGCCGTTGTAATAGTTGGGTGGATTCTCTCTTCATGAGATGAAAAGGTGCACAGTGATTGGCGGCTTTATGAAGAATAAGGTGTGTTAAAATGGGGTCGAGCAGGATTGGTTCCTGCATAATTTAGGAAGAAATAGTCATTTTGTCAAGTCCTTTATTCCCCTCAGGCTCTCACCCACCACATAGTGGGAGCCGGTGATGCAGACAACCCGCCTTGTTCCACCCCTCGCCCAGGTTATCGCCGCCCGGACCCCTTCCTGTACCGAACCGCAGGGCACCACCGGCAGCCCGGCCTCCGCCAGCGCGCCGGTGAACTCCGCCACCGGCAGCGCACGATGGGTCGGCGCCGGCACGACGTAGATTTGGGCCACATCCCGCGGCAGTTCCCCGATCACACCCTTGAGGTCCTTCTCCTTGACCAGGCCGAGGACCAGCACCTTCTGCCAATCCGGATAGAAATGACGCCACATCCATTTCTGCCGCTGAAAACCGCCCGGATTGTGGGCCACATCGGTGATCACCCGCGGCTCTTTGAGGAAGATTTCAAAGCGGCCAGGCCAATCGACTCCCGCCAGCGCCCGTTTTAAAGGCGGGGGAAAGGGAATCACCCCCTGCCGGCCGAGCAGCTCACTGGCACAGATTGCAATGCAGCTATTGGCCACCTGGTGAGGACCCGGCAGGGGCAGCGATAGCCCTTCGTACCGGGCACCCTCCGTCTGGGCCGAAAACTCCGAGCCCGATTCCGTGAGACGCAGGTGGCGCACCTCGACCAGGGCATCGGCCGCGTAAAGTGGGCTGTCAAGTTCAGCCGCCCGCGCGCGGATCACCTCTTCCGCCTCCGCCGGCAGTGAACCGATCACGCAGGGAACTGCCGGCTTGATGATGCCCGCCTTTTCGGCTGCGATGGCCGCGATGGTATCCCCCAAATGATCCATGTGGTCGTAGCTGATCGAGGTGATGATCGACACCAGGGGATGCAGGACATTGGTCGCATCGAGACGGCCGCCCAGTCCGACCTCGATCACCGCACTCTGCACCCCGGCGTCGGCGAAATGACGCAAGGCCAGGCCGGTCATGGTCTCGAAAAAAGTGCACTGCAGCTCTTCGATCAGCGGCCGCCAGCGCTCGACCAGTCCCACCACCGCCTCCTCGGCGATGCAGAGGCCGTCGACGCGGATGCGCTCGCGCAGGCTCTCCAGATGGGGCGAGGTATAGATGCCGCAGCGATGGCCACTCTCCTTGAGAACAGACCCCATCATGGCAGTGACCGAGCCCTTGCCGTTGGTGCCGGCGACGTGTACGGTGTCGAACTGCTCCTGCGGCGCTCCGAGTCCGGCTAGAAAACGCTCCATGCGCTCCAGCCCCAGCTTCCAGCCGAACATCTCCCGCCCCAGAAGGAAGGATTCCGCTTCTTGATAGGTCATGATTCAATCGATCCGGTAAGGTGCATTCCAGTAAAAAAGGGTCAGGCCGCGGCTGCTGCCGAACCAGACATAATCCCCATCGATGCGGAGGGTGCGGATCTCCTGAGCGGGCAGGCCGTCCTCCATGCTGTAACGAATCCAGCGCAGCCCCTCACGGTCATAACGCTGCACCCCCCGCTCCCCGGCCGCCCAGACCGAAAAACCGTCCACCTCCATCCAGAAGATCCGGCCCAACCGCTCCAGACGTTGGGCTGGCGGAGCGAACCATTCGCCGTTCCTGGCATTGAATCCGGCGATGCCGTAGCTGGTGCCGAACCAGACCTCATCTCCATAGCAGACCACAGCATCAATCTCCTGGTTCGCCGGAAAAAAGCCATCACCGTAGAATTCGCCGCTGTCGGCACTCACATTGTACCAGTACAATCCATACTCGGTGCCCACCCAGAGGGTGTCCCCCTGCGGGGCGAGAAATGAGATCCTCAGGTCGCCAAGCTGACGCGGGTCGATGATATCGACGACCAGGGAGTCCCGCCGGCCTGCGCTCGCCTTGAGAATGCGCGACAGCCCCGCTTCGCTCGCCACCCAGAGATACTCTTCGTCCAGATAGAGATGGGTGATGCGCGGATCGGAAAGGTGATCAACCTGGCTCAGGGTGCGCCAGCTGCGCCGGTCGAGATCGTAGCGCGTCAGCCCGTTGCGGGTGCCGAACCAGAAGGCCTCCTCATCAAAGGCCATGGCAGTGATGCGGTCGTCGCTGAAACCGGTGATATAGCGTGGTTCATAGTATTCGGGATTGCGGATGCCGATCTCCCATCTCGTCAACCCTCCTCCCCCCGTCTGCCCCTGATCGCCGCCGGCCCAGAGTGCGCCCTGATCAAAGGCGAGGACGTCGACAGCGTCATCCCACAGGCCGTAGGGCAGGGCCTCAAATCGGGCGGAGACCAGGTCGACGCGCGCCGCCCCCAGCCCCCAGGTGCCGATCCAGAGGGTGTTCCAGGCGTCGCGCAGCCAGCAGGTGAGTGGATAACGCCTGCCATGACTGTCGGTGATCACCCTTTCCTGTTCGTCATAATAATAACCCGGGGGTAGAAAGAGATGGGGCGGGGGTGGATCGACAGCAGCGGCCTCCCCGAACCATTTGACCTCCTCCTCCGGCCGCGGAGTGGCGCCCCACTCGAAGCCGCCTCCGTTGCTGTGGCCGGCCAGGCTGCGCCCCCGGCTGGTGACCAGGTAGATTTGATGATTGACGCCGAAACCAATGGAGCTTACGGACTCACGGTCGTAAAAACCGATCTCGTCGTAAAAAAGATTGGTCCACACCCCGGAAGCCGGACCCAGATAGCTGATGCCCTCGCTCTGCGTACACCACAAAAACCCGCTGTTTTCGTCCCAGGCCACCAGTCCGATATCAGCGCTGGCCAGACCGCTGCTGACCGTATGGGGCTCCTCCCACTGCTGGCTGAAAAAATTGAAGCAGCCGATTCCGCCGGTCGTGGCCAGATAGAGACGCTCCTGTGAAAGGCAGAGGTGGCGAATATGGCGCATCGAGGACCAGGTTGTCCAATCTCCGTGGCGGTAATGGCGGTTGGTGCCGCGGATGCGCCCCTCGCTCTGGGCTGCTGCTCCCGCCACCCAGAGCAAAATCAGCACCGCCGTCAACCAGCTAGCCCCTCTATTCATGCGCAGAGCCATCTTCCTCATCCATCTGCAGTATTTTCGCAACCTGGCTGCGCACCCGCCGCTCCTCCTGGCGTGCGAAGCGGATTTGCACCGCCATCTCCTCCTCCCCGTAGGAGGTGTTCAGAACCTCGACCACCTCATACAGTTTGGGAACCCGGGAGGCCTTTTCCAGGGGAAGCACCAATTCATCCGTGACAAAGGCGGCATCGGCGAACTCCGCCAGCCGCTCCACCAGCTGCGGCAGGCCGATGCCGCGCGCTGCCGAGACGAACACACAGGGCTGCTCGGTCTCCCGCAGCCTGGCGACCACACCGGACTGGTCAAACTGGTCGATCTTGTTGAAGACCTTGAGCACCGGCCTCCCCCCAAGGTTGAGCTCCTTGAGAACCTTGTCCACCACATTCATCTGCTCGCCAAAATTGGGGTGACTGATATCGATGACATGGAGAAGAAGATCGGCATCAGCCGACTCCTCCAGGGTGCTCTTGAAAGAGGCGACCAGGTGGTGCGGCAGCTTGCGGATGAAGCCGACCGTGTCGATCAGCAGCAGCCGGCGGCGGTTGTCCATGGGCAGGGTGCGGACTGTGGCATCTAGGGTGGCGAAAAGGCGGTCCTCAACCAGCACTCCGGCCTCGGTCAGGGCATTGAGCAGGGTCGATTTGCCGACATTGGTATAGCCGACCAGAGCCGCCTTGAAAAAATCACGACGGTTCTTGCGGCGGATCTCGCGCTGGCCGGCAATCTTTTCCAACTCCTTTTGTAAAACGGCGACCCGTTTGCGCACCAGCCGGCGATCGACCTCGAGCTGGGTTTCCCCGGGACCGCGCACCCCGATACCGCCCACTTGACGCTCGAGATGACGCCACTGCCCGGTGAGGCGGGGCAGCAGATACTGCAGCTGCGCCAGCTCCACCTGGGTGCGGGCCTCGCGGGTGCGGGCATGTTTGGCAAAAATGTCGAGGATCAAGGCGCTCCTGTCGACGATCTTGACGCCGCACAGCTTTTCGATGTTTTTCGCCTGCGCCGGGGTGAGATCATCGTCAAAAATGATCAGATCGGCATCCTGGTAGCGGGCAGTTCGGGCGAGTTCCTCCGCCTTGCCCCGGCCGATCATGAAGGCGGGGTCCCGACGCTCCCGCTCCTGCACCACCCGCTCGATCACCTCGGCCCCCGCCGTATCAGCGAGTTGTTCCAGCTCGTCCAGATAGTCCTCGACACGCCAGGAGGGGGTCTCCCTGGTGATTAGTCCGACGATGACGGCTCGCTCTCTCTCCTGGGATTCCTTCATGATCCCCTCCGCATCTCCTGACTCTCCTCTTCCGACGGGAGTTCTCCCTTCTCGCGATAGAGGGCCATCTCCAGCAGCAGAAGCAGCAGCCCGGCCAGCAGCAGCTCCCGCCAGTACTCCCGTCCGATCCGCTCCTCGCGGATGAACTGGTCGATGCGGGCCGGATCATCCACCCAGTGGAGGTGGTGGGAATCCTCGACGAGTTCCCTCTCCGCCCTTCTCAGATCCAGCTCCCGGGCCGGAATATTGACCGCCCATACCGCAAGCCGTTTGCCATCTGCTCTCAGTGAATAGAGCCCCGGAATTCCGGTGGCAGCGTGGTCGATCCACGCCCCCGATGCGGTGATCCCGGGGTGGACAAGATCCACTCCGCCGTCAGGCCGGTGTATTTCCAGCTGCTTCTGCAGCTCCTGACCGGCAAGCCGGTAACGTAAAACCTCGCCCGCAGAAAGCTCGACCCCGCGGTTCTGGCCATGCGCAGCCAGATAGCTGATGCTGCGATGGAGAAGGGGAGCAAAGATGGTTCTGTACGCCATGTCGCTCACCTCCGGCTCAAAACTGGAGGTGAAAACCAGCAGGGCGCCCTCATCGCGTCTGACTTCATACAGGTAGGGATCCCCGGTGCTGAAGGAGAGCAGGGCATGCTGGTCGGGGGCGGAAGCGACGCGACAGGCGAAATTGAATTGGGGGCGGGCGAACTGGATCTCCGCTCCCTCAAAGATACCAGAAAATACAGGATGAGTGCCATCGACACGGCCAAGTGAAAAATGACCCCCCTCGCCGAACGCGGCCAGCACGGGGCTGAGCCCCAGGACCGGGGCGAGACGGGCGTTGTACCAGCCGATGTCCGTGCGCCGGCCCAGCACCAGAATGATCCCGCCCCCGCGACTGTGCCACGCCCCAATCCTCTCCACCACCGCGTCGGGCAGGCGGCTGACATCGTGAAGCAAAAGCAGCTGGAGGGAATCGATGGCCAGACCGGAGGAGCGTTCAGGCACAGCGGTGAAAAGGCGCAAAAAGGCACTCGAATCGGCCGAAGATTGCAGGGCGAGCTGCAGCAGTTCACTGCCGGCGGTCCTCTCGCCGATCACCCCGACATTGAGCCGTTCCGGCACATAGAAGGTAAAATAGCGAAGGTTATCCTCCATCAGAGCGTCATCTTCGAGCTGGACATAGCCCTCGATCCAGCCGTCGCGGTCGACGATGAACCTGAAGAGCTCCTGCGCCGTCGTCCCCCTCTCCAGCGAGACCATCCGTTGGGCCACACGCTGGCCATGGATGAAGAGCTGCACCAGCTTGGTGCGCCCGGGCTCCTGGCCGGAGTTGGCCAGGGTCACCTCCACCTCCACCGTCTTGCCTCTTTCCAGAATGGCGGAGCGCAGCCGGACGCCGGTCACGGCCAGGTTGGCGGGATGGGAAGCGAGCAGCGGCACGGCGTACTGCCGCGGATTGAATTCCCGCGCCGGCAGGGAATCAGCAGCAAAGCCGGTCGCCTGCATGTCCGAGAGCAGGTAAAGTTCCTTGTTTACATTGTGGGCGGATTGAAGCAGGTTCTGTGCAAAACGCATCCCCGCCGAGATATCAGTCGCCCTGAAACTGAGGGGTGTGGCCTCGAGCCGGCGGCGGAAGGCCTGAAAATCATGAAAGGCCCGCCGCTCCGTCCCTTCTAACGTATCGGTAGTCGTGCAAAGATAGAGCTCGTCGCCCGGCTGCATCAGCTCGATGATGCGCGCCCCCGCTTCCCTGGCCGCCGCAAAGAGGCTCTCCCCCTGCTCTTCGAGCGCCATGCTTGCCGAGTTGTCGAGCAGAAGGACCGCACTTGTGCGGGAACGGGCCCCGGAACCGGATTGGGTGCGGCAGGTCGGGCGGGCGAAGCCGAGCACAAGAAAAAGCACCGCCAGGGTGCGCAAAAGAAGGAGCAGGATCTGACGTATCTTGATGCGCCGGATTTTCTGGTTCCGCAGCTGCTTGAGGAAACGCAGTGAGCTGAAGGGGATGGGTTTGGCCCGGGCTCTGGTGAAGAGGTGGATGAGGATGGGCAAGGCCACTGCAGCCAGCCCCATCAATATGGCAGAATTAAGAAAATTCAATCGATGGATGACTCTGGATTAGGATACAGGAGGACACAGACTCTCCTCAACAAGGGCGCACCAGATGTGGATGATGGCGATATGCCCCTCCTGAATGTGCTGGGAGCTGCGCGCCGGCATCACCAACGCCAGATCGGAGAGGCCGGCCATCTCGCCGCCGCTTCGTCCCGCCAGGGAGAGAACCTGCATGCCTTGCGCCCGAGCCGCAGCGATAGCCTCCAGAACATTGGGTGAATTGCCGCTGGTGCTGATCGCCAGCAGCAGATCGCCCGGCTGACCCCAGGCCTCTACCTGCCTGCGGAAAATTTTGGCAAAACCATAGTCATTACCCACAGCGGTGAGAATGGAGGTGTCCGTGGTCAACGCGATCGCCGGCAGGGCCTTGCGCTCCCGCTGCAGCCGGCCCACCAGCTCCGCGGCGAAATGCTGGGCATCCGCAGCGCTGCCGCCGTTGCCGCAGATGAGGAGCTTGCCGCCGCTGCGCAGGGTGTCGATCATCATCTCCGCACCGCGGCTGATCGCCGGCCCCATTTCGCGGCGGATGGCCTCGAACAGCTCCACGCTCTCTCTCATCTGCTCTTCTATAAAAGTCAGTCTTTCCATATCCTGCGCTATTTTTTGGTCATGATCTCCAGCCGCTGCCAGAAGCCGCGCTTGGGGGCCTCCTCGATCGGACGGGGAGGATCCGCGATCACATCCTCCCCGCGCAAAATGCGGGCAGGATTGTCAGCAAAAAGCCTCTGCGCCTTCTCGCGGCCGTACTTTTCCGCCACCACTGTAAAAGCCGGCTGCAGCCGCAGCGGCCGCGCCTTGAGGTCGTGGGCGTCTGAGGCGACCATGTGCACCAGGTTGGCATCGAGCAGTTTGACCGCCGTCTCCTTGATCGCTCCGCCAAAGACCCCAAGCAGACTCCCGGCGTTGATCTGTAAAAGTGCCCCCTTCTCGACCAGGATCATGGCCTCCCGGGGATTCTGGATGATCCTTGCATAACGCTCCGGATGGGCAATGACCGGGGTGTACTCCTTGCCAATCTGGGTGAAAAAGCCCTTGAGAACAAAATCGGGCATCGAACCCATTGGAAACTCCACGAGAAAATAGCGGCCGTTCTGCGCCGGGGTGGCTATTCTGCGCTTCAGGTCGATGCCGGGATGCGCGAAAAGCTCGCTGCCCATGTGAATCTTCACTTTCAGACCCGCCTCGGCGGAACGCCCCACCAGCTCTTCGTAGCGCACCCAGAGGGCATCCTCATGCTCCATGTCCTTGGGCGAAAGGATGTGCGGGGTGCAGACCACCGCCCCGATCTCGTCCTCCTCCGCTGCGCGCAGCATCCCCAGTGCCGTATCCCACCTGTCCGCTCCATCATCCCAGAAGGGCAGCAAATGCGCATGTGTATCGACCAGAACCATAAACCTCCCGTCCGCCCTGATTAGTACTACCTGGTGTGAATGGAATCGGCAAAGGCGCTGATCAGGGCGCGATCGCGGTTCTTTTCGATGACATTGCCGGTCACGATAAAACTCGCCCCTGCCGCCACCTTGCGCGCCGCCTCTTCAGGGGCGCGGATGCCGCCGCCGACGATGACAGGAAGGGAGGTGTAGCGGCAGATGGCAGCGATATGTTCTTCAGGCACCGAGAGATGCGCCCCGCTGCCCGCCTCCAGATAGATCATGCGCATTCCCAAAAGCTCCGCAGCCATCGCGTGGGCGACGGAGATGTCGGGCTTCTCCCTTGGTATCGGGCGCGTATCGCTGAGAAATTGTGCGGAAGTGATATTTCCCGATTCGATCAGCATATAAGCGGTGGAAATGGCTTCCAGATTCATCGACTTGATTATCGGCGCGGCCAGCACCTGGTCGCCGATGATGTAATAGGCATTGCGCCCGCTGATGAGCGAAAGATAAAGTATGGCATTCGCATAGGGGGAGAGCTGACGCGTGCTGCCCGGAAAAATGATCAGGGGCAGTGGAGAGGCGGTCTTGATGCCCTTGATCAGATCATCAAAAATATGGGTGAACATCAGACTGCCGCCCAGCAGCAGACCGTCAACCCCGCTCTCGCTGCACACCCGTGCCAGCTCGATCGCCTCCTGCATGCTCTGCTTGTCCGGATCAATCAACACCAGATAGCCGGCGCCCTTTTCCTCCCTGATCTGCAGAAGCTGCTCATAAACCTTCACGGACTACCTCATATTAGTTGGTGAGTGACGATCAGCCCTGGGTAGCGCCGGGCTCCAACCTTGTGATCATTTCAGCGATGATCTTCTCCACCCCATTCAGGGCCTCGGCGATCTTGCCGGCATCCCTGGCCCCGGCAAGAGCCATGTGGGGGCTGCCGCCCCCGCTGCCACCCGCAACCGCCGCAATCTCGCGGACGATATCCCCAGCCTTGAGCTTGCGCCCCTCGACCAGATCTTTGGTCACGACGCAGACGAACTGGACCTTATCACCAATAACAGCCGCCAGTACGCCGACGCCGCTCTGCAGGCCTTCACGCAGCAGATCCGCTGTCTGCTTCAGTTCGTCAACCCCCGCAGCCTCGATCTGCGCCGCCGCTACACTGATGCCAGCGACCTTGTGCGCCCCGCGCACCAGTTCGCCGACAATATCCCGGGAAGTGGAGTGGCGAAGTTTGCGCATCTCCCCCTCCAACGCCTTGCGCTCCTGCTGAAGCCGCTCCAGCCGTTCAACCACCTCCTCGTCACGGCAGCCCAGCAGGACCGCGCTCTGCGCGGCGATGTCCGCCCTGCCCTGCAGCCATGCGCGGGCGGACTCTCCGGTGAGGCACTCCAGCCGCCGTACCCCGGCGGCGATGGCCGATTCCCCGCGCAGGACAAAAAGGCCGATCTCCCCGGTGGCGCGTACATGGGTGCCCCCGCAAAGCTCGCGGGAAAAATCCTGCACCTCAACCATGCGCACCTCGTCCCCATATTTCTCGCCGAAGAGGGCCATAGCCCCGAGCGCCTTGGCCTCCTCGATCGGCATCACCTGCCAATGCACCGGGCGATTCTGCAGGATCTCCCGGTTGACTATATCCTCAACCGCGCGGATCTGCTCCGCGCTCATTTTCTCGAAATGGGTGAAATCAAAACGCATGTAATCAGGCGCCACCAGCGAGCCGGCCTGCTGGACATGTTCGCCCAACACCGTCCGCAGGGCGCGGTGAACAAGATGAGTGACCGTATGATTGCGCTCGGTCGCCCGCCGCCTCTCCGCATCAATACTGGCCTCAACCCGCTCACCCGGAACAGGCGCGCTTCCCTCCCTGAGCTCACCAAAATGGACAATGTGCTCCCCGACATGCTTTGTGGTCTCGACGGCAAAACGAAAATGGTCGTTGCCGATCTCACCGCGGTCGCCGACCTGACCGCCCGATTCTGCATAAAAGGGACTCTCTCGCAGGACGATCCGCCCCGGTTCATAATGGATGAGCTCGGTCTCCAGGATGTCAACCTGGTAGCCCCTGAACTGCGAACCCTCCCCCATCACGGCATCGACCTCGATCTTCTCATAGCTGACATCGCGGGCGCGCGAAGAACGCTGCCGCTGCTCCTCCATCTCTGCCTCAAAGCCGGCCACGTCCACGCTGAGGTTTTTCTCCGCCGCCATCAACTGGGTGAGGTCGAGCGGGAAGCCGTAGGTGTCATGAAGCAGGAAGGCATCGCGGCCGGAGAGTACCCCTCCCGGGCTCGCCGCCGCTTTCTCCTCAAAAATCTCGATGCCGCGGTCAAGGGTGCGCCCAAAGCTCTCCTCTTCGGAGCGGATGACGCGTTCAATATGGGATTGACGCTGCCGCAGCTCCGGATAGGCCTCCCCCATCGAATCGGCCAGGGGCTTCACCAGTTTGTAGATGAACGGCTCGCGCATGCCCAGGAGGCGGCCGAAACGGGCGGCGCGGCGCAGAATGCGGCGCAGAACGTAGCCCCGCCCCTCATTGCCGGGTATTGCCCCGTCGGCGATGGCAAAGGAGAGGGCACGGATGTGATCACATAAAACCCGGAACGCGACGCCTTCTTCCCCCTCCCCGTAGGGACGCCCGGTCACCCGCGAGATCTCGGCGATGATCGGAACGAAAAGATCGATGTCATAATTGGAGCGGGTCTTTTGCAGCACCGAAACCAAGCGCTCGAAACCGGCGCCGGTGTCGACATGCCTGGCCGGAAGGGTGTTGAGAACCCCCTCTTCGTCCCGATTGTACTGGATGAAGACCAGATTCCACAGCTCAATAAAACGCGCACAGCCACTGTTGACCGCGCAGACATGGCCGGGATCGGTGTTGGTGCAAAAACCGGGACCGCGGTCAATGTGGATTTCGGAGCAGGGGCCGCAAGGACCACTCTCGCCCATCTCCCAGAAATTGTCCTTCTTGCCGAAACGAAGAATATGCGCGGGGTCAATGGCAGTGCGGCTCGCCCAGTATTCCGCCGCCTCCTCATCCCCCGGCACCTTGTCGAGCTCATCCCCGGCGAAGACCGTGGCGTATAGCTTGTCCGCGGGCAGATGCCAGACCCCGGTCAGCAGCTCCCAGGCCCATTCGATGGCTTCAGCCTTGAAATAGTCGCCGAAGGACCAGTTGCCGAGCATCTCGAAAAAGGTATGATGATAGGTGTCCCGGCCGACCTCCTCGAGATCGTTGTGCTTGCCGGAGACCCGGATGCATTTCTGTGAATCGGCGACTCGCGCCCACTGCCGCTGCCGCAGGCCGAGAAAAACATCCTTGAACTGGTTCATGCCGGCGTTGGTGAAAAGCAGGGTCGGATCATCCTGCGGCACCACTGGTGCACTGGGGACAATATGATGGTTCTTGCTTTTAAAAAAATCAAGAAAACTCTGACGTATCTCCTGGGAAGTCATATATTGGATCGGTTCCTTCTCTTGCTCATTAGAAAGCCAGGTTACCCTGCGGATACCCATAATTACTTATACAACTCGATAGTGCGGAATAAAATTTCGGTCAGAGGCGCTCCCACTCCTCCATCAGCTCGCTGACCAGATCCCAGCCGAATCCCCGGCGTAGTAAAAAATCCTGCAGCCGCTTCCTCGCCTTCTCCTCGGGCAGTGCCGCGAGGGTTTGCTTGCGACGGATCGCCAGCTCGCGGGCCACCTCCGCCTCGCTGCTCTCCCGAAAGGCCGCCTGGAGCCCTTTTTCGATATCCTCCTCGGCCACTCCTTTCCGGCGCAGCTCCTGGCGCAGCATAAAGGCCCCTGCCGGGCGGGTCGCTGTGCGGTTGCGCCCCCAGGCTTGGGCAAAGTCGCCGTCATTGAGAAAGCCGAGCCGTTCCATCTCCCCCAGAGTGTATTCGATCGCCTCGGGGCTGAACTTGGCCTGCCTGAGGCGGTCGGCCAGCTCCTTGCGGCTGCGGCTGCGCACCGAAAGCAGCCGCAGCGCCTTCTCTTTCGCCCGCCGCTTCTGCTCGAGGGCGAGGATCGCCTCGATGCGTTCCTCGCTCAGCCTGTCCCCCCTGGCTATCCCGCTCTCGAGCAAGACATCCTGGTGGAGGCCGAAAGCGAACTCGCCGTCAAGAAAGATGGAGATGCGCTGGGCATCCCTCTTCTGCATCTCAATCCCCGTGACGGTGCGCATCTCAGCCATGGTTCCTCTCCCTCCCGCGCGGCCGGGTTACTTCTTTTCGGCCTTCTCCCCGGCCTCCTCCCCGCCTGCGCCCGGAAAGAGGCCCAGATTCTGACGCACCCCTTTTTCGATCGTCGCCAGCAGCTCGGGATTCTGATCGAGGTACTTGCGCACATTCTCCCGGCCCTGACCGAGACGCTCCTCCTTGTAGGAGAACCAGGTCCCGCTTTTCTCGACGATGTTCATGTTGACCGCCAGATCGAGAAGATCGCCGATCTTGGAGATGCCCTGGCCGTAAATGATGTCGAATTCCGCCTCCCGGAAGGGGGGCGCGACCTTGTTCTTCACCACCTTCACCTTGGTCCGGTTGCCGATGACGTTCTCTCCCTCCTTGATGGATGCCGTCCGGCGGATATCGAGACGGACCGAGGAGTAGAACTTGAGGGCGCGGCCGCCGGTCGTGGTTTCCGGGCTGCCAAACATGACGCCGATTTTTTCGCGGATCTGGTTGATAAAAACCACACAGGTTTTGGACTTGCTGATTGCAGCGGTGAGCTTGCGCATGGCCTGCGACATCAGGCGCGCCTGCAGACCCATCTGGGCATCACCCATCTCCCCCTCGATCTCGGCGCGCGGCACCAGGGCGGCAACAGAATCGATCACCACCACATCCAGCGCCCCGCTGCGCACCAGGGTTTCGGTGATCTCCAGGGCCTGCTCGCCGGTGTCCGGCTGGGAAATGAGCAAATTCTCCGTATCCACACCCAGCAGATTGGCATAATGGGCATCCAGGGCATGCTCGGCGTCGACAAAAGCCGCCAGACCGCCCGCCTTTTGTGCCTCGGCGATGACGTGCAGGGCCAGGGTGGTCTTGCCCGACGATTCGGGGCCGAAAATCTCGATGATGCGCCCACGCGGCACCCCGCCCACTCCCAGAGCGGCATCCAGAGAAATCGATCCGGTCGAAATTACATCGATGGGAATCTTTTTGTCCTCGCCAAGCCACATGATCGACCCCTTGCCATACTGCCGGTCGATCTGGGTCATGGCCAACTCAAGCGCTTTGCGCTTTTCATCTCTCTCTTCTGGCATAAGGGCACCTGCTCTTTATAGTTCGATGGTTCTCAACGGCGTATAGAGTGCGCCATCCGGTTTAAGATCACTGCGCATGATGATGATCGAGCCGGCAGTGAAGGTAACCGGGGCAAATGAGCGCTGCAGCAGCTCCCGGCAGATCTCCCGCACCGCCTCGGGCGATTTTACCCGCCCCAGGGTCAGATGGGGAGAAAAGCGCCGTTCCTCCCGGGGATACCCCAGTCTGGCCAGCTCGATTTCGATCTGTGACTGTACGACGAACAGCGCGCTGGCGCTGCTCTCAATGCCCACCCACAGCACCCGCGGCCTGCTCAGATTGGGAAATCCGCCCGTCCCGGCCACTGTGATCCTGAACGGGGCCACCCCCTGAGCCGCTCGCTCCACTGCACCGGCTATGTCGGCCACCCGAGCCGACTCGATATCGCCGAGAAATTTCAACGTGAGATGGATCCCTTCCGGACGGGTCCAGCTGACGCCGCTTCCCAGCGGTTTGAGCTGCTGCTGCAGCTCCGCAATCCGCTCCCGGACCTTTTCGGACAACTCGATGCAGATGAATGTGCGCAGGGTCGCCATCAGGTCTGCAGATTGAAGAGCTGCTTGCGCAGCAGATTCATGGCAATATAGGCGAAACGCTCCTTGTTGACCAGCCGGTCGCCCGAGATCACACGATGCTCCTCCACCGCCGCCCCCCCCTTCCCGGCATAGCCCACATACACCAGCCCGACCGGTTTCTCCGGGGTGCCTCCATCCGGGCCGGCAATGCCGGTGACGGAGAGGCCATGATCGGTCCCGCTCACCCGGACCACCCCTTCAGCCATCGCCTCGGCCACGGGGGCGCTGACCGCTCCGTGCAGGGCGATGAGGTCTTCCGGCACACCCAGAAACTGGATCTTGGCCTCATTGCTGTAGGTGACCAGCCCTCGTTCAAAAAAGCGCGAGCTGCCGGCGAGATTGGTGAACTTGTTGGCAATCAGCCCACCGGTGCACGACTCGGCAACCCCAAGATGCTCCTGCCGACTGATCAGCTCCTCGGCCAGGGCCTGCTCCAGGGGAATGTTGCGCTCGGCGAAGATGTAGGGACGAATGTTGCAGCATACCCGCTCCACAGCCCTCGCCATTCGCGCGCGCACCTCCTCCTCATGCTCGCCCATGGCATTGAGGCGAATACGAACCCCGGAGGGACTGGGCAGAAAGGCGAGGCGGACCAGGGCCTCGATTTCCGGAATGCCGCCGATCTGTTCATAGAGGGAACTCTCGGCGATGCCGATGGTGGCGATGTGGTGGGTGAGGATGACCTGTCCCCCCTTCGCCTTTTGCAGCTCAGGCAGTACAACCGCCGTCATCATCGCCTTCATCTCGTAGGGAACCCCCGGCATGAAATAATAATGACGGCCATCCCGTTCAAAGATATATCCCGGCGCCGTACCGCGGTCATTCTGCATCAACCGCGCCGTTTCCGGCACCAGGGCCTGGCTCTCATTGACGCTGGCCATCGGCAGGTTGCGGCGCTTGAAAAGCCTTCTGATGTGGTCGAGGGTGGCCTCATCGCGGATCAGGCCCACGCCGAAATATTCACACGCCGCCGTGCGGGTGATATCATCGTTGGTCGGCCCCAACCCCCCGGTCACCAGGATGTAATCAGCCCTCCCGGCAGCCTCGGCCAGGGCCTGCTTGATCTGGCCGAGGCCGTCACCCACCGTTGTGACCCGGCCCACTTCCATCCCGGCCTCAAGCAGCTCCTGCCCGATCCAGGCTGCATTGGTATTTATCGTTTGGCCGATGAGCAGTTCATCACCGATGGAGATCACCTCAATGCGCATCCAGCCTCCCGTCGGCCTTTCAGAACAGCCTGAAATAAACAACCAGCTGCAGGACGATATTGGCGTAAATCCCGGCCACGATATCATCCGCCATAATGCCCCAGCCGCGCGGCAGCCTCTCCGCCGTGCTCACTGGCACCGGCTTGAGGATGTCAAAAACACGAAAGGCGACGAAGGCCAGAATAAAGACCACCCCGGTGCGAGGCAAAAAAAGCAGCGAGACCATCATGCCCGCCACTTCGTCCAGGTTCACCCGGCCCGGATCCGTTTCCTGCCAGAGGGCCTCCGCCCGACCGGCCGCCCAGACGCCGATCAGGGTGGTAAGCAGCACCAGGCCGAGCAGGAGGAATCCCTGATCCATGCCGACGAACCAGAGCAGCAGAACAGCTGCAGCCGCGCCCACAGTCCCCGGGGCGACAGGAAAATAACCGGTGTATAAAGTCGTGGCTAAAAAACGCGCCACCTCATCACGCCACTGCCTCTTCTCGTTCACAGAGTTTCCCTGAATAATACGTAAGGCCGGAAGAGATTCCGACCTTATCCATTTCCTACTGCAAATTACTAAAAAAGTGTCAATAAAGGCAAGTGATAAATTGGTGCGGCGGGCGGTGCCGGGGAGGGTTATAACGGGACCCGCCCGGCCATGGCGCGCGAAAGGGTCATCTCGTCGGCGTACTCGATGTCTGCGCCCACCGGGATGCCGCGGGCGATGCGCGAAACCCGCACCTGCATGGGTTTGAAAAGACGGGCCAGGTAGAGGGCGGTGGCCTCTCCCTCGGTGTTGGGATTGGTGGCGAGAATGATCTCCTCGACCTCTTCGCTCAACCGCCCGAGAAGCTCCTTGATTTTCAGATCATCCGGCCCGATGCCGTCCAGAGGGGAGAGCGCACCCCCGAGGACGTGATAAAGCCCCTTGAATTCTCCGGTCTTTTCCAGAGCGACCACGTCATTGGCCTCCTCTACAACGCAAATGAGACGGCGGTCCCGCATCTCATCCGCGCAGATCGGACAGGGATCCTCTTCGGTGATATTGAAACAGCGCGAGCAGTAGCGCACCTTCTCATGCAGCTCGGCGAGGGAGCCCGCCAGGGCGCGTACCTCCTCCTCAGGCACCTTGAGCAGAAAGAAGACCAGGCGCTGGGCCGATTTGCGTCCGATGCCCGGCAGCTTGCTCAGCTCATGGATGGCTCGTTCAACCGCCTCGGATGAATAGTTCACCGCCAGACCTCACACATCAGAGCGTTTCTCACATACCCGGCAATTTGAGGCCGCCGAGCATCCCGCCCGGATCCATGCCGCCGGTGACTTTAGCCATCTCCTCTTCCGCTTTGGCGCGCCCGTTTTGCAGGGCTTGATTGACCGCGGCCAGGACCAGATCCTCCAGCATCTCAACATCCTCCGGATCGACCACCTCCGGATTGATCTTTACCTGCAGGATCTCCTGCGCGGCGTTGGCAGTGACTGTGACCATGTTGCCGCCGGCCGTGCCCTCAACCCTCAGATTGGCCAGGTTGGCCTGCATTTTCTGCAGATCTTCCTGCATCTTCTGCGCCTGACGCAGAAGGCCGCCCATGTTTCCCTTGTTGAACATAAACCACCTCTGTCGGCTATTTGATGAATTCAGCGTCGAACTCTTGCACTATTCTTTGCATACGGACATCATCCCGCAGCTTCTTCTCGAACTCGCTCTTGCGATCGGTCAGCGCCGGGATTTTACGCACCCGCGGCAGGATCCCCTCCTCATCTTTCACACACAGGAGCCGCAGCGGAACCCCCAGAATCCCGGTCATGATCTCCTGCAGAAGCAGGCGGTTGTTTTCGACCGCATTCATCTGGAAACTGCTCTCACGGCCGAACATGATCTCCAGCTGCCCTGCGCCCACCTTAACCGGCCAGCCCTCCTGCAAAAAAGTGCCAAGCGCGACCTTCTGGGTGCGCACCGCATCGAGCACACCCTGCCAGCGCTCTTCCACCGCAGCTAAAGAGAGAGCGGGCGCCTGCTCAACCACCGCTTTCTGCTCCGGCGAAACTGCATCGGCAGGAATCAAAGCGGGGCCGGCGGGCGCAGATGCAGAAGGTGCGGCCGAAGGACGGGAAGTGGTCGGGTTCGGAGTTTGGGCGAGAAAAGAGGGCTTGTAGCCAGGGGAGGTGGAACTGCTCAAGGGGAGGGAATTAGACTTTTTTTTTACCTCTCCCAGCTGCTCCATGAGGGTAGTCAGCTGCACGCTGCTGCTCATCCGCACCATCTTGACCAGGCCGACCTCGAAATGGAGCCGGGCATTGCTGCTGCGGCGCACCAGGTTTTCGGCATCCGCCGCCACCTTGATCAACCGCAGCAGATCCTCGATGGAAAAGGCCTCTATCTGCTCCCGATAGCGCACAATATGCTCCTCGGAACAGTCAATGAGATGAGGATCGCTGCCGCTTTTCACCACCAGAAAATTGCGCAGATGCTCGGCAAGGCCGATGAGAAATTCGTCAAAGTCGAAGCCCTCCGCAAAAAGATGGTCGGCAAGCTTGATAGCGCCATCCACGTCCCCGGCCTGAATCAGATCCGTGACCCGAAAAAAGAGCTCCTGGTCGATGATCCCGAGCAGCGAGGCCACATCCCGGGCCTGGATGTTTTTACCGGCGAAGGCAATGATCTGGTCGAGAATACTCTGCGAATCCCGCATACTGCCGTCGGCCTTGAGCGCGATCATGCGCAGTGATTCCGCATCGATCGCGATCTCCTCTTGACGGCACATCGTCTGCAGCTGCTCGACAATAAACTGATGGGACATGCGCTTGAAATCGAAGCGCTGGCAGCGCGACAGGATCGTCGCCGGGACCTTATGTGATTCGGTGGTGGCAAAGATGAACAACACCCGCGCGGGCGGTTCCTCCAGGGTCTTCAACAGGGCGTTGAAGGCCTCGTTGGTGAGCATGTGCACTTCATCGATGATATAGATGCGGTATTTGCCGGGATGGGGCGCGTAGCGCAGCCCCTCGCGCAGATTGCGCACCTCGTCGATGCCGCGATTGGAGGCGCCGTCAATCTCGAATACATCGAGGCTGCGGCTTTCATTGATCTCTATGCAGGAAGTACAGGTGTTGCAGGGGTTGATCGTGGGGCCCTGATCGCAGTTTAGGGCCTTGGCAAGGAGACGAGCAACCGTGGTCTTGCCAATGCCGCGCGGCCCGGAAAAAAGGTAGGCATTGGCAATCCGGTTCTGTTGGATGGCATTCTGCAGGGTGTGGGTCACATGCTGCTGCCCCAGAACGTCGGCAAAAAACATGGGGCGATATTTTCGGGCAAGCACCAAGTAGGACATGGAGGGATCCGGCTTCGGTCACGTCAAAAAAAAAGGCTGTGCACCCACCTTCGACCCCCCTGCGCACCAGACGACACAGCGCACAACTCCAGCCAAGTACTCCTACGGCACATAGAGAATGTGCTTGCCGCTGCTATCTTCCGATCCTGACGGGGTTGGGCACGCATCTATTGCGTAGGGCTTGGGCTTTCAGCATTGCACACCATGGCGAGACAAGAACGTGAGCAGGCCTCAGAATGGGAATTCGACCCTGCTGGAGCGGGTTGCAGGTTACAGGGCACCGCTAGCTCCCCGTCTAGCACAGCCTCTTGTGTGGAGCTGATGGGATTCGAACCCACGACCTATACGTTGCGAACGTATCGCTCTCCCAGCTGAGCTACAGCCCCGAAAGATTTGCAGCAGGATGACGCCGGCCCCGCCGCACGAGCGGGCAGAAGACCTCTGGCGGAGAGGGCGGGATTCGAACCCGCGGTAGGGGTCGCCTACACACGCTTTCCAAGCGTGCTCCTTAAGCCTCTCGGACACCTCTCCGAAACAACAGCCTGATCTCCATCTGCGGAGAGGCAGGGATTCGAACCCTGGGTACCCGCAAGGGCACAACGGTTTTCGAGACCGCCCCGATCAGCCGCTCCGGCACCTCTCCTGAAACTCATGGCCCGCTCCTCGCTGGAAAGAGGGGCTAATTTTGACGCAGCTTGCGAAAGAACTCCTTCAAGAGAAGACTGCTCTCCTCTTTCATGATCCCGCCGATGACCCTGGCCTGAATATCCAGCTTGGCGCCGTCAGCCATCTGCAGTGCACTCCCGCACGCCCCGTAACGGGGATCGGCCGCACCATAAACAATCAGCGGAATCCTGGCGAGCAGGATCGCGCCTGTGCACATCATACAAGGTTCGAGGGTGACATACAGGATGGATTGATCCAGCCGCCAGGAGGCGAGAGTATTGGCTGCGGCAGTTACGGCCAGCATCTCCGCATGCGCGGTGGGATCCTGCAGGGATTCGATGAGATTGTGCCCCCTGCCAATGACCCGGCCCTCATACACCACAACGGCACCGACCGGAACCTCATTCTTATTCAGGGCCTTCCTGGCTTCGGCAAGCGCGAGCCGCATCCAGGCTGCATGATCCTGCATGAGGAGAGCCTTCCCAAAAAATGCGCGCCCGGAGGAGCTCGAATCCCCAACCTTCTGGTCCGTAGCCAGATGCTCTATCCAGTTGAGCTACGGGCGCGTTATGTTCAGAGAACATCTTGCTGTGCAGCACTTGAATTTTGTAGCGTGTACGGGATTCGAACCCGTGTTACCGGCGTGAGAGGCCAGCGTCCTAGACCCCTAGACGAACACGCCAAAATCCCAAGCTCATAAATATACGCAATTTCAATAATATTGTCAATATTTTTCAGTAAATCATCCCCGCTCCGGCCGGGTTGGCTCCCCCTCCAGACGGCGGGCGATCTCGAGCAGAAGCTGCCCCATCCGCTCCCCCGCCTGATTGGCGGTAGCTGTGACCTCCTCATGGGTAAGTTTGGCCGCCGTCAGGCCCGTGCCGGGATTGGTGATCAGGGAGATGCCGAGCACGCGCAGATGACGCTGCCGCGCGACGATCACCTCCGGGGCGGTCGACATCGAGACTGCATCCCCCCCGAGCTGGCGCAGCATGCGCACCTCCGCCGCAGTCTCGTAGGCCGGGCCGGTCACCCAGCAAAAAACCCCCTCGCGCAGCCTCATTCCCAGCCTCGCCGCCGCATCCCGCGCCACATCACGCAGCCCCTGATCGTAACAATGCATCATATCCGGAAAGCGCGGCCCGAGCTGATCCTCCGGCCTGCCCACCAGGGGATTGCCGAAGGTGAAATTGAGTTGATCGGTGATCAGCATCAGATCCCCGGCGGAAAAGGCGGGATTCAATCCCCCGCTCGCCGTGGTGACGATGAGAATCTCCACACCCAGACTCGCGAGCAGATGGACCGGAAAAGTCACCTGCGCCAGGGGGTAGCCCTCATAATAGTGGACCCGGCCCTGCACGGCGATGACAGGCAGCTGGCCCAGACGGCCGGCGAACCAGCGGCCGGCATGTCCCGGAACGGTCGAATGGGGATAGTGGGGAATCTCCGATGTGTCGATCCTGATTGCCTCTTCAATCTGCTCGGAAAAGCGGCCGAGCCCCGAGCCGAGGATGATCGCTACGCGCGGCCGCTCCCTGAGCCGGGGACGGAGAAAGGCGAGAGCCTCACCGATCTTTTCCTTCAACAGCTTTTCCACGACAGGCGTCCTTCATTCTCCCTTGTTCTCGTCATCCGCCTCAAAGACCTCGTGGCAGTAGCGGCAGCGCGCCTCATAGATATCCTGGGCGCCCACCACTACCCGCGCGGAATCGTGGCTCAGACGTTGCGTCCGGTTGGCGGGGTTGCCGCATTTGACGCAGATGGCCAGGGTTTTGGTGATATACTCAGCGACCGCCAGCAGCTGCGGCATGGGCTCAAAAGGCTTACCAGTATAATCCTGATCCAGACCGGCAACAATCACCCGCTTGCCGCTGTCCGCCAACTCCTGGCAGACATCGACCAGCTCCGGCCCGAAGAATTGGGCCTCATCAATGCCGACGACTGTGGCCTCGCCCGCCAGCTCCAGGATCTGCCGGGCCGAAGAGACCGGCACCGAAGGCAGGCGGCCCTCGTTATGTGAAACGATATGCTCGGTTGAATAGCGGTCATCGATCACAGGCTTGAAAACGGCTACCTTCTGACGGGCGATCTGGGCTCGCCGCAGCCTGCGAATCAGCTCCTCGGTCTTGCCGCTGAACATGCTGCCACAGATCACCTCGATCCACCCGGTATCCTTCGGAACGATACTTAACATGCTCCTCTCCTGAAAGCTAATTATTCCGCCCGCTCAAGACCGCTCCCACTGCGCCAGCTGTTTGGAAAAATGGCGCACGGAGTTGGGATAGAGCGAACGCTCTTCCACCTTGGCAAAATCAGCGACCATTCTTTCGATGTCCCCTGCACCGAGCACCTCCGCAGCGCGGGGGTAAAGTTTTTCATTCTCCAGACGGATATGCTCACACCTCCTTGCGCAGTAGCTGCGCAGATGGCCGGCGAGGAGCTCTTGCTCGGCCGCACCGGCTGCACCGGACTTGCCAAGACGGGCCATCGCCCGCGCAATAAGCTCCCGCTCCGCCTCATGCTCCAGCAGCATCTCCTTGATCAACCCCTCCTGGGAGATGCCGTTCTCGACCATCAGGGGAAAGAGATGGTTCTCCTCCTTGACATTGTGAATCCGGTCTCCGAAGGAGAGCAGAAAATTGAGGATCCGCTCCAGTCGATCCCGCTCCGCATCCCCCTGCATCACTGCTGCCGCCGCCTCCTCCAGCAGCTTCAGGCCGCGCAAGAGCAGGAGGTGTTCCGTCATAAGCAGCTCCTGCCAGGTCGGGCCGGGCGCCGCCGCCCCGGAAGTTTCCGAATGCAGGGAGGGATTGAGAACCTGGATGCGCTGCAGGATCTGAGGCAGCACCTCCTCGACCGGAACCTCGCCTGAAAGGATGAGATCGGCCTGGGTCCGGCTCGCAAGCACATGTTCGATGAACATCGGCCGCACCGTCGTGCAGAACTGCTGGATAACCGACTCCATGGTGCGCCCGCGCTCCAGGACGTCCCGCTGGAGCCGGCGGATGAAGCAGATGTCCAGGGGAGTGTCCACATAGATCTTGAGGTCGAAGAGGGGCAGCATCTCCGGCACCGCATAGAGCAGCAGCCCGTCGACCACGACCAGATCCGCTGGACCCGCCTCGGCCCGCTCCGCCCTGCGATTGTGCACCGCAAAATCGTAGAGGGGGTGTTCGATCGCCCGGCCCGCGCGCAGGGTGCGCAGATGTTCAGCGAGCAGGGAAAATTCGACCGCATCCGGATGATCATAGTTGATGAGCTGGCGCTTCTCCAGGGACAAATCCGAACGGTCGCGGTAGTAATCATCCTGCGAAAGCAGGAGGCCCCGCTGGGCGGGCAGCGCGGCCAGGATCTGTTCGGCGATAAAACTCTTGCCCGATCCGGAGGGACCGGCGATCCCGATGATCAGGCAGGGCGGATCATGTTTCAGGTCAGGCATTGGGCAGATATCCATGGTCAAAGGCATGCGGCAACAGCTCGCTCAGGGAGAGGATCTGGTACTCCTCTTCGCTGCGGGCCAGGATCACCTCGATTTCCCCCGCCCATTCCCACAGCACCTGCCGGCAGGCCCCGCAGGGGGGACACCAATTGCGGCTGCCCGCAACGATGGCGATGGCCGTGAAAGACTCCTTGCCCTCGGAAAGGGCCCTGAACATCGCCACCCGCTCTGCACAAATGGTCAGGCCGTAGGAACTACTCTCAATATTGAATCCGGTCACGACCGAACCATCCGCGCAGAGCAGGGCCGCGCCGACCTGAAAACGGGAATAGAGGGCCTTCGCCCCGGCGCTGGCGGTGATTGCCGCGCGAATCAACGGCACCGGATCGTACCTCTTCTTTGTCATCGCTTCACCTGCAAGGAATAAAATGGGCTGCGGAAAAAAAAATCCAAAGCCGCACTGGACCTTGGATTTTTACACACTCAAACCGGCCCGAATCGTTGGCAATTCCCACCGTCCCGACCGGAGACTGCACTTAAAAAGGCAGATCGTCGTTGACTTCGCTATCGGCGTGTTGTCCCTGTCCGTTGAAATCGGCCTCGCTCGGCGGGGGCACATCCACCGACTCCACATTCTCGCGCTCTCCCCGGCTGTCCAGCAGCTGAATGGATTCAGCCTGGATCTCCGTTGTATAGCGCTTGGCCCCGTCCTTGTCGGTCCAGGAACGGGTCATGACCTTGCCTTCCACATAGACCCGCCCACCCTTCTTGGCGTACTGGTTGATCACTTCAGCCAGCTTGCGCCAGGCCACCACGCGATGCCATTCGGTCTTTTCCTGGGATTTCCCCTCCTGATCCTTCCACGAGGTGTTGGTAGCAAGGCTAAAAGTCAGAACGGCGGCTCCGGCGGGGGTGTACTTCAATTCGGGATCTGCGCCCAGTCTTCCGATGAGCATGACTTTGTTCAAGGTGCCTTTACTATCGAAAGCCATTTGACGCCTCCTTGTTATAATGTAAACAGCCTTTTTGGCCCGCCTCAGTTTATCTTACTAATAATAAACAAAATTGTCAAGGGAATTTATCGCCACAAAAACGCCAAACCGTATGAAAAGACTTGAAATAAAGGCCCAATTATCGCTACATTATTCTTCTCCAATGAAAGGATGGTATGAAACTGACCTATCTTGAAGCCGGCCTTGGCGAGATCGACGCCGATGACCGCTTCTTTCAACTGCTCCCGGGGATGGCGGATGCCCTGCTGATGCGCTCGGTCGCCCGCCTCGGCATCGTCGAGCCCATTCACCTCCAGCTGCGTGTTGGTGAGGAGAGTCCTGCACCACGCTACCGACCGGTCACGGGATTCCGCCGCCTGCAAGCCGCCGCAGCCGCCGGCCTCACCCGGATCCCGGCGATGCTTCTGCCCCGGAATTGGGATGACCTGCAGGCCTATCGCTGGCTCGTCGAGCAAAGGGGCGCTCTCCGCCCCTTCTCTCCCCTTGAGGCCTCCCACGCCATCGCCGCCCTCTCCGGCCCCCTCTCCCTGAGCCGGGAGGAGATCCTGCGCACCTGGTTCCCCCTCATGGGTCTGGCCCCCAATCCCAAGCTCTTCAGCCTCTACGCCCCCTTGCGCCTCCTTGAACCGGAGCTGCAAAGCGCCCTCGCCGCTGATGAACTCGCCATGGAAACGGCCGGCGCCATGGCCTCCGCTGAGCCGGCAGAACGCCTGGCCTTCTGGCAGTTGAGCAGGACCCTCAGGCTCGGCAAAAACCGCCAGCGAGAATTCTGGCTCTTGCTCTCCGATATCGAGCGGATTGACAAGGCCTCCCTGCCCCAGCTTCTCGCGCAGCCGGAATGGCGGAGCCTGCTGGAGGAGCAGAACCTCACCCCCTCGCAAAAGACTGACCGCTTCAAGAACCTGCTCATGACGCGGCGCTACCCCGCTTACAGCGCCACCCTCGCCCGCTTCGAGAGTCTGCTCCGATCCGCCAAGCTGCCCCCGGAACTCCACCTGCGCCCGACCCCCTGGTTCGCCGGCGAGGAGTACACGGTCGATTTCTCCTTCTCTACCCCTGCGGAATTCACCGCCCGCCTCGAGACCCTCCAGGAGATGCAGGCGCGAGGCCTGATCGACCAACTGACAGAGCTGACATGAACGCCTCTCGCTATCAGCCCTTCCTCCCCGACCGCCTCTATATCGAGGAGGCCGTGCAAAACAATCCCTGGACGACGCGCATCCTCGCCCGACTGTCCAAGGCCGAGCGCATCCCCATCCCCGACCAGCAGGCCCTTCCACCGGCCCCGGCCGGGAAAAACATCCTGCTCAGCCGCCAGCGCGGCCCCTTTCTGCGCTACTGCCCAGGCACCTCCCGGCATATCTGCTGCCTCTATCACAATCTCGACATCGCCGCCGGCTGCGATCTCGGCTGCTCCTACTGCATCCTGCAGGGCTACCTCAACGTCCCCATGACCACCCTCTACTGCAATCTCGACGACATGTTCATCGAACTCGACCAGGTGCTCGACTCGCATCCGGACCATTTTTACCGCATCGGCACCGGCGAACTCTCCGACAGCCTGACCTTCGACCACTTCACCGCCTGGAGCAGTGATCTGGTGAACTATTTCCGCCAGCGCCGCAACGCCATCATCGAACTCAAGAGCAAGAACACTCACATAGAACACTTCATCAGCCTTCCCCATGACCGGCGTACGGTCGTCTCCTGGTCAGTCAATGCCGCTGCCATCGTTGCCAGCGAGGAGCCCCATACCCCGTCCCTCGCTGAGCGCCTCGAAGCGGCGGCCGAGGCCCAGGCGGCCGGTTTCTGGATCGGCTTCCACTTCGACCCTATGATCCGCCACGAAGGCTGGGAAGAGGGCTACCACGAGGTCGTCGAGCAGATCTTTCGCCGGATAGAGCCCCGCAATATCGCCTGGATCAGCCTCGGCGCCCTGCGCTATCCCCCCTTCCTCGATGAGATCATCCGGGATAACCACCCCGAGTCGCGGATCTTTCTCGGCGAGCTGCTCCCCGGCGCTGACCACAAGTTCCGCTATTTCAAGCCGCAGCGCATCGAAATGTTCGCCCGCATGTATCGCTGGATCAAGGCGCATGGCCAGGAGACCCCGGTCTATCTCTGCATGGAGAGCGACGAGGTCTGGCGCAAGGCCTTCGGATGGTCTCCCGGCAGTTCGGCCGGGCTCAAACGCTTTCTCGATGAGCGGGTGGGTGGCTGAGATAAAAATGCGCAGATCATCTCCATTGTCCGTACTAATTGAAAATCGATCCCCTGAACCGGAGAAACCCAATGATCACAGAGTATATTTCCGAACTGGCCATTAAACTGCTTGACGCGGGCGGCTACTGGAGCGCCGCCCTGCTCATGATGCTCGAAAGCATGGTGGCGCCTGTCCCCAGCGAGGCCGTCATGCCCTTCGTCGGATTCCTCGTCGCCGACGGTAAATGGAACCTCTCCCTCTCCATTCTGACCACCACGGCGGGCTCCATCATCGGCTCGCTCATCTCCTACTATATGGGCTATTACGGAGGTAAACCCGTGGTGCTCAAGGTCGGCAAATACCTCCTCCTCGACCGCCACGACCTTGAGCTCACTGAAAAATTTTTCGCCAAACGCAGCGGCACCCTCACCCTCTTTTTCAGCCGCTTCATCCCCGTTATCCGCCACTTCATCTCCATCCCGGCGGGCATGGGCAAAATGCGCCTCTTCCCCTTCCTGACGGCGACCCTGATCGGGGCCACCCTCTGGAACAGCTTTCTCCTCTTTCTGGGCATCAAGCTGCGCGAAAACTGGACTATTGTGCAAAAATATTCGCACCAGGTCGATATCGTCGTGCTGCTCCTGCTTGCCGCCCTGGTGGGATGGTTCATCCACTCCCGCCTCAAACGCCGCAGAGAACCGCACTCCTGATCACCGCCATTTAAAAAGGCCCGCCGGATTGTTCCGGCGGGCCTTTTTCATTTCCCGGCCTCCAGGGCGTGGAGCATCACATGCGCCATCACCCTGGCATCCCCCAGGGTGTCGGATATCCTGGAGGATTCGTTTGGCTGGTGTGCGGTATCCATAAGGCTAGACCAGACTGCAGCGGGGATGCCGGCGCGGCGAAAAATGGCCGCCACCGTGCCGCCGCCTATGCCCACGCAGCGCGGCTCAACCCCTTTGATCTCCCGGATCGCCCTCTTCAGAGCCACGACCACCGGAGCGCTTTCCGGCGTGGGCGGCGCCGCCTCGGCGCGCTGTGCAAACTCGAGCCTGATCTTCACCCCGAAACGATCACGCACCTCCTTCACCATCCCCCGGATTTTTTTCTCCACCTCCTCCAGGGGGTACTCCGGCAAGACCCGGCAGTCAAAATAAAAGACCTCCTTGCCCGGCACAGTGTTGACGTTGGGCACATTGGCCTCATGCTTGGTCGGCTCGAAGGTGCTGATGGGGGGTTCAAAGAGGGGATTGCGCGCGTCAAAGATCCCTTCCAGACCATCCATCCTGACCACCAGGT
Organism: bacterium; assembly: GCA_029554865.1. Lineage (GTDB taxonomy): Bacteria > Zhuqueibacterota > Zhuqueibacteria > Residuimicrobiales > Residuimicrobiaceae > JAKPUX01. The sequence continues at coordinate 34,317 of JAKPUX010000025.1, read as the reverse complement.
GGGCCGCCGCGCGAGCGGCGTTGTTGCCCAGCTCCGGGGTTGAACCATGACATTGTTTGCCGACGACGGTCACCTTGAGCCAGAGGATGCTCTTCTCCGCGATTTCGATAAGCGTACCGGCCTCATCCCCGGCATCCGGGACCAGCACCAGATCATCCGCGCCGAACTGGTCGGCGTGATGCGTCATCAGATAGTCCAGGCCGTAGCGGCTCGAGGTCTCCTCGTCGGCGACCAGGGCCAGGCCGAGATTGCAAGGGGGCTGGATCCCGGCCGTTTTAAAGGCCTTCACCGCCAGCAGGCCGGAGATCAATCCCTGATGGTTGTCCTCCGTCCCGCGCCCAAAAAGCTCATCCCCTTCCAGCTTCAGTTCGAAAGGCTTGCTCTTCCACTTTTTCAGATCCCCGGCCGGCACCACATCCAGATGCGCCAGCACCCAGACCGTGCGGCTGCGCTCCTCCCCGAGGAGCCGGCACAGCATGTTTGGACGATAGCCGCACGGTACCCGCGGATCCGGGGCGTTTAGCTCGATCAGCTCATCGAATTCCGCTTTCTCCAGCCAGCTGCGCATGAAATCGGCCTTTGCCTTCTCACCGTCCCCCCCGCTCTCGGGCGCCAGGGCGGGAATGGCCACCAGGCTGCGCTGCAAGTTGATGACCTCTTCCCTCCCGCCATCGATCACTCCAACCAGCTTTGCCATCTGCTTCGCTTTGGACATAGATCCTCCCTCGATTTATATAGCCGGATCAATATCACTCTATGATAAAATTGCGGCCGCTCAATCAGCCGGCACAATCCTGATGTTGGCCTGCAGGTAGCCAGCAGCCGCCGGGCCTTCATTGAAAAGAAGATCAAGAAGCGAGAGCCCGGGCAGAAAGCCCGGACCCTGCTGATGATAGGGCGCCTCGGTGAATTCAATTCGGTCCAGGCCGATGCCTGCCGCCTCGAGCCGCGGCAGATCCAGCAGGCCGGCTTCACCGGGATGGATCAGATAGCGATCGCATCCGCAGGCCTCCGCCCAGGCCAGAAGTCGCCCGGTGCGCTCCGCCACCTCCGGAAGAAGACTGCTGGAAATCACCCGGGCCCTCAGAGCGAGGCTGCCCCGGACAAATTGGCCGGCATCGGCCAGCAGCCCGACCAAAGACTGCCCGGCACCGCGGATGATCCTCTCCACCGCCTCGGCATAGTAGTAGAAATAGGCGGCGTTATGATAGTTGTACTCCAGAACCCGCCAATGTTCATCCGCCCAGGGCTGATTGAAGTCGATGGCGAGATCGCTGATATGGGTCCCGGGCCGCCCGCTGCCGACCACCGGCACCGAAAGCCAGCGCCGGCCGGTCATGGACCTGATCGCCGTCCGGTGGGTGCCCTCCTTGCGGCTGAAGCGAAAGCTTTCGGCGCAAACCACCACATCGGCGGCCGCCAGCTTGGCGCAGGCCGCCGGCGGCGGGAAATAAGCTGGGGGCGCTGCCGCCAGGATCATCGCCGCGCCCCCAGCTCCTCGTAGAGCCTGAGCAGGCTCTTGCGTTCCGCCTCCCAGCTGTAATGGCCGCGGGCATAGGCCATGCCGGCCAGCCCCATTGCCTCCGCCGCACCGGGGTCGTCCAGCAGCTGCCGGATCGCCGCAATATGGGCTTCCACATCTTCGGCCGCAACCAGGCAGCCGCAGCTCGCCGGGGTGATAAGTTCGCGCAGCCCGGGCAGATCACTGGCCACAATCGGCAGGCCGCAGGCCATGTACTCGAAGACCTTATTGGGATAACAGAGCTTCAGCAGCTGGGGATGGGGCTGCCAGGGCACCAGTCCGACCCGGGCGCGGTGGAGATGATCCGCCACCTCTTCGTGCGGCACAAGGGGTATGTAAGTAATGATATCATCGACCCTTTGCGCCCGGGCATATTCCACAACCTCTGCCCGCACGTGCGCTTCGTTGAAGGGACCGAGGCAGATCAACCGGAGTCCGGGATGGCTCGTCTTCAGCCCGGCCATGATATCGACCATCATCCGCGCCCCGCGCGCAATGCTCAGTCCCCCGAGATAAATGATCTCCTCCTGCCGGGCTGTCCGGACAGGCCTTTGAAAGATCTCAAGCCGCGGAAAGTTGCGCACCATAACCGTGCGGCAGCCGCGTCGCCGCAGCCGCGCCTCCTGATCGGGGACCACGCAGATCACCGCATCCAGATGGCGGGCCAGAGCCGGTTCAAACCAGCCCACCAGGCGCGAGAGCACAGGCTTCAGCCATGCGGGCAGCCAGGCGCGCTCAAGGATCGCCTCTGGATAGTTCTCATGACAATCGTAAATGACGGCCCTGCGGCTCCAGATCCTGAGCAGCAGTCCGGCCGGCAGCAGCTCCAGATCGTGGAAATGGTAGACCTCCGCATGCTGGCTCAGAGCAGCGCGCAAAAAACGCCAGGAAGAGCAAAGCCGCATCAGCCGGCCGGAAGGCGGCTTCAAGCCGATGACCTCCACTCCGTCACGCCGTTCACGGGCGAACGGGGCGTGGACCAGCAGGGTGACCTCATGGCCCGCCTCGGTCAGGCTGCGCGCCTGACGATGAAATACCCGCACATCATAGGGGCGGTGTACACTGGTGAAAATACAGACCCGCAGCGCTCCGGCTTTCTCTTTTACCCCTGCGGCCGTCATCAATCCAGCACCATGCTCAGACCGATGCGATGGCGCTCCCGGTCGATGGTGATCACCTTGACCTCGATCACATCCCCGACCTTGACGATATCCAGGGGATGCTTGACGAACTTTTTCGCCATGCGGCTGAGATGGACAAGGCCGTCCTCCTTGACTCCGATGTCGACAAAGGCTCCAAAATCGACAACATTGCGCACGGTTCCCTTGAGCACCATCCCCTCGCTCAAGTCCTCGATGGTGAGCACATCGCTGCGCAAGATCGGCTTGGGCATTTCATCACGTGGGTCGCGGTTGGGTTTTTCCAGGCTGGCGATGATATCCTGCAGGGTCTCGGCGCCGCAGCCGCACACCCCGGCCAGCTCGGTCAGGGTGCGCCCGCTCTGCTTGAGCCGCTGGCTCACCAGCCGACCGTTCTCCTGCACCTGCGCCACAGCGAGGCCGAGTTCCTGCAGCAGCCGCTCCGCAGCCGCGTAGGATTCGGGATGAACCGCCGTCCGGTCGAAAAAGCGCTCGCTCTCGGGAAGGCGCAGAAAACCCGCCGCCTGCACAAAGGCATTCTCGCCCAGCCCCTTGACCGCCTTGAGTTCCTCGCGGGTTGTGAATTTTCCCCTCTCCTCGCGGCAGCGGACGATATTCTCCGCCACCCTGCCGTTGACACCGGAGACATATTGCAGCAGAGAAACCGAGGCGGTATTCAAATCGACCCCCACACTGTTGACGCACGACTCCACCACCTGGTCGAGGGATTCGGCCAGATGGATCTGATCGACATCGTGCTGATAAAGCCCGACGCCGATCGACTTGGGATCGATCTTGACCAGCTCGGAAAGCGGATCAAGAAGACGGCGGGCGATGGAGATGTTGCCGCGCAGCGAGGCCTCCAGATCCGGAAACTCCTTTCGCGCTACCGGCGAGGCGGAATAGACCGAGGCCCCGGCCTCGCTGACGATGACATACTGAACCGGCCGGCCGCATTCGGCGATCACCTCGGCGGCCAGCTTTTCGGTCTCCCGGCTGGCAGTGCCGTTGCCAATAGCGATGATGTCAATCTGATAGTCCGCAATGAATTCGCTGATGGTCTCCACCGCCTCCCGCCAGCGCCGCTGCGGTTCATGGGGATAGATGGTGCCGCCCTCGAGGTATTTGCCCGTCCGGTCGATGGCGGCGATCTTGCAGCCGGTGCGAAAACCGGGATCGATGCCGAGAATGACCTTGCCGCGCAGGGGGGGCTGCATCAGAAGCGCGCGCAGATTCTGGGCGAAGATGCGGATAGCATGTTCATCCGCCCGCTCCGTGAGCTGGTTGCGAATCTCCCGTTCGATCGCCGGGGCGATGAGGCGATGATAGGCATCGGCGGCGGCTTTCTTCAGCTCGCCGGTGAAGATGCTGCGCGGCTGGGTGACATAGAGTTTTTCGATCTCCAGCACCAGCTCCGCCTCCGGCGCCTCGATGGCCGCGCGCAAAAAGTTCTCCCGCTCGCCCCGGTTGATGGCCAGGATGCGGTGGGGCGGTATGGTCTTGACCGGTTCGGAGAACTGCTTGTAGATCTCGTACTCCTTGCAGTTGTCGGGATCCCTGGCCTCCGAGGTGAGAAATCCCCGCGCCAGGGTGCGCTCGCGCACCGTTTGCCGGACCCGGGCATCATCGGAAATGGTTTCCGCGCAGATATCGCGCGCCCCCGCCAGGGCCGCCTCCGCATCCTCCACTCCCTTTTCAGGATCCACAAAGGACTGGGCATACTCGAGGGGCTCCCCGCTGAGAATCTCCTGGGCGAGAATGAGCTGCGCCAGCGGCTCCAGCCCCTTCTCTCGCGCCATCGTCGCCCGGGTGCGCCGCTTCGGCTTGTAGGGCAGATAAAGGTCCTCCAGGGTCTGCAGTCTGTCGGCCGCCTGCAGGGCCGCCTCCAGCTCGGGCGTCAGCTTGCCCTGCTCCTCGATGCTCTTGAGGATGGCCTGGCGCCGCTCCTCAAGATTGCGCAAATACCTGATCCGCTCCTGGATGGCGCGTATCTGCTCCTCATCCAGACTCCCCGTCGCCTCCTTGCGATAACGCGCTATGAAGGGGACGGTATTGTCCGCATCCAGCAACTCTATTGTGCTCTTGACCTGGCTCCAGCCCAGGTTCAACTCTTCCGCAATGGCGGTGTACATCTGCTGCTCTTGCACGCCGGTATTCCTGATGTTGGTTCGGGATTTGTTGGATAGTGTGTAAATATATCCCGCGCAGGGGAGAAAAGCAAGTTTTTTACCTGTTGCACGGCCAATCCCTCCCCTTGTGGAATCTAATACCGGCCAGGCTGGTTATAGTAAGAGCCTGTCCGCTCAAAAATGGTATGATAGCCCCCGGAATGAGAGTCCGCGGCGCCAGGGGTCCGGTGGGAGCCAGCTTTCGGGGGTCGATCAGACCAAAAATGGGCCTTGACTTTTTGATAAATTTTTGCTAATTGTAGTATTACCGGTGTGATCCAGCGGTCATCAAGACCGGACCGCACAAACCAACCCGCAATTCCCAACCGTCTATATCATATTGCGGCCAAAATTATCTCATCATCTCTATCAGGAGGAAATTACCATGGCTGAGAGTGGATTCGATCGCGACAGTTTTTTCAAGGGCCTGCTCATCGGCGGAACCCTGGGCGCCCTGGCTGCCCTGCTTTTCGCCCCCAAGTCAGGTAAAGAGTTGCGCGGCGATATCGTCCGCAAGAGCGAAGAGGCGGTCGAGGGCTCCAAACGCATCTATCACGATGCCCGCTCCCGCGCCTCCGCCATCATCACCGAAGCGGTCGAGAAGGCCCAGGCCCTGCGCGAAGAGGCCAGTGAACAGCTCGCCACCGCCCGCATGAAGGCCGAAGAGCTCCTCACTACCGCCAACCAGAAGGTTGAAGAGCTGGGCGAATCCGCCAAGGGCTATATTCACGACACCAGGGAAGAGGTCGCAAAAAAAAAAGTAAAGGCTGAAAAGGCGGTTGTCGCAGGGGTCGATGCCGCGCGCAAGGAGTTTGGCAAGAAATAACCCCAAGGCGGAAGGAGTGCCCCTGTCATGCTAGAGTACAGCGTGGTCGTCATCGCCGCCGTCATGGTCCTGACCTGGATCGCCTTGATCGTGACGCTCTTTTACGTCATCCGCCTGATCAAATCGGTTCAGCGCCTGACTGAGGAAGCACGGCCCCATATCGCACCAATCAGCCACGATATCACGATCATCACCCAGAAAACAGCGCGCATCCTTGAATCGGTCCAGCGCCAGACCTTCATGATTGAGGAGAGTGTGGATAACGTCCGCCAGATCTCCCGCAACGTGAAGGACTTTGAGGCAAACCTGCTCGCCAAGATTGCCCTGCCCGCAGTCAAGCTCTCCCAGCTCGGTCAAGGCATCAAGCGCGGCTTCGATGTGGTCTACAACCGCTTCACCCATCATAGAAAGAGATCTCTTTGAGATCCCGTCGCGGTCAAAGCCCTGCTGCCTTAACACGCCGCAGGGCTTTTCCATTGTGCCCTGCGGCAAGCTGCCGGCTCGCGACCAGGAGCGTTGCGCCCTCCACCCCTTTTCTCTCCATTCAGCTTTTGGATCCCCTCGAACAAGACAAGGAAATACCATGAAACGAATGCTCCTCTTCCTGCTCCTGATCGCAGCGGGCGCAATCGCCGGCGCTGCGGACTCGGGCACTCTTCTGCTCCGCTTCCCCGCCATCCACGGCGATCAAATTGTCTTCAGCTATGCCGGCAACCTTTACACCGTCTCCGCACAGGGGGGCACCGCACGCCGCCTGACCAGCCACGACGGCTATGAAATGTTCGCCCGCTTCTCCCCCGACGGCCGGCAGATCGCCTTTACGGGACAATATGACGGCAACACCGAAGTCTTTTTGATCCCCGCCCAGGGCGGCGTTCCTGAGCGCCTGACCTGGACCGCCACTCTCGATCGTGATGAGGTCTCCGACCGGATGGGGCCCAATACCATCGTCCTGGGCTGGACACCCGACGGCAAGGAGATCCTCTTCCGCTCCCGCATGCGCGAGTTCAACGACTTTAAAGGACAGCTCTATCTGGTCCCGGCCGGCGGCGGCATGCCGGAGCAGCTCCCCCTGCCACGCGGGGGCTTCTCCTCCTTCTCGCCCGACGGCAGCAGGCTCGCTTACAACCGCATCTTCCGCGAATTCAGGACCTGGAAACGCTACCGCGGCGGCATGGCCGATGATATCTGGATCTACGACCGCAACCGCAAGGAGACCCGCAATCTCACCAACAACCCGGCCTCCGACATCTTCCCGATGTGGTCAGGAGACCGGATCTATTTTCTCTCCGACCGGGATGAAAACAAACGGATGAACCTCTTCGTCTGTACTCCCGAGGGTGGAGAGACGCGCCAGCTCACCTTTTTCACCGATTATGACATAAAATTTCCCTCCCTTGGCGACCAGGCGATTGTCTTCGAAAAGGGGGGCGCCATCTACCGATTTGATCTCGCCTCCGGCACCGCCTCCGCCGTCCCGGTCACCATCGCCGAGGACCTCGCCGCCAGCCGCTCCGGGCTTCTCGATGTCAGCCCCTTCATTGCCAACTTCGAAATCTCCCCGGACGGCCAGCGCGCCCTCTTCGGCGCCCGCGGCGACCTCTTCACCATCCCGGCCAAATACGGCGAGATCCGCAACCTCACCGCCACACCCGGCATTCACGAACGCAGCAGCACCTGGTCGCCGGACGGACGCTGGATCGCTGCCATCTCCGATCGCAGCGGCGAAGACGAAATCTGGCTCTTCAGCCAGGAGGGCAAGAGCGCTCCCCGCCAGATTACCAGCAGTGGCGACGTTTATAAATACCGGCTCAGCTGGTCGCCGGACAGCCGCAAACTGCTCTGGGCCGATAAAAAGCTGCGCCTGCAGTATGTCGACATCGAGAGCCAAAAGATCACCCTCGTTGACAGCGCCCGGGTCTTTGAATTCAACGACTATGCCTGGTCGCCCAACAACAAATGGATCGTCTACACCCGGAACGAAGAGGAGATGATGCCGCGCCTCTACCTCTACTCAGTGGCCACCGCAACCACTGCCGCTATCAGCGACGGCTGGTTCGACTGCGCCAACCCGGTCTTCAGCAGCGATGACCGCTACCTCTTTTTCGTCTCCGATCGCGATTTTAATCCCCTCTACAGTCAAATCGAATGGAACCACATCTATCGCGACATGTCGCGCATCTATATGCTGACTCTGGCCAAAGATACCCCCTCCCCGTTCCAGCCGAAAAGCGACGAGGTGCAGATCGGCGGCCGGACCACGACTGGGTCCGCCAGTAAAAGCGATAAAAAAGAAGCCAAGAAGGAGAATTCATTCTCCATCGCCACCTCCCGGATCGATCTTGAGGGACTGGCTCAACGCATCATCGGCCTGCCAGTCAAGCCCGCCAACTATGGCAGCCTCGCCTCCGTCGAGGACAAACTCTACTATATACGTCGCAGCAGCAGGGACGAGAAGCCCATCCTGCTTTTCTATGACTTGAAGGAGCTCAAGGAGACCGAGCTGGGTCAGATCGACGGTTATGAGATCTCCGCCGATCTGAAAAAGATGATCGTCCGGCAGGGCTCCACCTACGCCATCATCGATCTGCCCTCCGCCAAGATCGAGATCAAGGAAAAGCTCAACCTCACCGGCATGGAGGTGAATCTGGACCGCAAGGCGGAATGGCAGCAGATCTACAACGAGAGCTGGCGGCAGATGCGCGACTTTTTCTACGCCCCCAACATGCACGGGGTGGACTGGCGCGCCGTCCGGGATAAATATGCCCCCCTGCTCCCCTATGTGGAGCACCGCGCGGACCTCTCCTACCTCATCGGCGAGATGATCGGGGAACTCGGCGCCGGCCACACCTACGTCGGCGGCGGCGACCTGCCCAAACCCCGGCGCATCAAATTGGGGCTGCTCGGCGCCCGCCTCAGCAAGGATCCCCGCAGCGGCTACTTCCGCATCGACAGGATCCTCAAAGGGGAGAACTGGCAGGCCAAAACCCGCTCCCCCCTCACCGAGATCGGGGTCGACGCTCGCGAAGGCGACTATATCCTCGCCATCAACGGGCAATCCACCGCGGAGATGCCCAACCTCTATGCCGCCCTCGCCGGCAAGGCCGGCAGGCAGGTGCAGCTGACCCTCAACAGCACCCCCAATACCGCCGGCAGCCGCGAGGTCACAGTCGTACCGATCGACAATGAGGCGGAGCTCTATTACTACTCCTGGGTCCAGGCCAACATCGCCCGAGTAAACGAGGCGACCGGCGGCCAGGTCGGCTATATCCATATCCCCGACATGGGCGTAAACGGCCTCAATGAGTTCGTAAAATACTACTACCCCCAGCTGCAGAAAAAAGCCCTGATCATCGACGATCGTGGCAACGGCGGCGGCAACGTCTCGCCCATGATCATCGAACGGCTCCGCCGCGAGATCGCCATGTTCACCTTCGCCCGCAACACTGTGGCCTCGGTCGATCCCGGCGGCATGCAGTGGGGCCCGAAGATCTGCCTGATCGACGAGTTCTCCGCCTCCGTCGGTGACCTCTTCCCCTACCGCTTCAGGCAGATGAAGCTGGGCAAGCTCGTCGGCAAGCGCACCTGGGGCGGCGTGGTTGGTATCCGCGGCTCCCTGCCCTTCCTCGACGGCGGCTCGCTCAACAAGCCTGAATTCTCCCGCTTCGGCCTCGACGGCCGGGAGTGGATCATCGAAGGCACCGGCGTGGAGCCGGATGTCTGGGTCGACAACGATCCCGCCCTCGAATTCAACGGCACCGATCAGCAGCTCGACAAGGCGATCGAACTGATCCTCGAGGAGCTGAAAAACTGGCAGAACACCGTTCCGCCTGTCCCCCCCTATCCAGTGCGCTGAGCGGTTCCGCCTCCTTGCGGCGGGGCAGCCGCAAGGAGGCCCTTTTCGGACAGCATGCGATTCTCAGGCCGGGGCGGAAATCGGTCATTTTTTTGTTGGGAATATGATGAAAAATTCGTAAAATTAACTCTTTGTTTTTCGCGAATTTCATCATAAACTCAGAGTTGAATATGGCTATCGATCTGCAAAAAATGCGCAATATCGGCATCAGCGCCCACATCGACTCGGGCAAGACAACGCTGACCGAACGGATCCTCTACTACACCCAAAAAATCCACGCCATCCACGAAGTCCGCGGCAAGGACGGCGTAGGCGCCACCATGGACTCGATGGATCTCGAGCGCGAACGCGGCATCACCATCTCCTCCGCCTCCACCAATGTGACCTGGAAGAAATCGATGATCAATATCATCGATACCCCGGGACACGTCGATTTCACCATCGAGGTGGAACGCTCTCTGCGCGTCCTCGACGGCGCTGTGCTCGTCCTCTGCGCCGTGGGCGGCGTGCAATCCCAAACCCTCACCGTCGACCGGCAGATGACCCGATACAAGGTCCCCCGCCTCGCCTTCATCAACAAGTGCGATCGCATGGGCGCCGATCCGGAACGCATCGTCGAACAGCTGCGCGACAAACTCGGCCATAACGCAGTACTGATGCAGCTCCCGATCGGCCTCGAAGCCAATTTCGAGGCAATCATCGACCTCATCCGCATGAAAGCCATCTACTTCGACGGCAGTAACGGCGAGATCCTGCGCGAAGAAGAGGTCCCGGCCGGGCTGCGCGAAAAGGCCCTGGAAAAACGCGATCTCCTCATCGATCGTGCCTCTCTCTTCAGCGACGCACTCGCCGAGGCCTACCTCGAAGACCGGGTCACCGAAGAACTCATCTATCAGGCCGTGCGCCAGGGCACCCTGGCCCTTGAACTCACCCCGGTCTTCATCGGCTCCGCTTTCAAAAACAAGGGCATCCAGACCCTGCTGGACGGAGTGGTCGACTATCTGCCCGCGCCCACCGAAATCGAAAACCGTGCCCTGGACCTGGACGCCGGCGAAACCGAAATTCTCCTCCAACCCGACAACGCCCTGCCAGCCGTGCTGCTCGCCTTCAAGCTCGACGACACCCGCTTCGGCCAGCTTACCTACGTGCGCATCTACCAGGGGATGATCCGCAAGGGCGAGGAGCTGCGCAACAGCCGTTCCCAGAAAAAGGTGCGCATTGGCCGACTTATCCGCATGCACGCCGACGAGATGGAGGACATCAATGAGGCGAGCGCCGGCGATATCGTCGCCCTCTTCGGCATCGACTGCGCCTCCGGCGACACCTTCTGCTCGACTGACATCAACTACTCCATGACCTCGATGTTCGTCCCCAGCCCGGTGATCTCACTCTCCATCCGTCCCCTTGACAACAAATCGGGTGAGAACATGGCCAAGGCCCTCAACCGCTTCAGCAAAGAGGATCCGACCTTCAAGACCTTCGTGGATCCCGAGACCGGCGAATCGATCATCCGCGGTATGGGCGAGCTTCACCTCGACGTCTATGTCGAGCGTATGCGGCGCGAATACGGGGTGGCCCTCGAGACCGGCGCACCACAAGTGGCCTACCGCGAGAGCATCTCCCAGGCGGCCAGTTTCGATTATACCCACAAAAAGCAGACCGGCGGTGCAGGCCAGTACGCCCGCATCTGCGGACAGGTCGAGCCCTTTCATGAGGGCGTCTTTGAATTCGTCGACGAGATCAAGGGCGGCGTCATCCCCGTGGAATATGTCCCGTCATGCAAAAAGGGCTTTGAGGCGGCGCTCGAGAAGGGCCCGCTGGTCGGCTTTCCCATCGTTGGGGTCAGGGTCATCGTCAATGACGGCAACTACCATCCTGTCGACTCGTCTGACATGGCTTTCCAGACGGCGGCCTCCAGCGCCTTCCGGGAATTTTACAGCCGCTGCAAGCCGATTATTCTCGAGCCGGTCATGCGCGTCGCCGTCGAGACCCCGCCCGAGTTTCAGGGCGCGGTGCTCGCCACCATCAATCAGCGCCGCGGCATGATCCTCAGCGCCACAGAGGACAAAACCTTCACCGCTGTCGAGGCCGAAGTGCCCCTCGGTGAGATGTTCGGCTACTCCACGGTTCTGCGCTCGGCCACACAGGGCAAGGCAGAATTCACCATGGAATTCAAGCGCTACGCCAAGGTGCCCGAGTCCATCGCCGAGGAACTAAAAAAGGCATATCAGGAAAAGCTTAAAAACAGATAGACGACTGATCGGCTGAAGGCCGGCCATTCAGACGAAAACACTGCACTCCGCTGTTGCATTAATGGCCCGCTCTGTCGTATATTACACTAGAGCCGCCACCTGCAGCAGCGCACCTTACTTCAGAGGCCTCTCATGCTCAAAGAAGAAATCATCAAGCGCAGTCCGATCCGGATCCTGGAAAAATCGATTCACGGCGGACTGGGCAAAGGCAATCTCGGCGTCTTCGTCGCGCGCAAGGGGGTGGGAAAAACAGCCTGCCTTGTCCACTTCGCTACCGACAACCTGCTGCGCGGCCAGAAAGCCCTCCATATCTCCTTCTCGGATGATCCCCAACATATCGAACATTGGTATACCCAGGTTTTTCATGAGATCGCCCGCGCCTACAAACTGGCCGGCGCGATGGATATCTACGAAGAGATCATCCGCAACCGCCTCATCCTCCATTTCAAGCGCAGCGGGCTCAACCTCGACTCGGTCAAGAGCAGCATCGTCCGCCTGATCAAGGATTCGGCCTTTGTGCCCCAGATCATCATCGTCGACGGCTTTTCGTTCGACAAGGCCAGCGAAAGCGATCTCCACTTCTGGAAAAAGCTCGCCCAGGAGCACGATGCGGAAATATGGTTCTCCGCCACCCTGCCGCCCGAGCTGCCGATCACGGACCAAACCATCATCCCGGCACCGATCAATGCCTTCGCAGAGACGCTGACGGTCGTCATCCTGCTGGTGGCCCATCGCGACTATATCGAATTAAAGCTCGTCAAGGACAACGGCGAGCGGCAGCTCGACCGGCTGCAGCTCCGCCTCGACCCCAAAACCCTGCTCATCGCCAACCGGCGTATCTGAGCGCCAGATAAAAAAAAAGAGCTCAAATGACTTGAGCTCTTTTTTTTTTGCGCGCCCGAAGGGACTCGAACCCCCAACCTTCTGATCCGAAGTCAGAAGCTCTATCCAGTTGAGCTACGAGCGCCCGATCGCTTGCACATAAAGTAGCACTTTTTACTATATCCTTTCAAGCTTTTTCTCGCAGCCCGCCCGCCGATAACACCTGCTCGATCCGGAGAATAAAAAAAGGCGGACGTCCTTATTTTTGAATGCCTTAGGGGGGTCGGCATTCGATGGAGGGATAAGGACGTACCGCCTGAATAATAAACGTATTATCTGGGTAAATGTTCCGCCTGTTCGGCAGAAAATTCTGCCGCCGCCAGTCCGCTCGAAACCGGACCGGCGATCATGCGCGGACCGCCGATCGCCAGCACAAGACCCGCCTTCAGTTCCCAAACCCCGCGGCCGCTGCCCCCGCTCTCCGGCAGTTGCTTCTTCACCTGCATCTTTTCATAGGAGGCCGTCACCTGTGCGCCGAGGCGCCGGCTGAAACGGTATTCCAGGCCCGCTCCGGCGATGGCGACCGGGGCGGCGGACGAAGACTCCTCCTCACGATACTCTCCATATCCTGCCCCCAGTAGGACAAAGGGTGCAAGCTTCGCCCGGGGCTGCAGAAAGAGACGCATCTGCAGGTCGCCCTGCAGCAGCGTTGTGCCTCCCCCGGATTCCCCGCTCACCCCCTTCACGAGACTGGTGGAGAGATTAAATCCGATTTGCAGCCCTGAAGAGAGTCGCCGCCCCCAATAGAGCTCCGAACAAAGAACGGAGCCGGCCAGGGATTGGCGGCCGGCCGATGCACCGAGCACCCAGCGCCCTGTGCCCGGGGAGGTGACCACCCGCGCCGACATCCCCAGCGGAGCCATTCTGGAGGCACTGGCCAAATCCACCGGACGGGCCTCCCGTCCATGCTGCTCCTCAATATATCTCTTGATCAGAGCGACGACCTGGCGATGGACCTCCTCACCGGAAGCGGAGCGGCTCTCCATGTGTGGCGCCGTTTTCTTGACTGCAGCAGCCACCGCACTCTCAAGGCGATGATCTACCGCCCTCTCAAGGGGTCGCGTATTTTCGTCTGACGCCAGGACTGGCTGGGGAAGCACAGGCGCATCCGCGGGCTGCGAGGTCATCACGTCGGGCTCCGGAACTTTACTTCCAGCTCTTCCTGCCGATACCAATGCCGGCGCAGGCTCAGGCGGGGTTAATACACCAGCCGGACGCGCAGCCCGGAACGGCCTGGCCGCGGTGATCACAGGCTGAGGCGAAGGATCATTGATCGAGAAAACCGGCGCCGGCCCGGCCGTGATCTCGGCCAGCGGAACCATGGCTATCCCGCCAGATGGCGTCTCCGTCCCGGTGCGCTTGAGGTGCACCACAAGGATCATCAACGCCGCGCAGAGCGTGAGCGCAATATGTGTCCACTTGGCGAGGTACATCATCTCCTGCTGTTACAAAATGGGACATCGGAGCAACAATTTCGCAATCGGAGGGGCTGCCACCCATCCGCAGTGGGCAGCAAACCTGTTGTAAACACTTGAATTTATTTACGGGACGCGAAAAGAGCTCGAATCATTCTTGTATATATACAATAAGTGTGCCAGAGCCGGTAGGGGAGAGCGGGGAAGAGTGGGGGAAAAAAAAACGGAAGGTTCAGCTGAGACCTTCCGTTGTGAGCTGGGGAACAGGGATTCGAACCCCGATACCATGATCCAGAGTCATGTGTCCTGCCATTGGACGATTCCCCAGGGACGATATGGCTTGATGGCAGTAAATATACGCATTTTTTACGACAATTCAAGCAAATTTTTCAGCCGGGAAGAAAGCCGGGAATGCGCTGAAAACGCCCGCGGTGCTGTGTTTGACCGTGGGCCGCGCCTGATCAGCCGCCGATTTTCTTTTCGATTTTCGCCCAGCTGTCACGCAGGGCTACTGTGCGGTTGAATACCGGAACCCCTGGTTTCGAATCGACACTATCCGCGACGAAATAGCCGTTGCGTTCGAACTGCAGCCGGGCTCCCGGCTCCGCTTCTGCCAGGGAGGGCTCTAGTTTGCAGCCGGTCAGCACCCGCAGGGAGTCGGGATTGAGATAGTCGAGAAAACTTTCCCCTTCCGTCGTGGCCTGAGGGTCTGGCCTGGTGAAAAGGCTGTCATAAAGACGCACGGTCGCGTTGAAGGCATGCGCAGCCGAGACCCAGTGGATGGTGCCCTTCACCTTGCGTCCATCCGGCGTGCCGCCGCCCCGCGAGGCAGGATCGTAGCTGCAGTGCAAGGTTGTCACTTCTCCCTGGTCGTTCTTTTCCAGCCCGGTGCAGGTGACAAAGTAGGCATAACGCAGCCTGACCTCCCGTCCCGGCGAGAGGCGGTGGAACTGTTTCGGCGGGTCTTCACGAAAGTCATCGCGCTCGATGTAGAGTTCCCGGCCGAAAGGCACCTTGCGTGTGCCCATCGCGGGATCCTCGGGATTATTGACGGCATCCAGCTCCTCGAACTCTCCCTCCGGATAGTTGTCGATCACCACCCTGAGGGGATTGAGGACCGCCATACGCCGGGGCGCGCGCTGATTCAGATCCTCACGCAGGCAGTGCTCCAGCAGCTGGATGTCGACGACGCTGTCACGTTTGGCCACGCCGATGATTTCGGCGAAAGTGCGGATCGATTCCGGGGTGTAGCCGCGGCGGCGAATACCCGTGATCGTCGGCATACGCGGGTCATCCCAGCCGCTGACATGTTTCTCGGTCACCAGCTGGAGCAGTTTGCGTTTACTCAGTAGGGTATATGAGAGGTTCAGCCGCGCAAATTCGATTTGCTGGGGATGGTAAATTCCGAGCTGATCGAGAAACCAGTCGTAAAGCGGCCGATGATCCTCAAATTCGAGGGTGCAGATGGAGTGGGTGATCCCTTCTATCGAATCAGAAATACAGTGGGCATAGTCGTACATGGGATAGATGCACCAGGTATCGCCGGTGCGATGGTGCTCGACCTTCTTGATCCGGTAGATGGCCGGATCACGCATATTGAGGTTGGGTGAGGCCATGTCGATCCTCGCCCGCAGCACACGGCTGCCCTCCGCGAACTCACCCTTGCGCATGCGCTCGAAAAGATCCAGATTTTCCGCTACGCTCCGGTCGCGATAGGGGCTGTTCTTGCCGGGTTCTGTTAGAGTACCCCGGTATTCCCTGATTTCATCGGGACTTAGATCGCAGACATAAGCCATCCCCAGCTTGATGAGCTGCACCGCATACTCATAGAGCTGCTCGAAATAGTCGGAGGCATAGAACTTGCGCCCTTCCCAGTCAAAGCCCAGCCAGCGGACATCTTCCTCAATCGATTCAACATACTCGACATCCTCCTTGGCGGGATTGGTGTCGTCATAACGCAGATTGGTCTTGCCGCCGAATTCGCGGGCAAGGCCGAAATTGAGGCAAATTGACTTGGCGTGGCCGATGTGGAGATAACCGTTGGGTTCCGGCGGGAAGCGGGTGTGCACCCGTCCCTGATATTTGCCGGTCTTGAGATCCTCGCGGATGATAGTGCGAATGAAATTGGGGGGCGCGGTCGAGACCGCCGCCTCTCCGGAGCCCTGCTCCGTTCTTTCCGCCTGTCCGTTGACGTTTTCCATCTTATCCGATCCCTAATATCATAGGTACTTGCTTGATGGCCAGGGTCAGGCGGCGCAGCACCGTCTCCCGGCCGAGGAGTTCCATCAGCTCGAACAACCCCGGTCCGACGCTGAGGCCGGTGACCGCCAGGCGGAGCGGGTGAATGAGCAGGCTCCCCTTGAGATCATGCCGCTCCGCCACAGTACGCAAGGCCTGCTCGATCTCCGCCGCGGCAAAAACCCCGGCGGCTTCGAACTCGCGGCTCAGTTCCTGAAGCAACGGAGCGGTTTCCGGGCTCCAGCGCTTCTGCAGGGCTTCCGCCTCATAGCTCTCCGGATCCTTGAAGAAGTAGCCGGCCATCCTCCAGAAATCGCCGATGAAATGGAGGCGCTCATGCAGCAGCCCGACAACCCCGAGCAGATAGGCCTGATCGATCTCTCCCAGGGCCTCCGCCTCGGGCATGGCACGCACGGCAGCCGCGATCGACTCGGGGGAGCGCCTCATGATGTGCTCCTTGTTGAGCCAGTTGAGCTTTTTAAGATCAAAAATCGCCGCCGACTTGTTGATGCGGCCAAGAGAAAACTCCTGTACCAGCTCATCGAGGGAAAAAACCTGACGGTCATCCCCCTCCCCGGGATTCCAGCCGAGCAGCGCAATGCAGTTGAGGATGGCCGACTTTTCATACCCCCTGCGGATATAGGAGGCGACATCGGGATCGACCTTGCCGGGGGGCAAAGCCTCCAGGGACTGGATGTCCCGTTTGCTCATCTTGCTGCCGTCGGGATTAAAAATCAGCGGCAGATGGGCCATCTTCGGCGGCTGCCAGCCGAAATACTCGTACAGCAGCAGGTGCTTGGGCACGGAACTCAGCCACTCCTCGCCGCGGATGACATGGGTGATCTCCATGAGATGATCATCCACGACATTGGCCAGGTGATAGGTCGGATAGCCATCCGACTTGAGCAGCACCTGGTCATCCACCTCCTTGCTGTCAAAAACCACATGGCCGCGAACCTCATCCTCAACCTCGAACTTGCGCCCCTCCGGAACGAGCAGGCGGATGGCGTAGGGGGTGCCGTCCGCGATCGCCTCCTCGACCTCTGCGGGCGGGAGGCTCAAACTGTTGCGCATCTCCATCCGGTTGGCGAAATTGTACTTGGCATAGGGATTCCCCGCTGCCTTGGCGCGCGCGCGCATCGCTTCGATATCCGCCGGCGTATCAAAGGAGTAGTAGGCATACCCTTTCTTGAGCAGCTCCTGGGCATAATGGCGGTAGGTCTCTGTGCGCTCGGACTGAAAATAGGGGCCACAGGCTCCGCCCCAGCGCGGGCCCTCGTCTGGGCGTAACCCCGCCCACTCGAGCACTGAAATCAGATTCTCGACCGCCCCCTCCACAAACCGTTCGCGGTCTGTATCCTCGATGCGCAGAATGAAATCACCGCCCTGATTGCGCGCGTAGAGATAGTTGTAGAGCGCTGTGCGCAGACTGCCGATATGAACAAATCCCGTCGGACTCGGGGCGAATCGCACTCTTGTCTTGGCCACAACCAATCCTTCTGCTGGTTCGTTGACTCTCACAAAAAAATGGCGAATTTCGCCATTTTTTGTTGCGGAGAGGCAGGGATTCGAACCCTGGGTAGGGGTTACCCCCTACAACGGCTTAGCAGGCCGCCCCGTTCAGCCACTCCGGCACCTCTCCGAAAATATGTCTTCGCCGGGAATCGACCTCATGAAGCGGAGGGAGGGGGATTCGAACCCCCAAGGGCTTGCGCCCGGCGGTTTTCAAGACCGCTGCCTTGCCTGTTAGGTCTATCCCTCCCGGCAGATGTCAATTTACAAATAATTAAAAAGATAGTCAAACATTATTTGCATAGAACCTCATTCGTTTGCCCTCAGGCGCGCACAAATTTCTTCCCCGGCAGCTGGTTGACGAGACTCTTCAACTCCAGCTCGAGAAGCTGGGCCAGAACTGTGGAAACCGGCCTGCCCAGCACCTGAGCGATCTCATCCACATGCCGGGGCTCCTGGCTGAGAACCCCTAAAAGCTTTTCCTCGTCAGCCGAAATCCCCACCCCCGGCAGCTCGAGCTGCCGGCTCTGCGGCGGCTCCTCCGCCATGCCGATCTCCACCAGGATATCCTCCACCCTTTGCACCAGCTTGGCCCCCTGCTGGATGAGGTGGTTGCACCCATACGCCCGCGGATTGGTGATATTGCCCGGAACCGCCATAACCTCACGGTTGTACTCCAGGGCGTCATCCGCGGTGATCAGCGCCCCGCTGCCCTCGCCGGCCTCAACCACCAGGGTGGCTGCAGCGAGGCCGGCGATGATCCGGTTGCGGCGGGGAAAATGGGGGGCATCCGGCTGGGTGCCGAGGAGATACTCCGAGATCAGGGCGCCGTGTTCCGTGATCATCCGCGCCAACCGGCGGTTCTCGCCGGGATAGATCTGATCGAGACCTGAACCGAGCACTGCAACAGTCCGCCCGCCCTGCGTAACCGCCTCATGGTGGGCGATGGTATCGATGCCGCGGGCCAGGCCGCTGACAATGACCAGACCACGCTGGACCAGCTCCCGCGTCAGCTTGCGGGCGACAATCTGCCCGTACTCGCTGGGAACGCGCGTACCGACCACCGCCACCGCCCTGGCCGAGAGCGCCTCCAGATCGCCCTGGACGAACAGAATCACCGGCAAATCGTAGAGGGGACGGAGCATCTCCGGATAGGCCGCATCCCAGAGGGAAAGGACGGTCACACCTGCCTTGCGGGTCCGTTCCAGCTCCCGGGTTGCCCCCTCCAGATCTCTATTGGCCTTGATCTTGGCGGCCGTCGCCTGGTCTATGCCCTCAACCTCGCACAACTGCCGGGTGGAGGCGGCATAGACCGCCCGGCCGCTGCCGAAGCGCTCGATCAGGCTGCGCAGCCGCTGCGGTCCAATCCCCGGGGTATTCCATAAACTGATTAATTCGGGGGTAGCAGATTCCATAGCACCTCCTGTTGGAAGGCGTCAATCCGCTTGGTCGTCCTGCTGCAAGGTATCCCAGATCAGACGGATCAGCTCCTCCAGGCCATCCCCGCGCACGGCGGAGATGGTGATCTCGGGGGCGTCCCCGCGCAGACGGGCCTTGAGGGGCTTGATCCTGCCCTGGACAAGATCCTTTTTGGTGTAGATCAGCAGGCGTTTCTTTCTGAGGAGATCCGGGCTGTAGGATTTCAGTTCGTTGATGAGGGTTTTATAATCCGCTTCCATCTCCGCCGAGCTGCAATCGAGCAGGATGGCCAGTATCCTGGTGCGTTCAATATGGCGAAGGAACTGGATGCCCAGCCCCTTGCCCTCATGGGCGCCTTCGATCAGGCCGGGGATGTCCGCCACAACGAAGCTCTGGGCGTCGCTGACCCGGACGATGCCCAGATTGGGGATGAGGGTGGTGAAGGGATAGTCAGCAATTTTAGGGCGAGCAGCGGAGATGCGCGAAAGCAGGGTCGACTTGCCTGCGTTGGGCAGGCCAACCAGCCCCACATCCGCAATCAGCTTGAGCTCCAAAGTCAGTTCGAGTTCTTCCCCCAACTCCCCCGGATCCCATTCACGCGGGGTGCGGTTGGTCGGGGTGACGAACCGGGAATTGCCGCGGCCGCCGCGCCCGCCGCGGGCGATGACCGCCTCCTCCCCCTCTTTGGTCAGGTCGGCAATCAGCTCCCCGCTCTCGGCATTCCGGATGGTGGTGCCGATGGGCATACGGATCAGCAGGGGCTGCCCGGACTTGCCGGTCATATTGGAGCCCATGCCGTGCTGACCGCGCTCGGCCTTGAAGAGCGTCTGATATTTGAAATCGAGCAGGGTATGAATATGCCGGTCGGCGATGGCGATGACATCGCCGCCATGCCCGCCGTCGCCGCCGTTGGGCCCCCCTTTGGGGACATACTTTTCTCTGCGGAAAGCGACACAGCCGGCCCCGCCGGAGCCAGCTTGCACACGTATCTTGGCATGGTCTATGAACATAGGAAAAGATCGGGGAAAGATGAACAAGTGGGAAAGGGGTGGGGTCTTGGCTTATGCAGAGGCCGTGCCGCCACCCGGGAATTGGTGCCGCGCAGGCGCGCGTCAGCGTCCGGAGCTGAGAAGGGCCCGACCTTTTTTGCTGTCCAGACCGCTTTTTTTCAAGAGCTTGCGCATCGCAAACCAGCCGAGACGGATATTGCCATGCTCCGGCGTATTCAGGGTCCTGATGAGCTGGATGGTGCCGATCTCGGGATCCTGTCCGATGATCTTGCGAATCTTCTCTTCCAGATTGTCGGCCCTGCCGCTCTCCGGCCGGGGAGCGCTCTCGCGGCGCTCGCTGCCGCCCCGGGAGTGCGCCGCCTCCATATCCACTTCGGCGACCTTGCTCCCCTCGGTGACTGGACCCAGGGTGCGCTCGAAATCCTTTATAGCCTCGTCAATGCTGTCGCAGGCCTTGAGGATATAGTGGAACTCAAGCAGCTCGAAAACCTCATAGACTTCAGGGATCATGCGCACCAGTTTGAGATCACCGCCCTTTTCGCGGATCCCCTTGATCTCGCTGATGAAGATGCCCCAGCCCGCGCTGCTGACGTAATCGACATTGCCCAGGTCGATGATGATATTGTATGATCCCGCCTTGAGAAGAGTGCTCAGGGCGTGTTCCAGTTCCGATGATGTGGTGGTGTCAATATATCCGCCAACCTTGATGATCGATACACTGTTTTTAGTTCCCGTCTTCTCCACTGACAATTGGATGCCTTCCATTTTGAATCTCCATCAAGATTATTTCGCGATTGCAGGAACTGGGCGCAAGACTGTAACCGCAATGTCGAGTCGAAAGCACGCCATCCCACCAGATACCCCGTCCGGACGAGTTCTTCCAGCAGACAAATATAGCCTTTATGCCTCTAATAGTCAACAAAAATATCCAGCAAGTCAGGGGCGCCCAGGGTCAGGATGACTCGGTCTGGTTGATGAACTGCTTGGCTCTCTGGATGCTTTCAAAAATGTCGCGGCGCTCCGGCGCGAGCTGCAACAGATATTCCCAATGGGCAATGGCCCGCGGAAACGCCCCCTGGTTGGCGTAAATCACCCCCAGTTTCTCATGCGCCTCCTTGTTGCGTGGATCGATCTTGAGAATGCGCTGAAACTCCCGCGCCGATTCACGGAAAGCGTTGGCGCGGAAATAGGATTGCCCCAGCAGCACGCGCACCTGGGTATCGCCGCCGTCTCGCGCCAGAATCTCCGAGCAGATTTCGATCGATTGCCTGTACTCCTCGTTCAGAAAACGGCTGAGGGCATTGGCGTAGGCGCGGTCGCGGTCGGGATCATCAGTATGGGCCGGCGCCGCGGCACTTCCTCCCCCCTCCGAACTCCTCGCCCGTTCCGCCGCCTCGAGGCCCGGCTCCGGCCACTCCTTCCCGCCATTCTTCTCGGCACTGAGCAGATCGATGAGCTCGTCGAAAGAGAGGCGATGCTGGTCCTTTATCTCCTCCTCGGCATGACCAACCTCGCCGGCCGCCTCCTCCAGCTGCCATTGCCCCGCCAGGTCCGGCCCGGCGCCCTCCTGCTCCCCGACCTGCCAGTTCATCCGCGAGGCGATCTCGTTCTGCAATATCTGCTCGATGATCTCGTTCTCCAGCTCGCCACTTTCGGAAATCAGGCCGGCCTCTTCATCGATCTCGAGAAACTCCTCAAAGATGTCGCGCAGCGCCGGATCGGCATCCTCCTGGGGTGGGTTGAAATCCTCCCTCTCCGGTTCGGCGGCGGGAAGGACGACCGCCTCTTCCATCGGCGCGGCCGGGAATCTCCTGCCCTCCTCGCGAAGCGCGAAGGGATCCTCAAGCCCGCCCCCGGTCTCGAGAATATCCGCAAAATCGAGATCGTCGCTGGTGAGATCATCTTCATCATCACGCAGCTCCAGCCCCGGCTCCGGCAGGGGGGGCTCGATATTCCTTTCGGGCAGATTGCTCTCCACGTTACCGGCCTCAGCTTGTGCAACCGCCTCGAGGGGAACGATCTCCGGGGGCAGATCCAGCAGCTCCTCCTCGACGGGGGCCCCCTTTTCACCAGCGCCGGCTGCATATTCAAAACCCATCTCCGCAAGGGATAGATCGGGCTCGGCGGCCGGTCTGGCGGCAGCCTGGGTGGATTCATCAGGCTCGACGAACTCATCCGTATAGGACTCTGCCTCCGGCGCCGCCCCGCCCAGCCGTTTGTCGAAGAGATCCTCGAGCGGGACGTCGAGAAGCTCCTCGATCTGGTAGGAGAGAATATCCCGTCCCTGGAAGCGGCTCATGCCAGGCTGATGCGGCAACGCCACCCTCTGACGCCCGGGGGCTGCAGCCGCGCGTGCGGGTTTAGGCGGTTCCGCCGCCGGACGACCCTTGCGGGCTTCACCGGGAGCCTCCGCCGGCTCGTGATCGGATTCCATGTCGGCCAGCCCGCCCTTCTGGATGATCACCCGCCCGTCCAGCGTCAGCATCGGGGTACCCGGCGGCTTGGGTCGGCGCTTTTTACCGCCACGATGAACAAAGGCCTCGCGCAGCTCGCGCGTGTTCAGCTTGGCCCGCACCAACTCTTCGTAGATCTTGGCGGGATGGATATCCATAAAGCCATAGCGCTCGGTGAGGAGCTCCTCATGGATCTTCTTGGCTCCGTACTCGGGGTAGCGCATGATCACATCATAAAGACGGGTCTTCTCCTCGATGCTCAGATGCTTGGCTTCGATGGACTCGCTCTCGACGCTGACCAGCTCCTCGATGTTACCCTGCTCAAAGATCTCTTTGTATTTGGAATAATAGGAGTAGGAGGAAAGGCCCTCGCTCTCGCACGCCTCCTTGATGCTGCTGCCCTGCTGGAGACGGCGATAGACCCGCTTGGCGCGTTCGAGCTCGATCTTTTCCGCTGAAGACTTTTCCTTGATGGCGACGAGCGTGATGTCGTCGCTCTGCGGTGTGCCCTCGGTAAAGGAGAGGATCTCCTCGTGCAGCTTGTCGACAAAATCCTGGGCCGGCAGAAGGCCGTTTTCACGGATGACGTTGAGAAAACGCTCCTCCCCGTAGAGCTGGCGCCGCCGGTTCATCGCCTCGGTGATGCCGTCGGTGTAAATCAGCAGGATGTCGCCCTCATTGAGAGAGAGGGTGTCCGACTCAATGGTGTTGCGGAAGAGATTCTTGTCCGGCAGGGAGATGCCAATGGGGAAGCCGTGGGGATTGAGGTAATAGGATTTGTTGCGGCTGCCGCGATAGAGGATCATCGGATTGTGTCCGGCGCTGGCATAGTTGAGCCGCCTTTTCTTGGAATCGATGATCACATAAAAAAGGGTGACGAACATCCCCTTTTTCATGTCTGCGACGACAAAGTCGTTCACGCGCGCCAGCACCTCGGCCGCATCCTTGACGCCGCGCGCCTCGGTGCGCAGGGCGGTGCGGATCATGGTCATGACCAGTGAACCCGGAACCCCCTTGCCCGAAACATCGGCGACGACGATGCCCAGGGTATCCTTGTCCACCTCGACGAAATCATAATAGTCGCCTCCCACCTCCTTGGCGGCGGCGTAATAGCTGCTGATTCCGTAACCCTCGATCTCGGGAAATTCGCCCGGCAGCAGGGTCTGCTGGATTTCCTGGGCGACCTGCATCTCCTTTTGCAGCCGTTCCTGTTCGGCCATATTGACCTGGGATTCCCGCAGCTTCAGGGTGATATCACTGAAGGCCTGGGCGATCTCGCCGATCTCGGTTGTGGCATCGATGTCCATCTCGTCAGCGGCACCGGGCTGTCCGAGCTGTTTGACCCACTCGGAGAGACGCCGGAAGGGGTTCATCACTAGGATGATGAGCAAAAAGAGACCGGCGGCGCCGATGAGCCAGATCAGGCCCAGCATCCGGGCGTTGCTCCAGCGCTCGCTGCTGATCTCCTTGCTGATGGCAGCGTGATCGATGAAAAAGTGGGCGGTGCAAAGGGTTTTGCCGGACTCATCCAGAACCGGGGAGGTAATTTCCAGCACCTCGATCCCTGAAGGGAAGGTGTAACGCAGGACATCATTCTGCAGCTTGCCGGTTTCCTGCGGCCGATTGAAACGGGTGAAAATCAGCTTGCCCTCGGTGCTGGCCAGAATGTACTGGTTATTGTCGGCGATAAGCGCCTGATAGAGGATATCCCGGTATTCCGAATTCTGCAGGGTGTTGAGCGGCGGCAGGGTGTGGGCGAGGATATCAATGTCGTCGGGAAGATTGGTCCCCTCCACCATGCTCTGGCGCGTGGTCTCGGGAAGCTGCTGCTGCAGATTGGCCGATATGTCCGAGGTCATCACCGAGAGGGCGGTGCGCCCCCGGGCGAGAAAATCGGCAGTGATAGAGTCGGCACTGCGAAAAAAGTTGTAGACGAGAACCCCGAGCAAAAAGAGGGTGAAAACAGAGGTCGATATCAGCCAGTAGCGCGCCTTGAGGGTCATGGAGAGCGAGGGCACTGCGAGGCGGCGCTTGCGCGCAACGTCGCGATGCTTGACCATCCACAACTCGTTGCCCTCTTCGGTCTTGCGATAATCGATCTCGTCGAGCAGCCGGCGCATGATGAAGATTCCCAGGCCGCCCTTCTTGCCGATGTCGACATAGCGCTGGAGGTCGGGATCGCTGACCTGACGCGGATCGAAATACTTGCCCTGATCAACCAGGACGATGGTGAGGCTGTTTTTCTTGACGATGGCGCGAATTGTGATGCTGCCTTCCCAGTCGCGGTAGGCATGCTTGATGATGTTGGTGGCCGCCTCGTCTATGGAGAGCTTGAAGGCATTGATCACCCGCTCTGAGAAACCGTGGCGGTGGCCAACCTTGGTGACGAAATCCCGCAGTTCGCCGAGAAATTCGATCCGGGCGGGTACCTTCAGCTGCTCTTTTAGAATATTCTGGAACAAGTGTCCTCTTCCCCTTCACCGGCGGCGGGCGCCGCCGGTCCGGAGAGCTCCTTTCAGACGGATTGCGGGCCGGCTGCTCTTATTTGTTCTGGGTGCCCTGGTTCGAAGATTGCCGCTGCAAATTCTCTTTGGCTGAATCGAGGGCCTTGAGGATCTTTTTATTCAGGGGCTGCAGCTTGCGCGCCTCCTCAAAGTGGCGCACCGCCTCATCATACTTGTGCTGGGCATAGGCCTGTGCCCCGAGCCGGTAGAGCTCGCGCACATTTTCGGGCATCTCCATGTCGCGCGCTTCCGCCCGGGCCTTGGCTTCGTTGTAGCGCTCCTGCAGGGAGCGGTTGTTGGGATCGTAGCGCAGGGCTTCCCGGTAGAGCGAGGCAGCCTCGGCCCAGTTCTGGCTCATCTCCTGCGCCGCCGCCCGCCGCATCAAATCCTCCCGGCTGAGCCGGCTTTCGATCGAAGAGATCTGCCCCGCCAGGAAGGTCTCGATGTCCGGAATCCCCTTGGCCATCTGCCGGGCCTGATTGTAGAGGGTGATGGCATCGTAGCCGCGATCCTGAGCCTGGAGCTGGCGCGCGCGTTCAGCCAGCTGCATGATCTTGCGGCGCAGCTGTTCATCGGACTTGCGTCTCAGGTCAGTAGCCCGCTCGCTGTTCGGATCGATGGCGAGGGCCTGATCGCACTCCTGAATGGCGGTCTGATAATCCTCGAGGCTGTAGGCGTTCAGGGCCTTCTGGTAATGCTGCTCGATGAGCAGATTGTTGCGGCGGATGCGCATCTCCTCCTCAGTCTTGGCGAGAATGGCCGCCTCCTCACGCTTGCGCTGCTCCTCCAAAGCGGTGTTGATCTGCTGCAAAAGCTGCCGCGCCTCCTCCAGATCCGGATCGCTGCCGGTCACATCGTAAAAGAGCACCCGGCTCACCACGCTGTAAGCCCCGGGGTAATCACCCTTTCCGACCAGGACCCGCGCACGGCTCATGCCCGAAACAATGGCCTCGTTCCGTTCAGCCTGGCGTTTGGCCGCCAGCTCCATCTCGATGCGGCGCGCCTCACGCTCCTGATATTCAGCCATGCGCAATTCGCGGCTCTTGCCGATGTTCAGCACCAGGGAGATGCGATGGCTGCTGCTCAGCCAGGAATCATCGCCCGTCCAGTAAGAGTAATCAAGCTGGACACCGGCCAGCTTGGCGCCGCCCCCGATCGTAAAGTGATTGCGATAAAGCCCCGTACGCAGAGCGAACATATCCTGAAAGCTGTACTCCAATCCCAGATGGGTGTGGGCGGGCATCGTCTTCATCTTGTCATACTCAAAGGCCAGCGTCATACTGCTGCCGTCATCACCGATGCCGATCCTCTTGTCCATCCCCAGACGGAAGGTGCGGGGCGTGGATTCACGCTCATCAACCGCGCGCATGGAGCGCTGAATCGCATTCTGCACGCTCACAGCCAGGGTGAGATCCTTCAGATAGGGGCTCGCCAGCCCGGGAGTGAAGACCAGCCCCATGTCCGCGCCCAAGGCGGATTCGGTGAGGCTGCCGGTCTGCCCCGTGGCTCCATCCGGATAGCCCGGCAGCGAAACCCGCTCGACCTTGAGCGCGGCCCCGACAGCAAGCCAGTTGAGAGGCTTGTAGCCGTAGCCGAAGAGCAGCATGTTCCGGCTGTAGGAGAGCGAGCCTAACTTCATCGGATCGAACTCGTCGCGGATGTCGATGTCCGGCGTCGACAGACTGATGATGCCGAGGCTGAAGGTGCCCAGAAAAAGGGTGGGGTGAGCATAGCCGAGATAGCTGTACTGTGTGCCCGCGGTCAGATTGGAATAGTAGAGCCCGACGCCCATATTCTGAACATTCTCCAGGGCGGCTGGATTCCAGTATAGGGCGAAAGGATCATCGGCCGTCGAGACATAGGCCCCGCCCATGGCCAGAGCCCGGGCCCCGACGGGAAGGTCAAAGACATCATTGGCTCCGCCATAGGCTCGATCCTGCAGCACCTGCTGCGCGTACGCCCCTCCGGCCTGAAGAAGCAGCAGGAAGAGCAAAGAGAGGAGATATTTTCTGGTATTTGGTTTCACAATGGCCAACTGCTCGATGCGTTATTTGACAACTGCTATCTTGGTGAGCGCCATCTCGCCGTAATCGGTCTGCAGATAGGCCAGATAGACGCCGTTCATCACCTTCTCGCCGCGGCCGTTGCGGCCGTCCCAGATGACCTCATCCTGATGAACTCCGGCGCTGGTCTGCCGCGGATGAGCCGCCCTGGTGTACTCCCAGGCCTGTACCAGATCTCCGGTCAGGGTGAAGATCTTGATACGGACGTCGCTCGCCTGCTTGAGATAATAGACAAAGCGGGTGGTCGGGCGCGACGCTGTGCCGAAGGGATTGGGATAATTACAAAAAGACTCTTCCAGGTTGTTTTGCATCACCACCAGGGTGCCGGAGGAGAAGCCGAGATACTGGACGCGATTGAGGGTCGAGTCGGCGATGCTCAGCCGGTTGTGGTAGATGGCGTCCCTGGCTACTATCGCACGGGCCGAATCCACCACCATGACAAAATCGGTGAGGTTGGCCTCCGCAGCGATATCGATAAGGATATCGATGGCGAAGAGGTCGCTGCCCCGGATCGTGTCGGGAACAGCCTTGTCAAAATTGAGCACCATCTCGCTGGCCGCGCCGGGACTATTGTTCTCAGCCAGCACCTCAGCGGGATTGCCGTGCCGGACGGCGGCGATCCGGCTCACCACCGACCGCGCCGCCACCGCGCTGCCGCGCTTGTTGCGGAAAGAGACCTTGATGGTATCCAGCAACGACCGGCTGCCGATCGACTGGTCCTTGTTCTGCAGAGAGAGGCCGAGCATGGGCAGGCTGGCGCCGCCGCGCAGGCCGACCGATCCGGTGCGCACAGGAAAGGACTTGGCCACCATAAAACCAGCCTCAGGCGAGATCAGCACAATCGCCGAATCCTGCGCGATATCAGCAGGGGTTTTGGAGAAATAATCCCTCGGCGCACTGAGCAGCTTTACCATCAGGGTATCCGGGGTCTCCCTGAATACATCCGGCGCCTTGACCCGCCACTTCACCGTGTCGCTCTCGGTGCTTACGGTCAGGCCGTCCGCGCTCGTATAGCCCGAGGGCAGCCGCAGCTGCACCTGGTAGGAACCGTAGTAATCCGCAGAGCCGAGATTGGAGAGGATCGAAAAGAGGTCGAACTCATTGCCGATGCGCACCGGTATTGGCGTCGTCCCCGACCGGCCCTGTACCTGGGCGAGCACTTCAAGCCGCGCTTTGCGCACGACCCAGATCGGGAAATAGACATTCATAAACTCCGTCGTCGCCTCCAGACCGGAATTGGCATCCTTCGGCAGAGCTGTGACGCTGAACTGGACATCAAAAAGAGTGTCCTGCGAAACCGCCGGGGCGGCCAGGTTCCAGACCAGGCTGTCACTGCCGCTCTTGATCAGGGGTTCGCTGCCGTCGAGAAAGCGGGCGGGGACATTGAGACGAATGGTAGCCGCTTCGCCCGCCACCTGGGGGGCGGTCTCCTCACGATGATCGATGTAGAGGGCCAGCCGCATCGGCGATTCACTGGAGACCTTGTTGCTCAGCCCCGCCGGGAAGATGATGCGCGGAGTCAGGGTGAAACGGGTCGGCGGCTGGGTGGTCACATTGAGGGCGCGGACCTGGTTGGTCAGGGCAATGTTCGAACGGTAATCCCTGCCGCTCACCGTCAGGGTCAGGGTGTTGGATCCGGCCTCCGCCGGGGCCTTTACCGTCCAGGTCACCACCTGACGATTCCCGGCCGGGACCGTAACCGACGGTGTATTGGTCGAAAAATCCCCGGCGCTGCTGATCTCGGCCTGCAGTTCACGGACCGAGGTGGAGGTGATCTCCGCCGTCACCACAAAGCTTTGTTCCGCAGAGACCGAATTGTCAAGGGCGCCAGCCGGGCTGCTGATATAGAACTGATCGATGCGCGTTGTCCCCCGCGCCTCGGTGAGGACATTCAGCGTCGCCGAACCATTGGCGATAGCCGCCGGGGCATTGGTATTCTCGTCCATGGGTATGGTGGAGATCTCGACACGGATATCCCGGATCTCGCTGATGGGCACATCGGAAGCCTGGACGTTCCAGGTTACATAGCTGCCGATGGTGAAGCCCTTGGCTGAATCAGAGGAGACCAGCGTCAAACCGCTGTTCTGCAGGGAGAGGGTGATCCTGCCAGTCGCCCCGACGCGGGCGGCGCCGAGATTGCGCACCCTGGTTCTCAGGATGGCCTGCTGGCGTACGGAGAAATTGGCCTGGCCGCTCTCCATCACCCCTACTGCCGGGGAACTCACCTCAAGGTCATCGACCCAGAGGCTGGCGCGGCTTACGATCTGATCGATAGTTGCGGTACGGGTCTGGATCAGTTCGCTCTCCGCGGACTGCCCGCGCGCCGTGGCCTCGAAAATATGGGCCATTACGGTCTCGGCATCAGGAACCTGGACGCGCCAGTAGACCGTATCCCGGCTGGAGGCCACCGCCTGCGACGCAGGGCTAAGCAGAACATAGGCAGGGGAGATCGGGAGTTTGAGGGTGACGCTCTTGTTTCGAATGTTGTCGGTCGACTGGACGGTCGCGCGCAGCACCATCTGCTGGGCCGTGGAGAGAATCCGGTCCTGGGCACCGGAGGGTGAATAGATGGAGAGATTCAATGCCAGTCCCGACCTCAGGGTCGTGACGACTGCAGCCGCCTGCACAGACTCGGTCGCAGCGGGTGCTGCGATATTGACATCCTGCGGCACCCGAGTGAGGTTGACACGGATGGTGTCGCTGAAGGAATCCTGGTCAGGCGCGATCAGGTGGAGGGTGTCGGTGTAGCTCGTCCAGCCGAGCGGTACATCGAAGGAGCGTTCCGTTTCGCCCCCGATAAGGCGGTACTTGTTTCCCGGCGGCAGGGTGATCGTGTACTGCCCGTCCCGCATGGCGGAGGAGCCGAGGTTGACCAGACTGACCACCAGGCTGAACTCCTGACTCGCCGTCAGGATGGAATCCTGGCCGGCCGCAAGGGCGAGACGGAGGTCGATGCGCGCCGGATTCTGGATGCGCACCGTCGCCAGTGCGTCCACCGGCCGGACCGGCGCCCGGACCTGTGCAGCCAGGGAGGAGCCCACCGCCTTGGCGGAAAGGATCTGGGCGTTGAAACTCTCGCGGATTTCACCCAGCGCACCATCCCAGCTGTCGTCAGCGATGATAGTGAACTCGGCCCGGCCCGTGCCGCCCTTGTTGATGGTCGGGATCACCAGCAGGGGCTGGACGATGCTGGAAGCCCCCTCCGCTGTGAGACGAACCCAGACTGAATCCACACCGGAGAGTTCGCTGGTCTCCGCCTCCACCGCCAGGATGAACTGGCGGCCACGGTTGACCAGGGGAGTATTTTGCTCATCGAAGGCTGTGGCAGAACTCACCAGGGTCTGGTTGATGCGCACCCAGGAGGTGCTGGTCACCTCCAGGCTGGTGGTGCCGGTGGCCATCATCTGATTCGCTTCTGAGGGGCTCCTGTTCAGATCCATCGCAGTGAGCTGCACCCTGACCTCGGCATCCCCGGCGATGTCCCCGATCCGGGTGACGATATAAAGGAGCGAGTCCTGCGCCTGGCCTTTCAAAACCAGGCTGTCGGAGCCCATCAGTTTGGCGGGGGCGTTAACGCGGTACTCTTCATCCAGAATGCCATTGGTCGTAAAGCGGACATTATCGGGCGAGATGCCAAGAAAGCGCAGATCCGCATCGCCGGTATTGGCGACTTGTACATAGATGCGGGTATCGTTCTGGGCATCGCCGGCCGAAACGGCGGCGGGCACCACCCGCACCGAGAGAATAGTCAGCCGTGCGCCCGATTCGATCGTCACCAGGCTCGAAGAGTCCTGCCCGGCGCGCTGCAAGGGCACGGGCAGCCCGGTGTTCTGGCCGGTTGAGGTGGTGACATCCGAAACCAGAAGCACCTCTCCACTCTGACTGCCCGCCGTGGCTGTGAAAACGACCTTGCCGGTATCTCCGGCGGCGAGTGTCTTGGCTAACAGCAGGGGCGTGGTCGTG
This sequence comes from bacterium, assembly GCA_029554865.1. Lineage (GTDB taxonomy): Bacteria > Zhuqueibacterota > Zhuqueibacteria > Residuimicrobiales > Residuimicrobiaceae > JAKPUX01. The sequence goes on along the minus strand of JAKPUX010000025.1, from coordinate 3,095 downwards.
ATGCCGGCCCGGTCGGCCGGATCGGCCCGCATCGTCAGGGTCACGCCGCTGACCGGCTCCGAACCCAGATTCTGCACGACGACCTCCACCGGGAAGGCCTGTCCGTAACTGACGATCCTTTCAGTGCCCGGATTAAGGGCCGAAGTACTGACCAGCTGCAGCACCGCCGGTCGGTAGATGCGGGCCGTCGCCAGGGCATCTGTGGCGGGAGCGATGAAGGCAGGAGAGCCGTCTTCGCCGGCGGCCTGGGTGATTTCGGCGGTGAAAAGTTCGCCGGCCAGGTTTTCGAGACTGTCCGCCTGCACGCTGAATCTCAGGCGGCGGGGGCCCTCAAAGGTGCTCAGATTTTCGATGAACTGAAGGGGGGTGGCGACCGGCGAACGGACGCCGGCAAGCCGTACATAGACTGTTTTAAGCGGCTGTCCGCCGCTGTTTTCGATATCTACATCAACATAAAAGGGCTGGCGGGTATTGACATGTCCGATCCCTTCGGCATCGACAAAGTTGGAGTCGGCGTTGACCGCGGTCCGGACGATGCGCACGCGCGCGCTGGTGGAGACAAAGATTGAGGTTGTGGCCGAGGTGGAGACCACGCGCAGGGTGTCGTTGACATCTCTGGCCGCGAGCTGGGCCGTGATCGGCAGCCGGCCGCTGCCGGAACTGGAGGCAATGACCTCATAGATGACCCGGAGGGTATCTCCGGGGGAGAGGGTACGTTCGGCCGGAGTCAGTTCCGGGGCGCGGATGACGAAGCCCTGCTTGATCGAAATATCGCCCGCCCTGGGTGCTTCCAGCAGCAGGGTTCCCTCACGGGGATTGGTCACATCCACCTGGATGGTCCAGTCCAGGCTGTACCCGGAGGGGATGGTGTCCTGGGAGACGAAGATCCGCGTCACCGTCAGGGCGCCCGGCTTCTGGATGTGGATGGTCCTGGAGGAATCCCTCCCGGCGCGGGCTGGTTCAATGAGGGTCGGCTGGCCGGTATTGGCCGCGGCAGCGGAGAGGATCCGGGCAAAAAGGGTCGGATCGACGCCCGCCATGGTATCGGCCTTGACGAGGATCCCGGGCACAGTCCAGAGGCTGTCGCCGGCGGGGATGGGTCCGAGCACGGTCTCGCTGCCTTCAGGGAAGGAGAGATATCCGTCGGCGGCGAAGCGCACGCGCACATTTTCCAGCCCGTCCCGATTTTCAAGGCTTTTCACGCAGGCCTGAACGTAAAAGCTCTGTCCGGCATTAACCAGAGAGTCCTGCGGCACCACCACTCTAAAGCCGGCGAGCCGCGCTGCGGCAGAATCCTGCACCGCAATATCAAAGCCGGCATTGCCGGAGGAGGTCTCAAGGGTATAGAGACGGCCGCTGTTGAGTTCGCTCAGGGGTATCGCCGCCTCCACCCGCACCAGGCCAGGCAGGCTCGACTCCGCCGAGACCTCATCCACAGTCCAGCGCAGGGTATCCTCAACGCCCGGCAGCAGAAGGGTATCGCCGCTGCCGAGGAAATGGCTGGGCTGCTGGAAGACGAAGTGGGTGTCTCCTGCGCTGAAGTGGAGCTCCAGCCGGGCGGGATCGAGGGCGAGGATGCTTCCACCCCGATTCTTCACCCGCGCGGAGATCGTCCAGGGCTCCTGCTGGCCCCTGGTCACAGAATTCTGGCTGGGCGAGAAGGAGATCAAAAGGGCTTCCGCCGGGGCCTGCACGGTGACATAACCGGAATTGCCCTGATCGGTCTGCTCATCGAAACGGCGATAGGCCTGGGCTACATCCGTGAGCCAGATATGGCCCGCGATGACAATCTGGCCGGGCTCGAGATCCGCATCGACCGCATCGACCCGGTAGCGGATGATCCGGGTGGTGTCGCCTGGAATGGTCGCCAGGCCCGTGGTGAAGGTATCCGGCACGACCAGGGCGAAGGAGGAGGAAACATCGACATTGTTGCGATAAAAGGTGATGCTGGACTGGTCGAGGCGCAGGGTGCTGCTGCCGTTGTTGGTCACCTCCAGTGCAATGAACCAGGGCAGTCCCTGCCCCGCTGTGACGGTGGGCGACTCGCTGCGCAGGGAAGTGATCATGACCTCACGCGGGCTCGCCACCGTGACCCTGTTATTGCTCAGCTCCAGGGTCTGGCTGAAGGCGTTGCGGTTTTCCGTGCCGGCGAGCAGGAGGCGGGTGCGATAGCGTCCCGGGGCGATGCCGGCGGGAAGATCCTTGAAATGGAAATAGAGCGTGCGCGAGCTCATGTTGCCCGGCAGGCTTGATCCGAAAGAGGCGTCGAGCAGGGAGGAATAGAGCTCCAGGCCGGTCGTGGTGTCCACGATCGCGAAAGCAGTCCGGGTGGGATCCAGGAGCAGGGTTGATCCACCGTTATTGACGACGTTAATCTGAAACTGGTAGACTGTACCTCCCGAAACATAGGCGGGCTGCAGGGAATTGGTCAGGGCTGCGAGGCTCGGGGGATTCTGTACCACGAGGGCAACCGACTGCGGCGGTGCAGCGCTGACGGCGAGGCTGCTGTTGAGGTCCCGGGCAGCTACCCGTGCCGTGATGGCAAAAGATCCGCTGGTGTCGACGGGGACGATGCCGGTGAATATCAGGCTGTCCGTGGTGCCGGACTTGAGCACGCGGGTGCCGTTGCCCGCCAGGCGGGCCGGCAGCGGGAGCTGATAATCCAGAAAGCGGACGAAGGTGCTGTCGGCGTCGTCGAGATTGATCTGGAGGTCGCCATCGGTCGCACTGCTGGCCAGGGTGAGAACGACGCGCCACGGGGCGAGCTTGTCCTCGGTGAGGATGCCCGGATCGAGGCGGATCTTTTGGACAAAATTGGCCGCCCTGTTTTGCAAGCGGACATTGCCGGTGACCGGGGAGACCAGGGTACGAGGAGCGCCGGAGTTGAGAACCTGATAATTAATAGTCGCGCTGATGGTCACCGCAGCAGGCGCATTTCCATTCCTGAGGACCGGGAAGCGCAGGATATCCGACTGGTTGCCGCGGAGTATGGTGCCGTTTTGAACCAGCCGGGGCGGTCCGAGAATGAACCCCGGTGTCGTAAAATCGAGCCGGCTGTTGATGTCATCGATCTCGACTGTGCTGCCCCCCTGATT
>JAKPUX010000366.1 GCA_029554865.1 bacterium | reverse complement strand
ACCATGCCGCCGTCGACCTTGAGTTCAGCGAGCCCGATCCCCGAGTCCTTGATCATGGCATCGAGGACCTCGCGGGTCTGGAAGGCGGTGGCTTCGAGCACGGCCCGCGCGAGGTGGCCGCGATTGGCGAAGCGGGTCAATCCGGCGATGATCCCGCGAGCCTCTTCCCGCCAGTGGGGGGCATAGAGACCGGAGAAGGCGGGGACGAAATAGAGGCCGCCGTTGTCCTCCACCGAACGCGCCAGGGTTTCGATCTCCGGTGCGGAGCTGATCAAGCCGAGGTTATCGCGCAGCCACTGCACCAGGGCCCCGGCGATGGCCACTGAACCCTCGAGGGCATAGGCAGCAGGCCGGCCGGCGCGCTGGCCGGCGACCGTAGTGAGCAGGCCATGGGCGCTGGCCATGGGCCTGGCGCCGGTGTGGAGGAGCATGAAGCAGCCGGTGCCGTAGGTATTCTTGGCCTGGCCGGGTTGGAAGCAGGCCTGTCCGGCCAGGGCAGCCTGCTGATCGCCGATGAGGCTGAGGAGGGGAACGCCGGCAATCACGTCGGGCGCCGCCGCCTCGGCGAAAAAGCCGGAGGATGGACGCACCTCGGGCAGGATGTGGCCCGGGATGCCCATGGCGGAGGCGATCGCTTCATCCCAGCGCAGAGAGGCGAGATCGAGCAGCATGGTGCGGCTGGCGTTGGTGACGTCGGTGGCATGGCATCGGCCGCCGCTCAACTTCCAGAGCAGCCAGGTGTCGATGGTGCCAAAAAGGGCCCGCTCTTCGCGCACAGCGGCGGCGACGGCGGGAACATTTTCGATCAGCCATTTGATCTTGGGAGCGGAAAAGTAGGTGGCCAGGGGCAGTCCGGTGGCGGCACGAAAACGCTCCTTTCCCCCCTCTGCGGCCAGACCAGCGATGATGCGGTCGGTGCGCATGTCCTGCCAGACCAGGGCATTGTAAAGGGGGACGCCGCTTTGGCGCCCCCACATCACCGTGGTCTCGCGCTGGTTGGTGATACCGATGGCTTCCAGCTGGGCGGCGCTGAGCCGGGCCCGCATCATGGCCTCCTCAATGACCAGACAGCTGTTCTGCCAGATCTCGGCCGGGTCATGCTCCACCCAGCCTGGGCGGGGATAGATCTGGCGATGCTCGCGCTGGGCCGAAGCGATGATTGTTCCCAGACGATCGAAGACGATGAAACGGGTGGAGGTGGTGCCCTGGTCGAGGGCGCCGATGTATGAGTTCATGGCTCTCCCTTCGCTGCGGCTCATTTCCCAACCGCCGCGCCGGTGCGTGTATTGAAATAGTAATAGATCAATCCCGTGCTGGTCAGGGCGATGCCGACCAGCGAGGGAATGAAAGCGGTGATGAGGGTGGTGACCATGAACCAGACCTGGATGATCAGCACCAGGATCAGGGTGACCGGATAGCCCCATGCCTTGTAGTAGCGCGGAGCATCGGGATATTTCCTGCGCAGGACATAGACTGCAGCGAAGGTGGAGATGTTAAAGATCGACGAGGTGAAGGAGAAAAAGTCGATGATGGTCTCATAGGCATGGGCGGCGAAGCCGGCTGCGAAGAGCAGGACAGTTGCCCAGAGGCCCTGGACGATGAGGGCGCGGTTGGGGGTTTTGTAGCGGGGATGGACCTCGCCGAGCCAGCGGAAAAAGAGGCCGTCCCTCGCCATCGCATAGACCCCGCGCGCTTTGACCAGCACCTGTGAACTGACGCTGCCGAAGGTGTTGAGCATCACCGCCAGGCTGACGAGGATGCCGCCGATCCCGCCCACAGCCGCCTCGACGGCATCGACCGCCACCCATTTGGATTCTGCGATACTGGCGGCCGGGAGCTGAAAGAGATAGGCGCTGTTGGCGGCCAGGTAGATGAGCATCACGCCGGTGAGGCCGAGGATGAGCGAGAGGGGCAGATTCTTGCGCGGATTTTTCACCTCCTCAGCCACGTAGGTCGCCCCCTCCCAGCCGCTGAAGGCAAAAAAGGCGTAACGCATGGCCGCCCCCATGGCCAGAAGAGAACCCCAGGTAAATTTGTCCGGCCAGAAGGGTTGGCTGAAATGGGTGCTGCTGCCGCCGCTGGCGAAGCAGACCCCGATAACCATACCGAGAGCGATCAGCTTGAGCAGGCTGAGAATGTTCTGCACCTTGCCCCCGAGGGCGACGCCGAAGCAGTTGACCAGGGTTAAAAGCCAGATGATCGCCAGGGCGATGAGGACCTCGACGCCCCGGCTGAAGGCGGCCCCGGTGAGGAGGCGGTAGAGGGAGTTGCTGTATTCGGCGAAGACGATCGAGACCGCTGCGATCGCCCCGGTCTCGGAGACGAAAAACATGGCCCAGCCGCGCAGGAAGGCCCAGACCGGGGGATAGGCGGCGCGGAGGAAGGCATAGGGGCCGCCCGATTTGGGCATCATCGCCGCCATCTCGGCGTAGACAAAGGCCCCGAGCAGGGTGGCGATGCCGCCGAGGAGCCAGACCCCGTAGAACATCGAGACGCTGCCGACCAGGATCATGATCGGTGCGGGGGTTCTGAAGATGCCAGAGCCGATGATGCGGCCGATGAGGATCGAAAAGGCCTCGGTCAGGCCGAGGCGGCGGTCGAGGGCGCTTTTTTCGCTGAACCATTCTTCGGGAACAATTTGCCTCGTTGGCACGCTCTCCTCCTGACTGGTCATTTCCTGCTGGTGATTTGAGGTTTCTGCCGGGCTCGTCCCGGCGGCGGCCCGAATCAACCGATCTCCACCTCGAGAAAGATCCCGCGCACAGCGTAGCCCCTGCTGTGCACATAGGGAAGGCTGGAGACGGTGTGTTTGTACTCATCCAGCTGGGCCTGGTCGTGGCTTTCACCGGTTTTGAAATCGACGATGAGGATCTCCCGGCGTTCGTCGCTCACCAGCATGCGGTCGATGCGCTCTTCCCGGCCGTCCGGGGCATAGAGGGTCTGTTCGGTGAAGACGCGTTCCCACCTGGCGGCGGAGAAATAGTCGGCATGGGCAGTGATGAAGGCCTCCACCCTTTCGATGAGGAGATGGATATCAGCGGGGCGCAGCAGGCTGCCGTAATCGGCAAGGGCCCGCCGGGCGGCGCGCTGCCGGGCGGCGGGTGAATCAAATTCGATGAACGAGAGATAGTGGTGGACGAGATTCCCGCGGTCGACGCGGCGTTTGTTGATGTAGACGCTTTTGTAGTCGAGAAAGCGTTCCTTTTCGAAACGTTCACGATCGGGCCGGTACCAGGCCGATCTCTCCGGATCAAGAAAGCCTGTCAGGGCTCCGGGGGTCAGCCCCTCCTGCCGGGCAGCGGAGGGTTGGCTCCCCCGCCATTCCCCCCAGCGCGCCTCCGTCGCCTCCGCATGTTTAGATTGCAGGCGGCCTTGTCCCGCGAGCAGTTCGTGCATGGCCGTGAGGATCAGTTGCGCAG
>JAKPUX010000359.1 GCA_029554865.1 bacterium | reverse complement strand
GGAAGAGACGCTTAACGTGATCGGCCTGCAGAAGCAGGTGGACGATTTGAAGCAGTTGACGGCTCTGGGGCACCTGACCGCCAATCTGGCGCATGATCTGGGAACGCCGCTTCATTCCATCGCCGGACTGGCCCGTCTGATGCTCGAGCGCGAAGGATGGCCGCCGGACGTGGCGCATAAGCTGAACGTGATCGTTGAACAGACGCAGCGGCTGGATCATGTTATCCAGAACGTCCGCAAGGCTACGCGTCTTCCCGAACCTCATCTGGAATTGATGACCGTCCATAAAATCCTGAACGAAACGCTGCCGTTGGTTGAGCCTCTGATCCAAAAAAACCGGATCACCATTGAGGTCCGGCTGGAACGGTCCGTTGCGTCTTTGTATGCGGACCGCTACCGGATTCAAACCGCGCTTTTGAATATTCTGCAAAATTCCATCGAGGCCATGGCGGGCGGCGGGGTTATCCGCATCTCGGCTCAGGACGACCGGGCAGCCCGAACGGTTGCCATCGCCATTGCCGACAACGGACCGGGCATTGAGGCGGATCTCCTGCAAAGAGTCTGCGACCCCTTCGTCAGCTCCCATCAGGGTGAAGGCATGCGCGGCCTGGGGCTGGCCATTGTGAGGGACATCATCAGGGCCCACAATGGCCGCATGGACATCCAAAGCACACCGGGAAGCGGCACTTCCGTCATCCTGTTCCTGCGGATGGCCGATGCCGTCGCCGGTTAATTTTTTACTTTTCTTCCTGCAGGCTGTAGCGCCTGATTTTTGTCCGCAGGGTTTTGCGGTCAATCCCCAGAATCTCGGCGGCTCTGGACTGATTCCACTCCGTCTTTTTCAGGGTTTGAACAATCTGTTCGCGCTCGGCCCCTTCCAGAGGCGTCCATTCCGGCAGATCCGCCTGCGCCCTCACGGCCGCCCGGGTTCGGAACCGGTCCGGCAGATTTTCCGGCAAAATGACCACGAACGGCGAGAGCAGCAGCGTCTGCTGCAAAACATTTTCCAGCTCACGCACATTGCCGGGCCAGTCATAGCTCATGAGGGTTTCCATGGCTTCCGGCGAAACCCGCACATCGGGGTAGCCCAGTTTCTTCAGCATCGTCTCGATCAGCAAGGGAATGTCTGACCGGCGCTCCCGCAGAGGCGGAATGAGCAGACGCACGATGAAGCGATACAAAAGGTCCAGACGGAACCGGCCTGCGGCGACCTCTTCGTCAATATTTTTATTGGCGGCCGCGACGACGCGCACCGCGACGTGGCGAACGTCATGCCCGCCGATCCGGCGGACCTCGCCGTCCTGCATGAACCGGAGGAGCTTGCTCTGCAGCGCCGTGGACATTTCCGTGATCTCATCGAGGAAAATGGTGCCGCCCCCGGCGGATTCGATCAGCCCCACATGCTGATGGTCCGCGCCGGTAAAGGACCCTTTCTCGTAGCCGAAAAGCTCCGATTCAAGCAGGTTGTCGGGGATCGCGCCGCAATGCACCACGACAAAAGGCTTCTGGCGGCGAGAGGACATGGAATGCAG
>JAKPUX010000222.1 GCA_029554865.1 bacterium | reverse complement strand
GGCCGCCCGGGCCAGGGAACTCTCCCTCGAGGAGATCGGACATATCGCCGACCAGGCCATCGAGCTGGGGGCGTTGTGGTGCCTGCTCAGCGGCGGGGAACCGCTGCTGCGGCCCGATTTCGCCGAAATCTATATGATGCTCAAGCGCAAGGGGCTGCTGATCTCGCTCTTCACCAACGCGACCCTGATCCGGCCTGAGCACATAGAGCTGTTCAAAAAATATCCGCCGCGCGACATCGAGGTGACCATTTACGGCGCTTCGGCCGTAACCTACGAACGCGTCACTCGCCGGCCCGGCTCCTTCGCACACTTTGTCGCCGGCCTGGATGCCCTTTTTGCCGCGGGCATCAAGGTGCGGTTAAAGGCCATGGCCCTGCGCTCCAATCTGGAGGATATGGAGGCGATCGCAGAATTCGGCCGGGCTCGAACCAAGGATTTCTACCGCTTCGATCCCCAGCTCCATCTGCGCTACGACCGCGATCCGGTGCGCAATGAGGAGATCAAGGCGGAGCGGCTCACCCCCGCAGAGGTGACGGCCATGGAGAGGGCGGACGCTGAGCGTTTCGGCTCGCTGCTGAAGGGCTGCGACGAGCTGATCAACGAGGCTTTCACCCATGCCGGCTGCAACCATCTCTTTCACTGCGGCGCAGGCAATGGCAGCTGCGCCATTGGCTACGACGGCACCTTCCGCCTCTGCCAGTCGCTCTGGGCCCCGGGCACCACGGCAAATCTGCGCGAGGTGCCGCTGCGCCAGGCCTGGGAGGAACTGGTGCCGCGGGTGCGGGACATGCGCTCGCAGGATGCGCAGTTCCTGGCCAGCTGCCGCAAATGCGCCATCGTCAACCTCTGCCTCTGGTGCCCGGCCCACGCCTGGCTGGAGACCGGCCGCATGGACGGGGAGACCCCCTTTTTCTGCCAGGTCGCCCATGCCCGCGCGGCAGCGATACTAGAAAAAACTGGCGAATAACTAATTATTTTGTTGCTTTTTTGTACATTATTAATTAATATTAGTTAATAGGGGACGTGTGGGGAAGAGTATCTCAATTTCACGGTTATACTGCCTTTGTTCCGCATCCATTGCTCGCCAACCTGACCGTCCAACACCCCTTTTAACTCTGCTCTGCACCGTATCAGCAACTTTGCCGGGACATCGATGAC
>JAKPUX010000337.1 GCA_029554865.1 bacterium | reverse complement strand
ACAATACCACCGCCGCCGGGCAGTTTCTCAAGAGCGAACTCAAGAGGACCGAACTGCTCAATAAAACCCTGGGCATCATCGGCTGCGGCCGCATCGGGCTGGAGTTGGCCAAACGCGCCCGCGCCTTTGGCATGACCGTCTTTGCCTACGACGTCGTCCCGCTCCAGAGCGAGCATATCCATGGCCAGAAATCGCTTGAGGAGCTTCTTCCCCTCTGCGATTATTTTTCCCTCCACCTGCCGCTGACTCCAGAAACCACCGCCATGATCAACAAGGAGCGCATCGCCCTGATGAAGCGGGGCGCCTATCTTGTCAACACCGGCCGCGGCAAGACCGTGGTGGAGGCGGACATCGTCGAGGCCCTGCAGAGCGGACAGCTTGCCGGCTACGGCACCGACGTCTTTTATGCCGAACCGCCGGAGGGTTCCCCCCTGCTCAACGCCCCCAATGTCGTCCTGACGCCCCATCTGGGCGCCTCGACCGCGGAGAACCTGCTCCGCATCGCCGATGAAGTGGTGATCCTGATCGACAAATTTGCCAAAGGTCAACTGGACTGATAGAGGTTCAACCAAAAGGAGTCAAATATGGGACGCATCTTTAATTTCAATCCGGGGCCCAGCACCCTGCCCCTTGCCGCTCTTGAGAAGGCCCAGGCGGAGTTCACCGACTACAAGGGCTCGGGCATGTCAGTCCTCGAGATCTCGCACCGCTCCAAGGATTTTGAGGCGATCCTCGCCGACACCCAGAACCTGCTCAAGGAGATGCTCGGCATTCCCGATAATTACAGCATCCTCTTTCTCGGCGGCGGCGCCAGTCTGCAGTTTGCGATGCTGGCGATGAATTTCATCCCGGCCGGCGGCTCTGCCGACTATGTCGTCACCGGCGAATGGGCCAAACGGGCGCTCAAGGAGGCCAATATCGTCGCCAAAGGCCGCGTGGCCGCCTCCTCTGAGGAGAGGAACTTTTCCTACCTGCCCAGGGCGGAGAGTTGGGATCTCGATCCCGCTGCCGCTTTTGTCCACGTCACCTCGAACAACACCATCTTCGGCACCCAGTACCGCACCTTCCCGGCGCTCAAGGACAAATTTCTCATCTGCGACATGTCTTCGGACATTCTCTCACACCGCATCGACGTCTCCCAATTTGCGATGATCTATGCAGGCGCGCAGAAAAACCTTGGCCCGGCCGGCGTCACCCTGGTGATTCTCCGCAATGACCTTGCTGCTACTGCGCGGGAAGGACTGCCGACCATGCTCTCCTATGCCACCCACATCAAGAACAACTCGCTCTATAATACCCCGCCCTGCTTTCCAATTTACATCATGCAGCTCACCCTGCAGTGGGTGAAGGAAATCGGCGGCTTGGCCGCGATCGAAAAAATCAACCGTGACAAGGCCGAGCTGCTCTACAGCACCATTGACGAGAGCGGCGGATATTACCGCGGTACGGTCGAGCCTGAATCACGCTCCTGGATGAACGTGACCATCCGCATGGTCAGCGAGGAACTGGAAGCGGCCTTCATCGCCGAGGCCAAGGCCCAGGGCCTGGGCGGGCTCAAGGGTCACCGTTCAGTGGGCGGCATCCGCGTCTCGATGTACAACGCCATGCCCCTGGCCGGCATCGAAAAGCTGACCGCTTTCATGAAGGCCTTCAAAGCCAGCCATTAGGCCGCGAATGATCTAAAAAAAAAGGCGCTGAGATGCTCAGCGCCTTTTTTGTTGACCTAAAGCCCGCTCAGGGCAATATAGTAAGGCTCGATTTGACAGTCGTGACCTGCGGAATGGTCATGGTGGCGGGGCCGGTGATGGAGATGGTCGAGTTCTGGTCCGCGCTGCTCTCGGCAGAGACGAGAATCCCCTGGGGCTGGGAGAAATAAATCACCCCCTCCTGGTTCCCCTCACCCTCAAGGGCGATATCGGCCCCCATCTGGCTGCCGCGACCGCTCATCGCGATAGTGCCCTTGAAGGCTATCTTGAGGCAGGGAAGGCCGGCGCGCTCCTCGGTGCCGAGGAGGGTGTAGGTGGTGTTGGGGGTGATGGCGATATTGATACCGCCCTGCAAAAGGGAATCCGGTTCACTCTCGCTCCAGCTCCCACCGACCGCGACCGCATCCTGCGGCAGTTTGACCTGAATGCGCTTGAAGAGGACGCCGGGTTCGACCCCGAGCTGCTGCATGAGCATATCCATCCCTGCAACAGTGTCGACCATGGTGGAGGAGAGCACCTTGCCTGTCTCTGTCTGGACAACTTCCGCACGCTTGTTAAGAAGTGCGGTCATGACCAGGGTGGTGTCCATCTGGAAATTCTTGATTTTGGCCTTAAGGGCCGGAAAGGAGATCCAGCAGGTATAGTCGCCATTTTCCGCCCTGGATTGGGGCTGGATGGTGAATTGGGCCTCCTGTCCCATCTCGGTGACGACCTCGCGCCCGCCAATATCCTGGGTGACGACGGTGTTCGAGGTGACGGCATAGTTGTAGGCCTTGCCTGTCTCATAGTTATAACGCAGGGTGGTCCCGTTTTGAGCGAAAGCGAGAACAGCGCTGCAGAGCACAACGGCCAGCACAATCTTTTTCATCCATTCCTCCTGTTGCTTATTTTACCGGCTTGGCCGGCGGGGTAAATAACGGTTTCTCTTCTCGATCAGCGATCAGCCAGGCGACGCGGCTGCACAGCTCCGCGACCCGGGCCATCTTGGTGATATCGCACTTGTCCGACTCATCACTCACCTTGTGGTAGTCGGCGTGCAGTCCGGAATGGAAAAAGAGCACCGGAATCTGTTTGCGCGCAAAGGGGGCGTGGTCGCTGCTGCCCCGCATGGCCCCCTCCCTGCTCAGATCGAGCAGGAATCCGATCCTGCTGTTCGCCTTGTGCAGGGCTTTTTCGAGCTCATGACTGGAGAGATGCCCGGTGATGGTGAGGGAATCGGGATGGTTGCGGCCGATCATATCCATATTGAGCATGGCGGCCGTGGCAGGGAGCGGGAAGAGAGGCTCCTTGACATATTGATTCGATCCGAAAAGCCCCTTCTCCTCGCCTGCGAAGGTTATGAAAAGGATGGAGCGTCCGGGTCTCTTGCCGGCTGCGGTGAGCGCCCTGGCGGCGGCCAGAACTCCGACAGTGCCCGAAGCGTTGTCGTCAGCGCCGTTGTAGATGCTGTCCTGACCGGCGGTGCCACTCTTGCTGCAACCGATATGATCATAATGGGCCCCGATGATGACCACCTCCTCTTTGAGGCGGGGGTCCCTCCCCTCGAGCAGGCCGACCACATTGCAGGCATGCTGGACGGAGTGGCGCGTCGAGGTCCGGATATCCGCTCGGCAGCCAGCCAGAATGCGGGAATGCGGGGCCATCGCGCTGTCGATCGCCGCCTGTTCGGCCCGGAGGGCGTCAATGCTGCCGAAAAGCTGGACCATCGCCTCCTCGCCGACCTGAATGGCGGGGATCTTTTCAGCCTCCATTCCGCCCACTGTCACCGGGACCGCGTCCGGAGGGAAGCCCTTGTAGAGATTAGGCCAGGGAAAGCCGCGCGGCATCAGCAGGCGGTTGTGGAGGGGATCGGTCGCCAGCAGAATGCCGGCGGCCCCGTGTGCGATGGCATTCCTGATCTTTTCATCGACCCGGGTGAGGCTGACCTCCTTGTGGATCCAGAAAGGGCTGGCGGGATCGTTCTGGCGCGGCCCTCGCTTGAGGACGAAGACGATCTTGCCCCTGGCATCGATGTGGGCATAGTCATCGTATCCGGATTCCGGATCGGTGATGCCGTAGCCGGCAAAGAGGATCTCACCGCTGCAGTTTTTGTCAGCGGTCATCTCGAAGGGCATGAACTCCTTCTTGATGAGGTAATCGCGCAGCTGACCGTCGATGCCGGTGATGCGGCAGCTGTTGGTATCCCCGAGGAAGATCTTGTGCAGGCTGAATTCATGAAAATAGCTGCCGTCCACCGGGGTGAGACCGCACATCTGAAAAGTGCGGGCGATGAAAGCCGCCGCGGTGTCGAGGCCGGCTCCGGGGGTATTGCGCCCGAGCAGCTTGTCGGCAGCGAGAAAATCGAGCTGTACTCGCATCTCCTCAGCCCGGATAGAGGCTACTGCCCTTGAGGGCAGATCGCCCGCCGCGCCTGTAGATAGAGCCCCCAGTGCCAGCACGAGCAAAAAAACCAGCCAACCGTTTTTATCCATCCCGTCGATTCCGTTCCTAATACTGCGAGAACTCCGAAGTATTGCTCACTAAAGCGTTAATATACATATCCCTCTTGGCAATTGCAAGCCTCTTGCTCGGAAAGGGTGCCCCCCGAAATCTGGCTCCCACCTGCCATCTTGTGCCGCGCACCCCCCGCAAACTGGTTCCCCATCTTCCACTGAGACCAGCGAAATTCTTGTCATTCTCACTCAATATAGCTAATTACAGTGAGAATGACAAGAATTTCGC
>JAKPUX010000305.1 GCA_029554865.1 bacterium | reverse complement strand
GGCATGGTGTATTCGGCAGTGACCGGGTCGGAGCTCCAGGTGTAGGCCAGGGAGACCTGACCGTTGGCCGGATTGACGCTGATCATGCGCGGGTTGTTGCCGTACCACGCCTGCAGGTCCATGGTGGTGTCGTCCACCTTGTTGCCGGGGGTGTTGGCCGCAAAGGCCGAAACCACGACGGCGAGAGTGAGGAACAAAACGAGAGCAGCTTTTTTCATCTTTCTCTCCTGTGATAGGTTGAAAAACGGGGATTAAAGGGTGACGCCAGGTCTGAAAAAATTGTGGGATTTAACCTCCTCCAGATGGGTTATAGGTTGCGGGAATGGGTAAAGCAAACCGGGAGGATACCGGCAGCGCGCTAGGCGCTGCGCAAATTGGTTATTTTTATTGCAAAAAATACTTACCAATGTAGATAAAATCCGTCTCTTTGTCAAGTGATAAATTAACAAAATGTCCTGCCAGGTAAGGGCTTTTACTCCCTCCAGCCCCTGATGGCCGGCCGGTTCCAGCAAAATCTCTCTTTCTCGCCGGAAAAAGAGAGCCAATCCCGCCCAGCAGGGCCTGTCACGCAATTATCTCTTGACTGTGATGAAATAAATTAGTAAACTTTTTTAGTTTGATTATAAAAAAAACTAACCGGTTCAATTGCCCTGACCTTCCCCGGACGCAAGATGCCCCCAACCACGCACACATCCTTCGCCGCCCTGGCGCTCCTCTGCCTGCTGGCCGCTCTCGCCCTCCTCCCGGCCGCACACCCCCTGTTCGCACAGGACTCGACCGTCGTCCGGATCTTCGACGCCCATCCCATTCACTTCGGGGAGGCCGCCCGCTACGACGCCGGCGGAGTCTACGGCGAGGAGGGGGGACGCATCATCCGCCGCGAGCTCGATCTGCCCGCCTTCAGCGGACCGGTCCGTATCACCGCCCGCGTGCTCGTCTACTCCACCCTCCAGGAGGGCGGCGATGGCGATCCCTGGGACCGCGCTGGCGCGGTCATGCTCTCCATTCCCGGCATGGAGCACATTGAACTGCTCAAATTCATCACCGGCTTCGGCGGCCGCTCCGACCTCCGCCAGGATGTCAGCGATCTCGCCTCCCTGCTCTCCGGCCGACGGACCATCCGCGGCTTTGTAGACACCTGGGTCTCTCCCGGCTGGAAGCTCACCTTCGACCTGATCTATACCCCGATTTCCGCCACCGCCAATCCCGCCTGGGCCAACGGGGTCTACCACAACTGGGGCATGACCACACCCCAGGTCGGGCCGGACAAACCCAGCGTCAAGGTCAATATCCCGCCCGCCGCCAGCCAGGTCTGGCTGACCTACTACACCTCGGGCCACTGCACCGACGGCACCGATGCCGACGAGTTTGTCAGCAAGGACAACGTCATCAGCGTCGACGGGGTGGAACTCTACCGTTATAAACCCTGGCGCAGCGACTGCAAAAACTTCCGCACCCGCAATCCCCGGTCAGGCCGCTGGGGCAACACCTGGTCCTCGGATTACAGCCGCAGCGGCTGGTGTCCCGGCGATATCGTCTATCCCCTGCGCCTCGACCTCTCCGCTGCCCTGACCCCGGGGCCTCACACCATCCGCTATGCCGTCGAGAATATCCGCCCCGCCGATGCCAGCGGCACCGGCTACTGGCGCGTCTCCTCCTATCTTTCCGGCGCCGGGGATGTGGCCTCCTGGCGGCCCAACCGCATCGCCATCGGTTTCGAGTCCGGCAAGATTCATCCGGTGGGCACACCCGGTCCTGTGCGCATCGACCTGGTTGACGATTCGGGCCTGCCGGTCTTCGTCGCCGCCGCGGAGATCCGGATTTCGGCCTCGAACCCTGAACTCCTCTTTTCGCTGGATGGCATCGTCTGGACCAACCCGCTTGACTGCGCCATCACCAATGGCAGCGCCCAGATCTGGATGAAGAGCAGCAGTGCCCTGCAGACGGAATTCACCGCCGCCGATCTGAACGGCCTCCTCGCCAGCCCGCAGCCCCTCACGGTCACCTTTTATGACTTTGAGGTGGGACCGGACGAAATCAACCTCGCCCTGACCGCCGCCGCCCGTGCCGACTGCGAGTGCAATACGGTGAGTGAAAATGCCCAAAAGGCGATCGACGGCTCACTGGCCACCAAATGGTGCTGCAATAACGGCGCACCCGACTGGCTCGAGCTGACCCTGCCCGATACCGCGGCGATGAACTATTTCGTCATCCGCCACGCCGGCGCGGGCAAAGCCCCCGCCGGCGATCCCGGTGCCGGGGACGGCCCGGGTATGAACTCCGCCGATTTTACCATCCAGCTGCTCGACAGTTCGGGGAGCTGGCGCAACGCGCTTAGCGTCAGGGACAATCCGGCCGACCAGAGCGGAAGCGTCTCCTACCACGCCCTGCCCGAAAAGGTAGAGAGCCGCCAGGTGCGGCTTTATCTTACCAAACCGGATGTCAGCCGCATCTATGAATTCGAGATCTATTATCGCGCCTCCAGTCCGGTGCGGCTGGAGGATGTGGAGGAGGGGATGCAGCCCGAGCGCCTGCAACTGGTGGGCGCCTGGCCCAATCCCTTCAACAGCAGCGCGGCAATCCGCCTTTTTGTCCCGGAGTTGATGGAGGTGCGCGCCTCGATCATGAACAGCCGCGGACAGCTGGTGGCGCAGGTGGCCAACGGCACCCTCCCGCGCGGGCTGCACACTTTTCAATGGCAGGGCCGGACCGATGCGGGGCAGGCTGCCGCTTCCGGGATTTATTATATCAACGTGCTCGGCGTCGACGCGGCCGGGCAGCGCTCCCTGCAGGTGCGTCCGATCACCCTGATGCGCTGAGCCCTGTGCACAAGAGGAAACCCATGAAAAAAGCCCTCATTTCCCTGCTCCTCTGCGCGGCCGGCGCGCTCTCTGCGCTCGAGCTGCCCAAAGTGCCCTTCTCTCCCCCGCAGTACATCTGCTGCCGGACTACCCGCCCCCTCATTATCGACGGCAATCTCGGGGAGACCGACTGGCAGCGCGCAGCCTGGAGTGAGGCCTTTGTCGATATCGAGGGCGACCAGAAGCCCCGGCCGCGCTTCAACACCCGCGTGAAAATGCTTTGGGATGACCACTATTTCTACATCGCCGGCCAGATGGAGGAGCCCGACGTCTGGGCGTCGCTGCGCGAACACGATTCGATCATTTTCTATGACAACGATTTCGAGGTCTTTATCGATCCGGACGGCGACACCCACCGCTATTACGAACTCGAACTCAACGCCTTCGCCACCCACTGGGACCTCTATCTCGACCGCCCCTACCGCGATGGCGGCAATCCGACCTTCTTCTGGGATATCCGCGGACTGCAGAAGGGGGTGGTCGTACAGGGCAGCATCAATCAGCCCGGCGATGCCGACACCGGCTGGACGATCGAGCTGGCCCTGCCCTGGGCCGTACTGAAGGAACAGGCTCCCGAGGGGCGCGCTCCGCGGCCGGGCGCATACTGGCGGGTCAACTTTTCCCGGGTCGAATGGCGCACGCGGGTTGAGAACGGCGCCTACGTCAAGCTCACCGATCCCGCCACCGGCAAAAGTTTGCCCGAGGACAACTGGGTCTGGGCCCCGACGGGATTGATTAATATCCATTACCCGGAACTCTGGGGATTTGTCCAATTCTCCAGCCACCCGGCCGGCGAAAAGGGTGGAGAGTTCAATGTGCCCGAGGCGGAACAAATCCGCTGGTTTTTGCGTCAGGTCTATTACCGGCAGCGCCAGCTCCACCGGGATACAGGCCAATATGCGAAGAACTGGTCCGGCTTGAAGCTGCAGCTGGACCGGCCGGCCGGCTGCACATGGCCGCCCTCGCTCAGTGCCGGACCGGAGACCTGGGAGGCTCTGCTCACAGCGGCGGACGGGAAATCCGCCTGGCATATCCGGCATGACGGATTGATTTGGCCCACCGCTTCCCAGGAGGAGAGGGATCGCAGATGAAGTATGGTGATTTCAGCCCGGACGGCAAGGAGTACATCATTGACAATGTTGCTACTCCAAGTCCCTGGATCAACTATATCTACAATGGCCACTATTTCGCGACCATCTCCAACAACGGCGGCGGCATCAGCTATTACCAGTCGCCCCTGCACGGCCGGGTCACCCGCTACCGCATCAATGATGTACCGCCGGACCGTCCGGGCAAATATATCTACGTCAAGGATCGTGATTCGGGCGAAATCTGGAGTCTGACCTGGCAGCCGGTCGGCCGCAATCTCGAGGCCTACCGCGTCCGCCACGGTTTCGGCTACACCCGCGTCGAAGCCCGGGTTGAGGGGATCCGCTCCGACCTGCTCTATTTCGTCCCTCCCGACGACCATCTCGAGATCTGGCAGGCCCTGCTGCGCAACGAGAGCGGCCGGCCCCGCCGCCTCTCGGTCTATGGCTATGTGGAGTTCGCCCTCGGCCATGCCATGATCGATCTGATCAACCAGTGCGACGATCAGCACTTTAACCGTGTCCATTTCGATCCCAGCGTGCGCAGCCTTTTCGCCACCAAGACCTATTGGGTCACCGGTACGCGAGGGACCCAGCATCAGGAAAACAAAGAGTGGGATCAATGGGCCTTCTTCTCCGTCAATCAGCCGGTGACTGCCTTCGAAACCCTGCGCGAGCGCTTCATCGGCAATTATCGCAACGAGAATAATCCCGCCGCCATCGGGCAGGAAAGGCTCTCCAGCCAGGAGACCGATTTCGGCAATGCCATCGGCGCCCTGCAGTGCGATATCGAGCTGGCGCCGGGGCAGGAGCTGCCGGTGGTCTTTAACCTCGGCGTCGTGGCCAAGGATGAGTGCAAGCAGTTGTGCAGGGTGCTGCCGGTGCGCTATCATGAACCCGCAGCACGCCAGCGCGCCTGGGAGAAGCTGTGCGGCAAATGGGAGCGCTATTTCCAGGTCACCCGGATTCAGACCCCCGAGCCCGGCGCCGATATCTTTATGAACTACTGGACGCCCTACCAGGCCCGGGTCGCCTTTGAGGTCGGCCGTGTGGCGAGTTTTTACTACTGGGGCATCGGCCGCGGCTTTGGCTTTCGCGATACCGCCCAGGACACCATCGCCGTCACCCTCTCCGATCCGGAACTGGCGCGCCAGCGCATCCTCCTGCTCTCGCGCCAGATGTTCCTCGACGGCCATGTCTATCACCATTTCCACGGCGACGGCCAGGGCGAGGTGACCGGCCACTGCGACGACCCCCTCTGGTACATCCTCGCCATCAGCGACTACATCAAGCAGACCGGCGATTGGGCGATCCTCGACAATCAGCAGCCCTTCATCGATGCCCCTGCCGCCCCCCTCATCGAACACCTCCATGCCGTGGTCCGCTTCGTGCGCGGCAATCTGGGGAGCCATGGCCTGCCCAACTTCGGCCGCGGGGACTGGAACGACACCCTCGACTATATCGGCGGTGATGACGGCGGCGAAAGCGTATGGGGCGCCATGTTCTACGTCGCCATGCTCAATCGTCTCATTGAACTCCTCACCCACCTCGGACTGGCCGGACCCCTCGCCACCGCCGTCGAGACCCGCGACCAGCTCAAAGAGGCGGTGCAAAACCACTGTTGGGATGGGGAGTGGTATATCCGCGCCTTCGGGGCCCGCGAGCGCAGGATCGGCAGCCGGACCAACACGGCGGGCTGCATCTTCCTCAACACCCAGTCGTGGGCGGTCATCGCCGAGATCGACGCATCCGGGCGCCTCGAACAGGCGATGGAGAGCGTGTGGAACCACCTCAATACCCCCTATGGCCCCAAAAAATGCGCGCCCGCTTTTCGCGAGATCGATCCGACTATCGGCCTGGTCACCCGCTGCGTTGCCGGCAAGAAGGAGAACGGCGCCATCTTCGCCCATCCCACCGCCTGGGTCATCATGGCCGAATGCCTCCTCGGTCACGGCGACCGGGCCTTCACCTACTATAAAGAGATGCTGCCCAACGCCATTGATTCGGACATCTTTGTCGCCGAGCCCTATGTCTTTTCCCAGTATGTCACCAGCGACGAGCACAGCGCCCCCGGCCGGGCGAGCCATTCCTGGCAGACCGGCACGGCGGCCTGGATGTACCGGGTGATGATGGATTACTGTCTTGGGGTGCGCGCCACCTTCGACGGCCTCTTCGTCGATCCGGTGATCCCCTCATCCTGGCCGGGCTTTACTCTGGAACGCGTCTTCCGCTCCACCCGCTATGTCATCCGCGTCACCAACCCCGACGGCGTGCAGAGAGGGGTGCGCAGCATCCTCTTCGACGGCCAGCCCATCAGCGGGCGGCTGCTTCCCCTGACGGACAAAAAGAGGGTGGAGGTCGAGGTGGTGATGGGATAGGGCCCCGGCTCTCACCCGTCCAGCGGCCGGTGCGAACCGGCCGCCGCCCATCCCGATCTTTCCGCTCCGGCACCCGTTCATCAAACCACGAGGAATCCGCATGAAACGCCTGCTCGTCATCCTTTTGTTGGCTCTGCAGCCGGCAGCGCTGCTCGCCCGGGAGGGGGAGCCCCTCCAGCTCAGCCATGGCCTGGCCTGCCGCCTTCCCGAACACCAGCGCCGCGCCATGATCCCTGCCGACCCGGTCGAGGCCCTGGTGACCGCTGGCAAAAAGGTCGCCCCCATGGCCGGCGATCTCCTGGTCCAGGGAGAGGAGGGGGAGAGCTGGAAGGCAGTGACGGCGGACAGTGCGGGCTGGTTCAGCGATCCCACCCTGCGCAACGGCTGGGTCCATTTCCGCATTACGCGCCTGCAGCCCGCCCTCTTTCTGCTCGAGGGCATGGGGAACAGCATGGTCTACGTCAATGGAACCCCGCGCATCGGCAACCGTTACCGTGCCAAGGACCAATTTGAGTCGTGGGAGCCGCGTTTTGACTACGGCCTGGTGCCCATCCAGCTCGATGAGGGCGAGAACCATCTTCTTTTCCGCTGCAGCCGCGGCCGCCTCAAGGTGGTGCTCCATCCCCTCACCAAAACCGCCCTGTTCAATCCCCTTGACCTGACCCTGCCTGATCTTCGCGCCGGCGAGGCCCTGGAGAGCCCGGGCGGGATCGTGGTGCTTAACGGCACCAATGCCCCCCTTAGCGGCCTTTTCATCCGCGGCCGCGGCGAGGGGGTGAAGGTCCCGGAAACCCCGCTGCCGGAGCTGCTCCCCCTCGGCTTGCGCAAGGTGGCCTTTCCGATTTCCGCCGCTCCGGCCGGGGCCGCTGGTGAGCTGCCGCTGACTCTCACCCTGCTGCGCAGGAGTGGAGCGGGTGAGGAGATTCTCGATGAAACGGTCATCCTCCTGCGCCGCGTCGAGGCGGGAGCCACCCACCGCATCACCTTCATAAGCGGCATCGACGGCAGCGTGCAGTACTACGCCGTCAATCCCGCTTCCGGCCCGGCTGACGCCCCGGCGGCCCTCTTTCTCTCCCTGCACGGCGCCAATGTCGAGGGGGCCAATCAGGCCGCCTCTTACGCACCCAAGAGCTGGGGGCATATCGTGGCGCCGAGCAACCGCCGGCCCTACGGCCACAACTGGGAGGACTGGGGCCGCATGGACGCCCTCGAGGTGCTCGACCTCGCCCGGCGCAGGCTCAAGATCGATACCACCCGCATCTACCTGACCGGCCATTCCATGGGGGGGCACGGCACCTGGCACCTCGGCGCGACCTTCCCCGATTATTTCGCCGCCATCGGCCCGAGCGCCGGCTGGATATCCTTCTGGTCCTACGGCGTGCGCGATACCAGCAGCACCGGCGACCCGGCGCTGCAGCTGCTGCGCCGCGCCTCGACCCCGAGCAATACCTTTGCCATCGCCGGGAATTACAGCCATCAGGGCGTCTATATCATCCATGGCAGCAAGGATGACAACGTGCGCGTCGACCAGTCACGCCGCATGGTCGAACAGCTCGAGACCTTTCACCACGACTGGTATTTCCACGAACAGCCGGAGGCGGGACACTGGTGGGATCTCTCCGACGCCCCCGGCGCCGACTGTGTCGACTGGATGCCCCTCTTCGACTTTTTCGCGCGCCATGCCCGTCCGGGCGCGGAGAGGATGCGCCGGATCGATTTTACCACCGCCAACCCCGGAATCTCGGCGCGCAGCGGCTGGCTGACCATTCTGGATCAGGAGATTCCTCTCGCAGTCAGCCGTGCCCGCATCGAATTTTATCCGGCCGCGCGCCATTTCCAGGGGAGCACCGGGAATATCGCCCGCCTCGCCCTGCGCACCCCGGCGGGAGCCGGCCGGGCCGTATTCCACGTCGAGCTCGACAGCCAGCGCATCGATCTTGAGGGGGCGGAAACGCTGTGGCTGGAGAAAAGGGCTGGGCGCTGGAGCGCTGGTCCGGCTCTGCGTGCGGATGAAAAGGGGCCCCACCGCTTTGGTCCCTTCAAGGAGGCCTTTAACCAGCGCATGATCTTTGTCTACGGCACCCGCGGATCGGCAACAGAGAACCGCTGGGCCCTGCAAAAAGCCCGCTTCGACGCCGAGTCCTTCTGGTACCAGGGCAACGGCAGCGTCGATGTCGTCGCCGATGTTGATTTCAATCCCGATGCGGATCGCGACCGCTCGGTTGTCCTTTATGGCAATTCCGCCACCAATGCGGCCTGGAAAAATCTGCTGGCGGAGAGTCCGATTCAGGTCCGGCGCAGCATCGTCCAGATCGGCAAGCAGATCCTCCGCGGCGATGACCTGGCGGCGCTCTTCATCCAGCCGCGGCCGGGCAGCGACAAGGCCTGTGTAGCGGTCATCGCCGGAACCGCACCCGCCGGGATGCGCCTGACCCATAATCTGCCCTATCTCTATGCCGGGGCGGCCCTGCCGGATTTCACCGTGCTGAGCAGTGCGATTCTGCGCGAGAACAGCGGCGGCGTGGCCGCTGCCGGCTTTTTCGACCGTCACTGGCGTCTGGACGAGGCCAACATGGTCCTGCCTTCGCCGAAGAAATAACTGCATGGAGAAGCTGATGAAATTCGCACCCCTGTGCTGCTCCTTTTTACTCGCCCTGACCGCGTCCGCCGCGGCCGCGGTCTCTCTGGTCCCGCAGCCTGTGCTAATGAAAACGGGCAAGGGGAGCTTTGCGTTCTCGGCCTCCACCCCCATCGTCTATCCCGCCGGGAGCCCCGAGGCCGGCCGTATCGCCCGTCTCCTCGGCGCCGAGATCAACCAGAGCAGCGGCCTTGACCTGGCCATCCTCCCCTCCAGCCAGGCGGGCAGGAGCGCCCCGATCCGCCTCCTCCTCGACCCGGCGCTCAAGGAGGCCGGGCTTGAGGGCTACCGGCTGACCATCTCCCGGCGCGAGCTCCTCCTCGCCGCTCCAACGCCCGCGGGGCTCTATCGCGGCGGCCAGACCCTGCGCCAGATGCTGCCCTACGGGAGCGGCAAACGGACGCTCGCCCTGCCCGCCCTCGAGATCATCGACCAGCCCCGGTTCAGCTGGCGCGGAGTCCACGTCGATGTCGGACGCCATTTTCACAGCGTCTCCTATATGAAGCGGATCATCGACTGGATGGCCCTCTACAAGATGAACCGCCTGCACTGGCACCTCACCGAGGACCAGGGCTGGCGCATCGAGATCAAAAAATACCCACTGTTGACCGGGATCGGCGCCTGGCGGACCGAGCCCGACGGCAGCCGCTACGGCGGCTTTTATACCCAGGAGGAGATCAAGGAGGTGGTTGGCTATGCCGCCGACCGCTTCATCGATGTCGTCCCCGAAATCGAGATGCCGGGCCACTGCATGGCCGCCCTGGCGGCTTATCCCGGACTCTCCTGCACCGGCGGCCCCTTCGCCGTCCAGACCCAGTGGGGAGTTTTCAAGGAGGTCTACTGCGCCGGCAGGGAGGAGACCTTTGCTTTTCTCGAGGATGTGCTCAGCGAGGTGATCGAACTCTTCCCCTTCGGCTATCTCCACATTGGCGGCGACGAGGTGCCCCGTGACCGCTGGCAGGCCTGTCCCCGCTGCCAGGCGCGCATCAAGGCGGAGGGACTCGATGATGAGGCGGAGCTGCAGAGCTGGTTCATCCGCCGCATCGAACAATACCTCAGCGCCCACGGCCGCCGGCTCATCGGCTGGGACGAGATCCTCGACGGGGGGCTGGCCCCCGGCGCCACCGTGCAGTCCTGGCGCGGAATGGAGGGCGCCCTGATCGCTGCCCGCTCCGGCCACGACGCCATCGTCTCGCCCGGCAGCCATACCTATTTCAATGCCGACATCAGCGCCATCGACTTGCGCAAGGCCTACAGTTTCGAACCGGTTCCGGCCGGACTGGAGCCGGAGCGCATCCCCTACATTATCGGCGGCGAATGCTGCCTCTGGAGCGAGCGCATCACCGAAGAGAACCTCGACTACCAGCTTTTCCCCCGCCTGCTCGCCCTCAGCGAGGTGCTCTGGAGCCATCCCGGGCAGCGCGATTACGCGGATTTTCTGCGGCGGGTCCGCAATCATTACCCCCTGCTCGAAACCCTCGGTATCGGCTTCGGCCCCGAGGCGAGGCCGGTCTCTTTGCTCACCCGCTTCCATCCCGATGAGAAATTCCATACGGTCACCCTCGAGAGCGGCGAGGAGGGGATGGCCCTGCATTATACCCTCGACGGCGCGGAACCCACAACCGCCTCGCCGCGTTATACGTCCCAGCTGACCATCGACCGTCCAACCCGGCTCAGGGCGCGCGCCTTCCGCGACGGGCGCGACTATGGCGAGAGTGCGGGTGCAGATTTCGATTTTCATCTCGCTTTCGCGGCGCCTCTGCAAATCGACCACAGCTTCAGCCCCAACTATCCTGCCGGCGGCGGCCGGGCTCTTGTTGACGGCCTGCGCGGTTCGATCGCCTACGGTGACGGCCGCTGGCAGGGCTACGAGGAGGTGGACCTGATCGCCACCATCGACCTGGGAGAAATCAGGCCCCTGCACCGCCTCCGCGCCGGTTTTCTCCAGGATACCGGATCATGGATCTTTTTGCCGGCCTATGTCGAATGGTCCCTCTCCAGGGACGGGAGCAGTTTCCGGACTGTGGCTGCGTTCGATCATCCCACCCCGGCCGGCACCTCGGAGCAGCGCATCCAGGAGGATCAGACCGAGCTGCCGGGCACGATGGCGCGCTTCGTCCGCCTGCGCGCCCGCAACGTCGGTCTTTGCCCCGCCTGGCATCCCGGCGCGGGCGGCAAGAGCTGGATTTTTGTCGATGAACTGGTGGTGCAGTGAGTTCATGACTGCGCGCGTTGCCGTTGATTCTTTCCGATAAAATGTGTATTTTAAAGATCATTATGTAAAAATGAACTCTAGCTGGATGGAGAAAAAGATGATTAAAAAGTATCTGGGCTTCGCCTTTCTGCTGACAAGCCTTCTGATCGGCTGCGCCAAAAAGGATGAGGGCTGGCTGGTCAAGGTAAAGGATCAGACCCTGCGCGACGATATCCTCACGCGCCGTTACAAAATGAGTCGGGAGTTCTCCCAGCATCCCGCCATCACCCCCGAGATTCTCAAGGTGTTCATCGAGAAGACCCTGCTCAACAATCTCTTCTTCCAGGCCGAAGGCAATGCCCTCAAACTGGACCAGGACAGCACCATCGCTGAGCAGATCCGCCAGGAAGAGCGCCGGATGCTGACCCGCAATAACGGCCCCCTCTTCAAGGCCGTCGTGCCCGCCAGTTTCAGCGTCAGCGAGGAGGAGATTCGCAATGCCTATGAATGGGGCAAACAGGAGTTCAAACTCTCGCACATTCTGGTAAAATCGCCCACGCTCGCCGATTCGATCTACTCGGCCCTGATGGCGGGTGCCGATTTTAAGACCCTGGTTACCCGCTACAGCATGGACATGAATACCATCGAGAACGGCGGCAGCATCGCACCCTGGCTCTCCTGGAATCAGCTCGCCCCCCCCAGCGCTGAGGCGGTCCGCAATACCCCCACCGGCTCTTATACCAAACCCATCCTTGGCGGATTTGGGTATCAGATTCTCCGCATCGATGAGCGGCGGGAGCGCCAGCAGCCCCCCTTCGAGCAGGCTCGCACCGAAATCGAAGGCAATCTCAAGAACCAGAAACAGGGGCTCTTCGTCGAGAATTACACCAATGATCTCTACAGCAAATTCAATCTTGCCATCGACAGCCTCCTTTTCGTCAAGATAGCACCTGCCCTCCAGGGCAACAGTGCCGGCGCCAAGGTCGACTATGCCCTGATCTCGCCTGAGGACCAGAAAAAGACCCTGGTGAGCTGGAAGGGCGGGCAGTGGAGTGTGCGTGAGACCCTCGACAAATACCTGCAGATGACCCGCGGCAATGCCTACCGCCTGACCCGCTACGAGGATGTGGCCGATTTCGCCAGAAAGGCCAACCTGCAGGAACTCATGCTGCTGGATGCCCGCGCGCGCAAGCTCGACCAGACGGAGGAATTCAAGCGCGATTTCTTCTACGCCAAAAATCAGCTCCTCGGTCAAAAATGCCGTGAAAAACTCATCACTCGTGCAGTCAAGGTGAGCGAAGAAGAGATCACCGCCTTTTACGAGAGCCACAAGTCGGAGTATAAGGATCGCCCCCTCGCCGAGCTGAGGTCGACCCTGCGCAGCCGCATCTACAGTGCCAAGATGGCCGAGCTGCAGGAGAAGGTGACCGCCGACCTGCGTAAAAAGTACCCGGAAAAGTGGAATGAGAAGGCGCTCAAGAAAACGGCCGAGGCCCTCAACGCCGAAAAGGCCGCTCTCAGCAAGGCGCCTGCACAGCCGCAGGCCAGAACCGGACAGCCGGGAGGGATGCCGGGCCAGAGGCCGGACATGCCGCCCGCACCCCCGCAGGGAGTGCGCTGAGGCATGATCGAACGCGAAATCCAGCTCTATGAGACCCGGATCGGCCAGTTTGTCGACCGGCTGCCATCATATTTTTACTCCGAACAGCTCCCCCTCGAGGCTGAAGCCGCCCTCGCAGATCCGCCTCTTTCCTTTGCGCGGCGGCTGGAGCTGGCCTACCGCCCCATCGCCGTTGGTGAAAAATGGGGAGCGGATTGGCAGACCGCCTGGTTCCATCTCACCGGCACCGTGCCCGCCGCCTGGCAGGGCCGGCCGGTGGTGGCGCGCATCAACCTCGGCGGTGAGGGCCTGGTTTTCGCCGCCGACGGCACCCCGACCCACGCCCTGAGCTGGCATTCGCTCTGGAAGCCCGAATTCCGCCGCGACCGCGTTCCCATCGCTGATCCCGCACGCGGCGGCGAACAGGTCGACCTCTGGATTGAGGCCAGCGCAGCCCAGATCTTCGGCCTGCGCCTGGTCGCCGATCCCCTGCAGGAGGATCCCCGCCGCCACGGCCATCTCGAGGCGGTGGTGCAGGATCTCACCCTCGCCGTCTTCCGCCCCTCGGTCTGGCACCTTTGGCTCGACGCCCGGCTGCTTTTCAACCAGATGAAAGCCCTGCCGGAAAAAAGCGTCCGCCGCGCCCGTCTTCTGCGCGCCCTGATGCAGGCTGCCGATCGTTTTCAGGGAGACGACGGCAGCACCGCCGCCGCCCGCGCCCTCCTCGCCGTCGAACTGGTGAAGAAGAGCGGCCCTTCCGACCTCGTTGCCCACGCTGTCGGCCATGCCCACATCGACACCGGCTGGCTCTGGCCGGTCTCGGAAACCGTGCGCAAATGCGCCCGCTCCTTCGCCGCCCAGATCGACCTCATCGAACGCTATCCCGGCTACGTTTTCGGTGCCTCCCAGGCCCAGCACTATGCCTTTGTCAAGGAACGCTATCCCGCTCTCTATGAAAAGATACGCGCTAAAGTAGCGGAGGGCAGCTGGGAGATACAGGGCGGGATGTGGGTCGAAGCCGACTGCAACCTCATCGGCGGCGAGTCGATGGTGCGGCAGATTTTACACGGCGTACGCTTTTTCGAGCAGGAGTTCGGGATCACGGTGCGCAACCTCTGGCTTCCTGACGTCTTCGGCTACAGCGCCGCCATGCCCCAGATACTCCAGAAGAGCGGTCTTGGGTACATGGTCACCCAGAAAATTTCCTGGAACCAGTTCAACCGCTTCCCTCACCACAGCTTTATCTGGCGCGGCATCGACGGCAGCGAGATCATCGTCCATTTTCCCCCCGAAGACACCTACAACAGCGAATTCTGGCCCTCGGGCATGCGCCACGCCCAGGAGAATTTCGCCGAACGCGACCGCCTCGATGAATTTCTCGTCCTCTTCGGCATCGGCGACGGCGGCGGCGGAGCGACCGAGGAGATCATCGAGAGCGGGCTGCGCCAGAACGACCTCGAGGGCGGCCCCCGGGTCCGCTTCGGCAAGGCGCAGGAGATGCTCGACCGGCTCGGCGCCCGCCGTGAGCTGCTCCAGCGCTGGAACGGCGAGCTCTACCTCGAACTCCATCGCGGCACCCTCACCACCCAGGCGCGCACCAAATTCATGAACCGTTGGTGCGAACACAAACTACGCGAGGTCGAGGCCCTCTTCAGCGCCCTGCCGGCGGCGGAGTACCCCGCCGCGGAGTTGGACCGGCTCTGGAAGACCGTGATGCGCAACCAGTTCCACGACATCCTGCCGGGCTCGAGCATCAAGCTGGTCTACGAGACCACCCGCCGCGAGCATGATGAGGTCAGGAAGGAACTGACTAGCCTGGCCGGTCGCGCCGGCGCCGGACTCCTGCACGAACAGGAGGAAAGCCTCACTCTGGTCAACACCCTCTCGACCCCCTTTACGCGGCCGACCTTCCTGCCGGCCGCCTGGATCGGCCATGTGATTCTGGATGAAGCGGACCAGACCGTTCCGACCCAGGTGCGCGAAGGCAACCTGGTCGCCCTGGCCGAGGTGCCGGCCCTCTCTTCAGTCGCGCTGCGCTGCGGTCAGACCCTGCCTGAAGACGATTTGCCGCCTGAGCCCCGGGTTTCTGAGCCGCTGGCCCCCGCATCACTTGAGGGCGTCATCCTCGAGAACGATCTCATCCTCTATGAACTGGCCGGCGACGGCACCATAGCCCGCATCTTCGACAAGGAGATGGGCCGCGAAGTGATGCTCCCGGGCCAGAGCGGCAACCGCATCAGCCTCTACGAGGACCGCCCTGCCAACTGGGATGCCTGGGACGTCGATATCTATTACGAGAATCAGCTCCTGCAGCAGGCCGAGTTGACCGGCTGGCGCCGTCTGGGTTCGGGACCAGTGGCGCAGATGATGCTCCTGCAATTCCGCGTCGGGGACTCTTTCATTGAACAGCGCCTCTGCCTGGTCCGCAACACCAAACGCCTCGATTTCGTCACCCATGTGCATTGGCGGGAGCGCCACCGCATGCTCCGCGTCGCCTTCGATGCCGACGTCACCGCGTCCGAGGCCAGCTATGAAATTCAGTACGGCACCGTGCGGCGCCCGACCCACCGCAATACCAGCTGGGATATGGCCAGGTTCGAGACCGTCGGCCATCGCTTTGTCGACCTCAGCGAACCGACTCACGGAGTCGCCCTGCTCAACAACGGCAAATACGGCCACAAGGTTCTCGATCGCACCATCGACCTCAATCTGCTGCGCGCTCCCACCTCCCCCGATCCTGATGCCGACCGCGGCGAGCATGATTTTGTCTACAGCCTGCTCCCCCACGCCGGCGCCCTGGAGGAATCGGCAGTCTACGCTGAGGCCGCCCGGCTCAACCAGCCGCTCGCCCTCTTTGAGGACCGGAGCGGACGGGTGAATTTTCCCTGCCGGCTGGAAAATGAGGCGGCGATCCTCTCGGTCCTCAAGAAAGCGGAGGGGGATGATGCCATCATCCTCCGCCTCTATGAGCCGCGCGGACGCCGCGCCTCGACCCGGCTGCTCCTCACCGATCCCGGCCGGCGCGTTTTTGCCACCGATCTGCTTGAACGGGAGATTGGCGAACTGCCACAGCGGGAAGGCGCAGTCGCACTCGATTTCGGCCCCTTCGAGATTAAAACCCTGAAGCTCGTCTGACGCGGCGGATCCCCCCCGGCGGCCCCTCCCGGCTGTTCCGGCCGGCGCCGCCTCTTCACCCCAACCGGGAGTCCTCCATGCGCAAGCTGCTCCTCCTCGTGACCATCATCCTGGGGGCGGCCTGCGCCCCCTCCGGGGAAAGCCTCATTCCAGCGGGCGAACTGCGCCGCGCCGTGCACGCGCAGCTGCCAATTCAGAAGGAGCTGTCCCGGCCTCGCCAACAGGAGCTCTTTGGCGTTTTCTCGCAAAAGCTCACTGCGGCCGAGCGCTCAGCCCTTGAGTGGCTCTACGCCTGGATGCCCCTCAGCGACCTCGCCGACTATGACGGGGAATTTTACCTGCGCCAGGTGCACACCACCCTGCAGGTTCGCGAGGAGATGGCCTGGGGCCGCACCCTTCCGGCCGACCTTTTTCTGCACTTTGTCCTTCCCCTGCGCGTCAACAATGAGAACCTCGACTCCGCCCGGGTGGTGCTGTCTGGCCTGCTCAGGGAGCGGGTGCGCGGCATGACCATGCGCGAGGCCGCCCTCGAGGTCAATCACTGGTGTCACGAGCATGTCACCTACCGCGGTTCGGACATGCGCACCAGCGCCCCCCTGGCGACCATGCGCAGCGCGATCGGCCGCTGCGGGGAGGAGTCGGTCTTCACCGTCGCCGCCCTGCGTGCAGTGGGTATCCCCGCCCGTCAGGTCTACACGCCGCGCTGGGCGCACAGCGACGACAACCATGCCTGGGTGGAACTCTGGGCCGACGGAGAGTGGTACTATCTCGGGGCCTGCGAACCCGAACCTGACCTCAATATGGGCTGGTTCACCGAACCGGCGCGGCGGGCCATGCTCGTCCACACCCGGGTGCAGGGACCCTGGGCAGGTGGTGAGGAGGTGCTCGCAACTTCGCCCCGCCACCGTGAGATCAATCTGCTCGAGCGTTATGCCATGACCAGGCCCCTGGTGGTGAGAACGCTCGATGGAGCCGACCGTCCTCTTGCCGGCGCAAACGTCTCCTTCCGTCTCTATAACTATGCCGAGTTCTATCCACTGGCGCGGCGCACCAGCGATGCGGAAGGATTCTGCACTTTCTGCACCGGGCGCGGTGACCTCCTGATCTGGGCGCATCGGGACTCCCTCATCGGCTTTTCCCGCGCGGCCGGAGCGGATACTGTGACTGTGATTCTGCGCCCGCGCGCCCCGCGCGAGGAGATCTTTGAACTCGATTTTAATCCGCCCCTCGCCCGGCCGCCCCTGCCCGATACCATTCCGGCGGAGGCGCGCGGGCGCCATGCCCGCCGCCTCGCCCGCGAAGACAGCCTGCGCAGGGCCTGCGAGTCGACCTTTATGGACTCCCTTTCCAGCGCGCGGCTCGCCGCTGAGAGCGGTCTCGAGCCCGTTCCGGTCTGGCGAATCATCCGCAGCAGCCGCGGCAACCACGAGGAGATCGCCCGCTTCATCAGCGCCGGGGCCACTCGCAATCGCTCTCTCGTGCTCCCGCTCCTGCAGATGGTCACGGAGAAGGACCTGCGCGACGCCCGCGCGGAGATCCTCCTCGATCACCTGCCCTCTCACATCCCCGGCACAAAACTGCCCGACGGGATTTATGAGCAATATCTGCTCAATCCGCGTGTCCGCAACGAGGCCCTGACCCCCTGGCGCCGGCTGCTCCAGGAGGGCATGAGCCGGGAAACAGGCCAATCAGTGGTCGCAAGCCCCGGGATGCTGGCCGCCTGGGTCGAGAAGAATATCCGCCTGGAGGCTGACGCCAACTATTACGGGGTGCCCCTGACTCCCCGGGGCGTCTGGGAGCTGCGGGCGGCTGATGCACTTTCGCGGGATATCTTTCTGGTTGCGCTCTGCCGCAGCATGAACATCCCCGCCCGCCTCGATCCCGCCTTCGAACGGCCCCAGTACTACGATCTGTCGCACCAGGGCTGGCGGGATTTTGGCGATGACCCCGTCGCCATTCAGGCCGGCAGCCGCCTGACTCTGGCCAACCGGGAGGCGACGATCAGCCGGCCGGAGTACTGGCGCCATTTCACCCTGGCCCGCCTGGAGGGCGGGGAGTATAAAACCCTGGAACTGGAGGGGATTGATTTCAGCGAAGGGAGGGGGATGCTCGAGCTTCCCGCCGGCAATTATCTTCTTGTCACCGGCCGCCGCCTGCAGAGCGGTGCGGTCCTCGCCCGCCTGCACTTCTTCGACCTCGCCCCCGGGGGGCAGCGCTCGATCGATCTGGTCTGGCGCCGCAGCGGGGAGCCGCTCAAGCCCCTCGCCCGACTGCCTGGCGGTCTCATGCTGACGGACAGGCGCGGGCGCCGGCTCGACCTTGCGGAGCTGGCCAGGCCGCAGGGACTGATCCTCGCCTGGCTCGACCCCGGCCGTGAACCCTCACAGCATATCCTGCGCGAATGGCATGAGCTCAAGCAACTCTACGAGGCATGGGGGGGAAGGATAGCCGCCGTGATGGCGGCTGGCGGTGAGGGCCGATTGGGGGCCTATTCGCTGCCCAGGCAGCTGTTGGTGGTACAGGATGAGCATGACGGGGTGCGGAGGCGGCTGGGTGAGGCCCTTGCTGGGGAGCTGTCGGTTTTTCCGGTCCTGGTCTATGTGAATCCCGCCGGCGAAATCCTGTGGATGAATCAGGGCTATCAGGTCGGCCTGGGCGACCGGCTGCTGCAGGTGATCACCGCAGCGCAGGAGCGTTGACCGCCCCCGGGCTATGGGCGGCAGGCATTGCGCCGGCGCGCACCTGACGGCCGAACTGCGCCAGCGGGGGGTAAAGGGCCAAACTGTCCTGCTTCGAACTCCAGATCGTGAAGAGGTGGCCGAGCATGTCGGGATGGTTCAAGGCCTGGCTGTAATTGATAAAGGCGCGAACCGCCTCGATCTTTTTCCAGCTGGTCGGCAGCACGCGGAACCCCTTGTCGATAAAGAGGGGCAGTGAGGGGTATTCCTCGCGCGGCTCGTAATGCCAGTCGCAGATGATAATATCCTTAGGGATGCTGTCGATCGCTGCGGCGGTGCCGTTTTTCGAAGCCTCCCATTCGCCCAGATTGTACTTCTCTCCGTCGATGAGGCGGTCTCCCCACATCATCATCCCTTTGTCCCGTTTTTTCACGATATGTTCATAGAGGTCGTTCACCGCCCCGGCGAAGACGGAAGCGGGATTCTTGCCGAGGGTGGAGGGCGAGAGGCTGTCCCCGATCAGAAATACCTCGTCCATGCCCACATGGATCATGTCGGCGTCGAAGGCCTTGATCAACTCGTCGAGCAGATCGAAGATCATGGCATGGACTGCGGGATTGAGAGGGTCCCATTCCCGGCAGTAGATCCCCTGGTTGCCCGGATAGGCGCCCGGAGTGAGGTCGAATTCGGGATAGCGGGTGAGCAGGGCATAGGTGGTTCCGGCCCAGGATTGGTGGCCGAAACACTGAAACTGGGGCACCAGCTCGATGTTGTGGCGCCGGCAGGCCGTGGTGAGCCATTTGGCCCCGGCGCGGGTGATGGGTTGACCGGTGCCGCACAACTCGGGGTGGGACTGGTAATCGAAATTATAGTCAACCTCGAGGATGAGCATATTGACGCCCGCTTCGGCGAGGGCCGGCAGCTGGCTTTCGAGGCGGATGAGGCTCGAGTCCGAGGTGAAGCCGAGCAGGTGGAGGGCGCACCAGGGTTCGGCTTTTTTACCGGAGGCGGCCGGCAGGGTGGTGGCGAGCAGGAGGGTGAGTAAAAGGGCGATGCCGGGTCTCTTTTTCATGTCAAATCCTCAGATAACGTCCTGAACGCTGCATCGCTGCGGTGAGCCAGGTTCCTGCGAGGGCGAAGATCAGCGATCGCCAGAATCCGGTGGCAAAGCCGGCGCCCAGCATGCCGTAGAGGCTGCGGCCGTCCGCCATCACCGGAAGCATGCCGATGAGCAGGTAAAAGATGGGGCCCAGGATGAAGGCGAAGAGAGCGTTCTGGCCGGCAGTGGCGAGCATGCGCGTGCCAGTGGTGAGCCCGCGGCCGTCGACGATCCAGTAGATCAGTGCGAAGAGCAGGGCGGTCCAGGCGGAGCTGATCAGGCACCAGGGCGGTGTCGCCGCGTTTTTGTTATAGATGAAAAGGGGACTGAGATTGCTGAGCGAGTGCAAAAGTACGGCGATCGTTCCCAGGATCAGGGCGAAGAGGAAAATAATGCGCAGCCGCACTGCCAGAGGTTGGTCCGTGCTGAAGAGGAGGATGCTGAGCAGGGTTCCGGAGGCGGTGATGGCCGGCTGGGATCCGAGCACCGAAGCGATGCCGATCCACGAGCTGAGGGGGCCGAGGAAGGCAATCTGGCCGCTACGGTCGGCGAAATAGAGCAGATAGAGCAGGATGATCGCGGCGGCGAATCCGGCCGGCCGGCGCCGGATCACCAGGTAGAGCAGGGCGGTCACCAGATAGGACCAGCCGATCAGGCCGAGGATGCCCCACCAGTGCGGTCGCAGTCCGGCTCCCCCCTCGCTGCGGTAGGCGAAGGCCAGGGCGGCCAGGATGACAATGCCGATAATCCTGCGCGCCCAGACGATGCGCCGGCGTTCGGCCCCCGAGGCCAGCCAGATCATGACCGCACTGCCGTAGAACAGGAGCTGCCACAAACGCGGATCGATGTGGCCATTGCTGGCGATGCTCTCGGTGTTCACCATCAGCACGCCCATCAGCAGCAGACTGAGGGTGCGGGTGAGGATATGGCCGGCGATGCGGATTTTGGACTCGCCGCGCCCAAGCCGTTTTTCCAGGGCGATGGGCAGCGAAAGGCCGACGATGAAGAGAAAGGCTGGAAAGACGAGATCGACGAAGGTATAACCATCGGCGGTGGAGGGCGAGATGTGCTTCATCCAGCCCGGCGCACCGGTCACGCCGGCCAGGTCGTTGACGAAGAGCATGACCAGCACGGTAAGACCCCGCGCCACGTCGATGGAGCGGATGCGGTTTGCAGTCAAGAAGCTGATGGGCGCTGCCATGGGCGGAATCCCTTTTGGCTCGATCACGATCGTGTATCAGTGGCCGGGCAGCTGCCTCCTGCCGCGTCGCAGTAATATAGGGATTCCGCCCTGAAAAAACAAATGCAATATTGCCCAGGTTCAGGGCATTCTGACGTCAGCCCCAAGGCCTCTGCTCTTCAGCCCCTTCAGCAGGGCCCGGATGTTGAACCAGCCCAAAATCCACGAAACCACGGTCACAACCAGAAAGACGAGTATGTTCAGGGTGGATTGCGGATCCAGCGGCCACCAGGGCAGGATTTTCATCAGCCAGGCCCAGATCGCCGGAAAAGCGAAGAACAGGGCGATTTTAACGAGCAGGAGAATGATCTCTTTTAGGCTCATTTCTACTCTCCTATATTTATTATGTCTGATATCGGAATACTTAAGCACCAACAAGTGAAATATAAACAATTCAAGGACCGCTGTCAAATGGATTCGGAAAAGAGATGTTAAACCTGCCACAGAATCTGAATCCCACGTGGAGGTAATCAACTCACAGGATTGGGATATGCTGAGCAAGGTATTAGGTGGGGACCAGATTTCGGGGGAGTCGCGGGGCAAGATTTAAGGTGGGGACCAGATTTCGGGGCACCCTGCACGAAAACTGCTTGAAATTGACAAAGGGGATGGATATTTTATATTTTAAGCTCATTATAAACGGAGGACCCTATGAACCACAGCTGTCTGATGATTTCTACTCTCCTGGTGATGGCGGCCGCCGCTTTCGCCCAGGAATCAGCCAAACTCATCAAGTTCCCCGCCCCGGACAAGAACGGCGGCATACCTCTCATGCAGGCGCTCAACCAACGCCACTCCACCCGTGACCTCGCCGACAAGAAACTGACCAAGGAGCTCCTGGGCAATCTCTGCTGGGCGGCCTTCGGGATCAACCGCGAGGACGGCCGCCGCACCGCCCCCTCCGCCCGCAACTGGCAGGAGATCAGCCTCTATCTGGCCATGGAGGAGGGCCTCTATCTCTACGACGCCGCTGAACACGCCCTCAAACTGGTGGTGGCACAGGATCTGCGCAAACTGACCGGCATGCAGGAGTTTGTCGCCACGGCGCCGCTTAATGTCGTCTATGTGGCTGACACCCAAAAAACCGGCGCCCGCCCGGGTGATGATGCCCTCCTCTACCTCGGCGCCGACTGCGGCTTCATCGCGGAAAATGTCTATCTCTACTGCGCCTCGACGGGTTTGGCAACGGTCGTGCGCGGCATGGTCGGCCGCGAGGAACTCGCCAAAGCGATGCAGCTCGAGCCGCAGCACAAGATCCTGCTCTCGCAAACGGTCGGGTTCCCGAAATAATCCCTCACCATGCGTGCATCATGGCAACAAGGAGAAAGACAAGATGAGCAAATCATTGCTGGCTATCGCCATGATCATTGCCTCTACCTGGTCTCCCGGGGCTCCGGAATGCATCCAGGCCGCACCTGAGCCCGCTCAGAAAAGATCGTCATCACCGGTTCCCGATCCCCTGGTTCTGGTCAGGGTGAAAGAGCCCAACGAAGGCGCCTTTTCTTTGCTCATGCCCAAGGGCTGGATCTCCCAGGGGGGCATCTTTTACGTCGATCCCAACACCACCAACGGTTATGCCAATTCGGTCGGACCCAAGGGCAATTTTCTCGTCAAGCGGGACCAGGACGGGACGGTGATGATCCATTGGCTGCCGGATTTCTGGTACTGCGATACCCGCTACAGTCCGGCCGGCCAGATGGGGCTCTTCCCGCCGGGCTCCTACTACAACGGCATGATGGTCGCACCCTGCCCTACCGCCGCCAACTTTCTGCTGCAGTTCGTCTTCCCCCAGATCCGTCCGGATGTAACCGGATTTCAGCTGCTCGCCACCGAACCGCTGCCCAAAGCGGCAGCAAAGCATCGGGCGCAGTCGGCTGTGCCGGGCGCGGCCTACGACGCGGTGCGGCTGACCGTCCGTTACACCCAGAACGGTGTGACCTACAAGGAGCAGATGAGCTGCGTCATCGAGAACCTGGGTCAGGCCGCGGCCGGGATGTGGCAGAACAAGGAGACCGTCTGCGTCCGGGCGCCTCTCGCAGAGTTTTCGGAATGGGAAAAGGTTGGCGCGATGATCTATATCTCCGCCCGCTTTGATCCGAACTGGGTGGCCGCCGCCGCGCGCGCTACCGCACAGCGCACCCAGAACGCCCAGGCCACCCAGCGCTATATCCAGGATGTCGACCGCCAGATCGTTGAAAACCGGCAGCGCACCAACGCCGAAATCCGCCACGAGGATTACTTGATGCTCACCGGCCAGGAGGACTATGTCAATCCCCATACCGGTGAGACCGAGATCCGGCCGGACGGCTGGAAGTACCACTGGGAAAACTCGAACGGCGAGGTGATTGTCTCCAACCTCAATGACTATGATCCCAATCACGACGACGGCGTCCGCCTGGTCAAGGATTTCAAACGCAGCCAGGTGCGGGCGCGCTGAGCGGGGCGCTGGCAGCGGAAAAGGAGTTCGGAACCGGCAACTTTTTGCGTCCGGCTGAAAAGATTCCGATCCTCCACTAGCACTTGTTCGCAGCTGTGAATGCAAAAGCCCGCGCAGGCATGCCTGCGCGGGCTTTATTATTACTGCGGATTCCGGTTCAGTTGAAAGTCACACCAAAGCGGAAGGGGAAAAAGGAGGTCGTGCCTCCATCGGTAAATCCTGCTTTGAGGCCGATATCCATAAAGATGGCCACGTGCTCCTCCACGGCAATGTTGAGGCCGATGCCAGCCCCTGCCCCGAGGGCGGTCTTGCTGCTTTTCGGCTCGCTGCGGTCGGTGCCGATGGGGCCCCAGTAGTGGATTTCGTTCTGGCTGAAATGAAAGAATCCGGCCTCGGCGAAGAGGTAGGGGACAAAGCGCTGATCGCCTTGGGGCGGAAATTTTGTTTTAAGATGGAGGAAAAGGGTGAGGATGGAGGCATCACCGCCATCGGCCGAGGATTCGAATTCATCCTGATCCTTGAGTTCCAGGGTGTTGAGGTAGCCCTGGATATCGAAGGAAAAGGCGTTGTAGCTGCCATCTAGACTCAGTTCCACCCGCTCGCCGAAACTCTTACCGATGGCGCCGCCGATGTTCCACCCTGAGAGATGTATATCCTTGAACTCCTGCGGAGCCACCGGGCTCGATATGCCCATGTAGAGCCTTGTCGTTGGGCGGAAGGGTAGTCCGGCCGAGGCCGGGAGGGCTATAAAGAACAGCAGGGCTGCAGCTGCAGCCCGGAACCAATATCTTTTCATAACTTTCTCCTGCCTGGTAAACCGTGTCAATCCCATTGCTGGAACGGCTATAGAATAGCCATTGCCCGGTTAAAATGCAAGTAAAAACAACTCGAGCCGGATTGGCGAAGGTGACATGGAGGCGTACGGGAGCCAGAAACGAGGCGAGCCGCCTCCGGCAAATAATTGTTGCTTCTAACCACTGGAATGATTAAATTCATACTATAAAACGAAAATAGTCGAAAAGGATGAAAATGAGCAAGGACGATATCATCCGCGAGGAGATCATCGCCGCGGCCAAGCGTGTCTTCCAGAAATGGGGCCTTAAAAAGGCGACCATGGAGGAGATCGCGGCCGAGGCGGGCAAAGCCAAGAGCACCCTCTACTACTACTACCAGAGCAAGGAGGAGATCTTTGATGAGGCGATTTTCGCCCATCTGGCCATGATTCTCGCCGATGTCAAAGCCGGTCTCACCGCCGGTTTGCCGGTCAAGGAAAAAATCAAGCGCTATGTCGCCGTCTCCCTAACCGAGATGAAGCACCATGCCCAGATCTACAGCATTGTCTGGGATGAGATTAAAAACAACCGGCGCCTGCTGCGCAAGCTCCGCGAGCGTTTGCAGCAGGAGGAGCGGATTTTTTACCGGGAGATGCTCGAGTCGGGGGTGCAGTCGGGTGAATTCGTCTTTTCCTCGGATAAGGAGCTCATCGCCGCTGCGCATACTTTGGCCGGGTTGATGCGGGCTCTTATCCTCTACCTCTTTCTCGAGGCCGAGGAGAGCGAGCAGATCGACATCGCCGCCCGTCTGATTGCCAACGGTATTTGATTTGACAGGAGATGAGTAGATGAAAAGAGGTAGAATTACTGCCTTGTTTATAACGGCCAGCCTCCTCCTGGCCGGTTGTTCCGGCCGCGATGGTCAGGAGAATATAACTTCCGCACCCGTGCCGGTCAAGGCGGCCCGGCCGCAGCCTTTCAGCGCCGGCCATGCCTTGGCCTACAGCGGCACCATCGAGGCGGGCGAGTCCATTCCCCTCAGCTTTGCCGCTGTGGGCAACGTCGCCCGTGTGCTGGTCGCCGAGGGGGAAGCGGTGCGCAAGGGCCAGCTGCTGGCCGAACTCAACGCTGAAAGCAGCAGGAATGCATGGGAGATGTCCCAGGCGGCCCTGAAGCAGGCCGAGGACGCCTGGAGCCGGCTCAAGCCGATGTACGAGAGCGGCAGCCTGCCGGAGATCAAGTGGATCGAGATCGAGACCAATCTCCAGAAGGCGCGCTCTGCGGCGGCGATCTCGAAAAAGAACCTCGAAGACTGCCGGCTGATCTCCCCGGTCAGCGGGATCGTCGGCCGGAGGGCGATCGACCCCGGCATGGGAGCGATGCCCAACCTGGCCTCGATCACCATCGTCCGCATCGACAGGGTCTTCGCCAAAGTGGCCGTCCCGGAAAATGAGATCGCCCGGGTCGCGCGGGGAGAGCAGGCCCGTCTGCGCATCAGCGCCCTTGAAGGTGCCGAATATACCGGCAGGGTGGAGGAAGTCGGAGTTGTCGCTGATCCCCTTGCTCACAGCTATGCGGTCCGCATCGCTGTGGAAAATCCCGGCCACCGCATCAAGCCGGGGATGATCTGCAGCGCTGTGCTCGAAGATTCGAGCCGCAGCCGCGGTCTGGTCCTTCCCGCCGGGGCCGTGCTGGTTGATGAAAAAGGGATCAATTACCTCTATGTCGTCAACGCGGAGAGCCTGGCGCAGCGTCGGGAGGTGACCATTGGGGCCCTGCTTCAGGAGGGCATCGAGATCCTGAGCGGCCTTGAACCGGACGAGCTGGTCGTTCTCGCCGGCCAGCACAAACTGGGCACGGGTAAGCCCGTCCGTGTCGTGACGAACTGAAGCGGCGGAGAGAATGAACAAGGAAAAGAACACCCTGCTCGGTTTGCTGCTGCGCTATCAGCAGCTGCTCTATCTTCTCGTCGCCATCGGCATTCTGGTCGGCGTTGCCGCCCTGGTGCTGATGCCCCGCGACGAGTACCCCCAGTTCCGCATGCCGCTCGGCATCGTGGTCGGTATCTATCCCGGCGCCTCCTCGGAAAAAGTCGAGACCCAGCTCACTGCCCGCGTTGAACAGCATCTTTTCCAGTACAAGCAGGTCAATCGCGCCAAGACCTATTCTGTCTCGAAAGAGAATGTCATGGCGATCTACCTTCACGTCGACGGCTCCGAGGAGGAACTGGCTGATTTCTATCCCAAACTTCAGGACGGTCTCAACAGCCTCAAGGCCGAGCTGCCTTCGGGTGTGATCTCGCTGACGGCGGACAACGATTTCGGCAGCACCTCGGCGTTACTGCTGGCGGTGAGTTCCTCGAGCCGCAGCTTCAAGGAACTCGAGAGCCATGTCAAGGAGCTGGAAAAAGACGTGCGCCGGGTGGAATCGGTGTCACGGGTCAAACGTTATGGCGCGCAGCGGGAGCAGATCAGCGTCTACCTCGATGACGCCCGGCTGGCCCGGTACGGCATCAAGCCCCTGCAGGTGCTCGCCGCCCTCAAGCCCCCGGCCTCGGTCGCCTATGTCGGGGAGATCGATGATGGCCACCTCACCCGGCCGATCCACATCTCCTCGGCGCTGGCCACCGAGATCGACGTCGCCGGCCAGATCATCTGGTCCGATCCCCAGGGCACGGTTCTGCGCGTCAAGGATGTCGCTCGGGTGGTGCGCGAATATGAGGAGCCGGCATCCACCATCCGCGTCAACGGGGAGAAGTGCCTGATTGTCTCGCTGGAGGCGCGGCCGGGAAAAAACATTGTCGCCTTCGGCCGCGAGGTGGGGGAGGTGACCCGGGATTTTGCCGCCGGACTGCCGCCCGATGTTAAGGTCACCACCATCTCCAATGTGCCCTTCGTGGTCTCCAAATCGGTCGGCAACTTCCTCAAAGAGTTCGGCATCTCGATGCTCTCGGTCGTCGCCGTCACCCTGCTGCTTTTACCGGGGCGAGTGGCGCGCATCGCCGCCCTTTCGATCCCGGCTTCCATCTTCACCGCGCTGGGGATCATGTGGATCTGGGGACTTGACCTGCAGACCGTCTCCCTGGCTGGCCTCATCCTCATCCTCGGCATCACCGTCGACGACGCCATGGTCGTACTCGACAATTATATCGAAAAACTCGACCACGGCATGCTGCCCTTCGAGGCGGGCACCAAGTCGGTGACCGAGCTTTTCAGCTCAGTCCTCTCCGCCACTCTGGTCATCATCTCCTGTTTTCTCCCCATGCCCTTCTTCATGACCGGTACGGGCGAGGATTTCCTCCGTTCGCTCCCCCTGACCATCACTTTTGCCCTGATGGTCTCCTTGCTGGTCGCGGTCACCCTGATCCCGCTGGCCAGTTTCCATCTCATCAAGAGCGGCATCAGCGGACGCAAGACCAGGCGCGGCGGGCGCACCTTCCTTGACCGCATGCAGAACTTTTATAACGGGGTGGTCGATAAGGCCTTCCGGCATAAAAAACTGGTCGTCGCCACCGGCATCCTCTCGCTGGCCGCCGGCCTGCTCCTCCTGGCCACCATCCCGCAGCAGTCTTTTCCCAAGATCGAACGCAACCAGTTCGCGGTCGAGGTTTTCTTGCAGCCCGGCAGTTCCCTGCAGCAGACCGATGGTGTGATGAGGGAACTCGAAAAGATTCTCGCCGCGGATCCGCGCATTGAGGTGATCGCCTCTTTCGTTGGCACCAGTTCGCCCCGCTTCCACACCCTCTACTCGCCCAATTACCCGGCCCGCCATTACGGTCAGATGGTTGTTCTGACCAGCTCGAACAGGTCTACGATCGAGGTGCTGGATGAGTACAGTGAGAGCCTCTACAACCGCTTCCCCAACGCCGATATCAAGTGGAAGCAGCTCTCCTTTGATGTCCAGAAAGCCCCGATCGAAGTGCGGATCTCGGGTGATGAGATCCCTGAACTCAAAAGGACTGGCGAGCAAGTCGCGGAGATCATGCGCTCGATTGCAGGGACCGAATACATCCGCACCGACTGGGGCCAGCCGCTGCCGACCGCCGAGCTGCTCCTCAAGCAGGATGAGGCCGCCCGTCTGGGC
Source organism: bacterium (assembly GCA_029554865.1). Classification (GTDB taxonomy): domain Bacteria; phylum Zhuqueibacterota; class Zhuqueibacteria; order Residuimicrobiales; family Residuimicrobiaceae; genus JAKPUX01. Next base: position 6,321 of record JAKPUX010000305.1, on the reverse strand, counting down.
TACTCCAGTGCGCTGCTCGGCTACTCCCTCATGACCGGCACCGGGGGCTTTCCGGCCGCCACCATCTGGGAGGGGGACTATCCGGTCGCCGTCAAAATCAAGACGGACAAGAAGGTCAAGTCCTCTCCGGACGACGTCCTCGACCAACATGTCACCTCGCCCCTGCTGGCGGTTTCGGTGCCGGTGCGCCAGATCGCCGACCTCAAACCGGGCTGGAGCGAGTCCGATATCGTGCGCCGCAATGGCGTGCGCACCCTGACCGTGCGCTGCGAGGTGAGACGGAACCTCTACCCCTCCCGGATCTTCAAGGAACTGCGGCCCCGTGTTGACCGCATGACGCTGCCGCCGGGAGTCTCCATCGCCTACGGCGGCGACTATCAGGATACCCGGGAGAACATGAACCCCTTTTACTGGTCCCTGGCCACCAGCATCATGCTCATTTTTCTCATCCTCATGGCCCAGTACAAGCGCATCCGCTCGGTGCTGCTGATCATGATGACCCTGCCCCTGAGCGTCTTCGGCGCCGCGTTCGGGGTCTTTCTCACCGGCTATCCTTTTGGGGTCACCGCCTTTGTCGGGGTGATCGGACTGATGGGCATCGTCGTACGCAACGGGGTCATTCTGGTCACCTATGCCGACGAGCTCAGGGCTGAGGGCTACACCGCCGAAGAGGCGGCGATGGCCGCCGGAAAAAGACGGATGCGGCCGATCTTTCTCACCTCCGCCGCTGCGGCGGTGGGCGTCATTCCCATGATCCTGAGCGGATCGACCCTCTGGGGCCCGCCGGCCGCCGCCATCTGCTCCGGGCTCGTCTTCGCCCTGGCGCTCTCGCTCCTGATCATGCCGGTGCTCTATTATTACTTTCACCGCCATCAAGAAAGTGCCCACTCATGAAACGATTATTGTCATATGCCGGGCTGCTCCTCTTGTACATCGTGGGGCCGGCCCGTGCGCAGCAGCCCCTCACCCTCGATGAGGTCCTCCGTCTCGCCCTCGAGAACAATGCCTCCATTCGCAACAGCCGGCTCGAGGGCGAGGCTGCAGAAAAAATCCGCATTGCCGCGGCCACCCGTTATTTCCCCGGCATCAGTGCCGGCGGCCTCTATTTCGACGCCAACCGTGCCCTCTTCGAACTCAGGACCCCCGGGGGCGATCTGCCGGTCTATGACGGCAATCCTGCCAACCTGCTTCACCCCACTGCTTTCGCCTATTTCCCCGGAGGGGAGACCAGCCTGCTTGGGCGGGGGCAGATCGGCTACCTGGACATTGTTCAGCCCCTTTATGCGGGCGGACGGATCGTCAATGGCAACCGCCTCGCCGCTCTGGGACGGGATGCCGCCGCCGACCGCAGCAGTTTGACCCGCGATGACATCATCCTCGCCACCAGCGAGCAGTACTACCGGCTGCTCTCCCTCGATGAGAAACGGGCTACCCTGGGCAGCTATGCCGCCCTCCTCGACCGGCTGATCCGTGAGGTCGGGGATGCCCTCGATGCCGGCCTGATCCTGCGCAACGACCTGCTCAAGGTCCGCCTCAAGCGCAGCGAGGTGCGGCTCGACAGCTCCCGTCTGGAGCACGGGCGCAAGCTTGCAGCCATGGCTCTCTGCCAGCAGATCGGCATCCCCCGCGATTCGACGCTCGTCCTTGCCGGAGGCTGGTCCACGGCCGCTCCTCCGCAGAGCCTTTACGTGGAGCCGGAGAGCGTCCTTAAAAGCCGCAAGGAGTATGCCCTGCTCGAAAAGGGGGTGAGAGCGGCCAGATTGCAGCGTGAGATGAAGCGGGGCGAGCTGCTGCCTCAGGCCGGCATCGGCGCGCGCACCATGGTAGTCAAACTGGATGAGGGGCCGCGTCGCACCCTTGGAATTTTTTACGGCTCCCTGTCGATCCCCCTGTCGGACTGGATCGGCGGCAGCGCTGAACTCGAGGAGCGCCGACTCAGGGAGAAAATCGCTGAAAATGAGCTGCAAAACAGTGCGGAACTCCTTCTGCTCCAGATCGAACAGGCCTGGCAGGAGCTGAGCGACGGTTGGACCCGGATCCAGCTCTGCGAACAGGCCATCCTCCAGGCGGAGGAGAATCTGCGCGTCAATGAGGCGAGCTTTCACAGCGGCCTGACGGCTCTCTCCGAACTGCTCGAGGCCCAGGCCCTGCTTCAAAAAGGCCGGGATGAATGGACCGATGCACGGAGTGAATACATGGTCAAACAATGCCGTTATCTGCAGGCGACCGGGAGGTCTGGCGACCTGCACTGATCCCTCTTTTTGCTCCGGCGTTAAAAGCCCGGGTTATGGCGAAGAACTTTATTTCGCCGGCCCGGGCTTTTTTTGTTCTCTGGCATAACCCTTGCATTTTACCGCTTGCATTCCGTACATAATGATATATATAGATAATTATATCATATACTTAAAGAATATGGTCTTTCCAGGAATTCATTGGAGTTGTATACTCCGCGCCACATTCACTGACCAGGAGAAGGGTACAATGGACGGGTATCAGGGAGGTTCGAGGGGGTACGTGCTGTTTTTGTTCATCATGCTGTTTATTTGCAGCGTACTGCCGGGACATGGCGGGACATCGGGTTTTCAGGAGTATCTGATCTCCGGCCAGGAAAATCTGCTGCGCAGTCATTATGCCTATCTGGATAATGATCCTGTTGTGGGAAATTCGATGCACTGTGTCACCAGCGTGACCGCCAGCACGGATGGCACTATCATCAACTATGATCACTGGGAGAATGGCTACGGGACTCCTGATGAGACCTATACGGTTAACACCGGGCAATTCAAGATTTTCGAGTCGGGCAACATCCCGGCCAATCCGCGCGGCACGGCCACCTTTTACGACGGCGGCGACCGCATCACCATTATCGGCGGCCCGGCTTTTGTTTCCCGCGCCAGCTGGCCCGAAAGCCCCGGTACGGTAATGGCGCTTGCTTTTGAGATTTTGCCCGTCCAGGCCCTTTCGAACGCTTTCGAAATGCCAGTGGGCTCGGACCTCTATCAGAACGACCGCTCCGAACCATTCGCCGATTTCGAGCGCGTGGTCCTGATGGTGCAGTCAACGCGAGACAACAACGCAGTCACCGTATACGGCCCAGACAATGCCGTGATCTATTCAGGCACCCTCAACAAGGGCCAGTCGGCTGTCGACAACGATCTGCGCAATGTCCGCAAGGGTACCCGCGTGATGGCGACCTGGCCGGTCCAGATCCAGTTCCTCACCGCTCTGGAAGTGTCGGGCACCAGTTCCCAGATCAACGGCTTTACCGGACTGCCGACTGCTCTGTGGGGGCGGCGCTATGCGGTCCCCGTCACCAGTTTTCCGGCCAGGAGTTCAAGCCCCGCTTCGCGCACCGATCTTTACATCTACAATCCGAACAGTCAGCCCATAACCGTCACCTACCGTGACAGCACCACTGGCAGCTTTACCATCGCGGCCAAGCAGCTCGCCTCTTTCGCCCTCAAGACCGGGCACTACGTTCCGCGCAATTACGGGGTCGACCTCACCGGCAGTAACACCTTTTGGGGATTCGGCATCGCCGGTACCGGTTACGATTCCTGGGACTGGGGGCTGATCTTTATCCCCAAGGAGTACTGCCGCACCCAGTATGTGGTCGGATGGGCTCCAGGGGATCTTAACAAGACCAACAACTATTCCGCCGTCTTTGTCATGCCCTTCCGCAATTCGTCGACCATTTTCGTCGATTATGACCAGAACGGCACAGTGGACAACACTTATACCGCATCACGGCCGCAGGTGGTGCGCATCGTCGATCCAAACGACCGGGACATGACCGGGGCGCGTATCTGGAGTCCGGATACCCTCGCGATGAATTATGGAGAGATCAGCGGCGACGCCACCGTCACCGGCAGTCCGGCCCTCGATCTGGGTTATACCCTGATCCCCCTTGCCGAACAGTTCGTCGACCAGGTGCTCAGCATTGAAAAAGGGGTCAACATCGACACCGTCATCGTCGGCCACCCGGCCGAATTCACCCTTACTGTGACCACCTACAGCTATCTCGTCGGCGGCATCAAGGTGCGCGATTTCATGCCGACGGGCTGGGATTATGTCGCCGGCTCGGCCGTGGTCTCCTTCTCCAATGGCAATCCCCCCCAGCAGGTCGAGCCCGCCCGAAGTGGAACGGTCGCCGCCGGGCTGACCCTCTTGTGGGATCTCGGTTATACGCTCAATCCCGGCCAGGCCGTCACCATTACCTTCTCCATCTATCCGACGAACACGGCGGCCGACGGGGTGACCGAGAACTGCGCGGAGGTTCAGGGCACCAACAGCGGCAACACCTTCACGGCGGACGGCTGCGGCTTTATCTACAACCAGCCGGCCGGGGATATCGGCGACCGGGTCTGGAACGACCTCAACCGCAACGGCATCCAGGATGCCGGCGAACCCGGCCTGGCCGATGTGAGCGTCGCCCTCTATTCCGCCGGCGGCACCCTCGCGGGCAGCACCACGACCGATTCTGACGGGCGCTACCTCTTCGCCGATCAACTGCCCGGGGATTATTATCTGCAATTCACCGCCCCCGGCGGCTACGCCTTGAGCATCGCTGACCAGGGCGGCAACGATACCCTCGACTCCGACGCCGATCCCGCCACTGGACGCACGGCAGTTACCACACTCATCTCGGGCGAGATCGATCCGGATTGGGATGCGGGTCTCTATGTGGTAGTGCCCGAAATTCATCTGGAAAAATCGACCAATGGTCTGGACGCGGATTTGCCGGCCGGACCCTCGATCCCGGTCGGCGAAGCGGTAACCTGGAGCTATACCGTCACCAATCCCGGGGATGTCCCCCTGAGCGGGGTCACAGTCACCGACAATCAGAGTGGAGTCCAGCCGGTTTATATGAGCGGGGATGACGGCGATAACCTCCTCGAACCGGGTGAAAGCTGGATTTACCAGGCGGCTGGAGTTGCTGCCGCCGGCCAGTACCAGAATATCGGCACGGCCTTCGGCCGCTACAATGGCCAGAGCGTCAGCGATACCGATCCGAGCCACTACTTTGGCGGCCAGGCAGGGATTCTGATCAAGAAATACACCAACGGCGAGGATGCCGATGCCCCGCCGGGACCCATCATCACTCCGGGTGCGGAGGTGAGCTGGCGTTACGTCATTACTAACACCGGCAATGTCGCCATCTCCAATATCCTCGTCAGCGATTCGGAGAGCGGCGTGAGCCCGGCCTACCTCAGCGGGGATGACGGCGACGGCCTGCTTAATCCCGGCGAGAGCTGGACCTTCGAAGCGGCCGGCACGGCAGCGGCCGGTCAATATGTCAATGTCGGCACGGTCAACGGCACCGACGTCTACAACCGGCCGGTGAGCGACAACGACCTGGCCCATTATTTCGGCCCGGCGCCGGCCATCCATATTGAAAAGCTGGTCAACGGCGAGGACGCCGATGTGCCCGCCGGACCGGCGATTCCGGTGGGGCATGCGGTGCAGTGGAGCTATATCGTCACCAATCCCGGCAACGTCCCCCTCGGCGATGTCACCGTTACCGACGATCAGGGGGTGACGCCAGTTGTCGTGGATGTCTCCCCGGTTGACGGCTACAATGATGGCGACGCGGACCTTGACCTCCTCCTCGATCCCGGCGAAATCTGGACCTGGATCGCGACCGGCAGCGCCATCGCCGGGCCCTATCTCAACACCGGCACCGCCTCCGGCCGCTATGGTGATCAAGGCGTCTCCAACAGCGATCCCAGCCACTACTTCGGCGGGTTCGCCTCCATCCGTATCGAAAAGAAAACCAACGGCGAGGATGCCGATACGCCCACCGGTCCCGCTATCCTCGTTGGCCAGCCGGTTTTCTGGCGTTATGAGGTGAGCAATCCCGGTAACACGGCGATCCGTGATGTGACGGTCAGCGATGACCGCGGGATCACCATCACTCCAGCCGATATCGCCCCGGCGGATGGTTTCATCGATGGCGATGCAGACGCCGACGGACAGCTTGACCCCAACGAGACCTGGCTCTACGAAGCCGAAGGGACCGCCGAACTTGGGCAGTACAGCAATACAGGCAAGGCGGAGGGGATCAATACCCTGACCGGCGAAGCAGTCAGCGACGAGGACCTGAGCCATTATTTCGGCGCCTCGCCCTCCATCCACATCAAGAAATATACCAACGGCGAGGATGCCGATGTGGCGCCAGGGCCGACGGTTCCGCCGGGGACGGCGATAACCTGGCGTTACGTGGTGACCAATACCGGCAATGTGCCGCTGGAGGATGTCTCTGTCATCGATGATCAGATCGTCGTCGTCCCTGTCTATCTCAGCGGCGATGTCAACAACGAC
>JAKPUX010000301.1 GCA_029554865.1 bacterium | reverse complement strand
TTGCTGACCGATGTTTTACCGCAAGGAGGTAAAATGGCGCTATACAAACTGGAGGTGAACGGCGAACGGGTGACAGTAGATGTCGATCCCGAAACCCCGCTGCTGTGGGTGCTGCGCGAGACCCTCGGTTTGACCGGCACCAAGTACAGCTGCGGCGAGGGGGTCTGCGGCAACTGCACGGTGCTGATGGATGGGGAGGCGGTGCGCTCCTGCCTGTTGACTGCGGGGGATGCTGTGGGCAAGAAGATCCTCACCATCGAAGGCATCAGCCGGGAGACGGACCATCCCCTGCTCGTGGCCTGGCGCGAGGAGGAGGTCTCCCAATGCGGCTACTGCCAGCCCGGCCAGATCGTCGCCGCCTATGCCCTCCTCAGCCAAAAGCCTGACCCCACGGACAGCGAGATCGATGAGGCGATGAGCGGCCTGCTCTGCCGCTGCGGCACCTATCCGCGCATCCGCCGGGCCATTCACCGGGCGGCGGAGCTGAAAAGGAGGCAGCCATGACCAGAAATATGGAACTGCGCCGGCGTGAATTTCTCCAGGTGCTCGGGGCCGGCGGCGCCGGCCTGGTGCTGGGCGTCATCCGCCCCGTGCCGCTGGCGGGCCAGGAGGGCGCTTTTGTCTTCAAACCCAACGAGTTCATCGCCATCGATCGGCAGGGGCGGGTCACCATCTGGGTCGCCCGCTCCGAAATGGGCCAGGGGGCGCGCACGGCCGTGCCGATGATGGTCGCCGAGGAGCTGGAGGCGGACTGGGAAAAGATCACGGTCGTGCCGGCTCTCGCCCACCCGACCAAATACGGCAGCATGTCCACCGGCGGCAGCACCACCGTCCGCCGGGGCTGGGAGCCGCTGCGCCGGGCGGGAGCGGCCGCGCGCGAGATGCTCATCACCGCGGCGGCGCAGTACTGGGGGGTGGATCGCGCCACCTGCAAGGCCCAGGCGGGCACAGTGCTGCACATGCCGAGCGGCCGCAAGCTCGATTACGGCGATCTGGTCGTCACCGCCTCCCGGCTGCCCGTGCCCCAGGAGGTGGCTCTCAAGGATCCCTCGACCTACCGCATCGTCGGCAGCAAACGGGCGCGGCTCGACACCCCCGAAAAACTCACCGGCAAGGCCGTTTTCGGCTTCGATTTCACCTTTCCGGGCCTGCTGGTCGCGGTGGTCGCGCGCAGCCCGGTCTTCGGCGGACGCTTCCGGAGCTGCGACGCCGCGGCTGCCCTCCAGGTCAAGGGAGTGCAGCGGGTGGTGCGGATCCCCAGCGGTGTGGCGGTGGTGGCCAACTCCACCTGGGCGGCCCTGCAGGGCCGCGAGAAGCTGGTGGTGGAGTGGGAGGAGGGGGAGCATGCCGGCCTCGCCAGCCCTGCCATTGATGACTATTTCCGGCGCCATAGCGGCCTGGAGGGGCGGGTGGTGCGCGAGGAAGGCGATTTCGCCGCCGCGGCCGCCGCAGCACCGACCCGGCTGCAGGCCGAGTACAGCGTGCCTTTCATCGCCCATGCCCCGATGGAGCCGATGAACTGCACCGCCGATGTCCGCGCCGACCGCGTTGAGATTCACGCCCCGATGCAGTCACCGCAGGGGGCCCAGGAGGCTGCCGCTGAAATCACCGGCCTGCCCCTCGATCAGGTCCACGTCCATACCACCCTCATCGGCGGGGGTTTTGGCCGCCGGCTGATGAACGATTTCGTCGAGGAGGCGGTCCATCTCTCCAAAGCCCTTGGCGCCCCCGTCAAGGTGGTCTGGAGCCGTGAGGACGACATGCGCCACGGCTTTTTCCGCCCTGCCAGTTTTCACAGGGTGACAGGGCTGCTCGACGCCGGGAAGAAACCGGTCGGCTGGCACCACCATATCGTCGCCCCCTCGATCTCGGTCCAGCTCTTCGGAGAGGGGGACGGCCGCGGCAATCCCGACGCCGTGGACGGGGCGGCCCAGATCCCTTACCGGATGGGAAATATTCATATCGATTACGTCATGGCCAACACCGCGGTGCCGGTGACCTGGTGGCGTTCGGTCTACAATTCCCAGAACGCTTTTGTCAATGAATGCTTCATGGATGAGATGGCCCACGCCGCCGGCGCCGACCCGGTGCAGTTCCGTCTGGATCTGCTGCCGGCGGACTCGCGCCTGCGCGCGGTGCTCCAGCTCGCCGCTGACAAGTCGGAGTGGGGCAAATCCCTGCCCCCGGGCCGGGGCCGCGGTATCGCCTGTCACGCCTGCTTTGGCAGCTTTGCCGCCCACTGCGCCGAGGTGGAGGTGGATGGCAGCGGCCGCCTGCGGGTGACGCGCTACGTCTGCGCCATCGACTGCGGGCAGGCGGTGAATCCGGACGGGGTCAAGGCCCAGATGGAGGGAGGGGTGATCTTTGCCCTCTCGGCCGCGTTGCGCGGCCAGATCACCATCGCGAAGGGCGGGGTGGTGCAGGGCAACTATGACACTTATGAACCCCTGCGCATCAACGAGAGCCCGGAGATTTTGGTGCATCTCGTCCCCAGCCATCTGCCCCCCGGCGGAGTGGGGGAACCGGGGGTGCCGCCGGTGGCGCCGGCGCTGTGCAACGCCATCTTTGCCGCGACCGGCGTCCGGGTCCGTCAGCTCCCGGTCTCCTCGACCTCATTGATGCGCAGCGGGGAATAGAAGCACCCCGGCTGCTGTTAAATTGACCAAAATCGGAAGCAAGCGCGTGGGACGGAGACGCCCGCGCGCTTTTCTATAAAGTGGAAGGATAACAAATGATCTGGCTCTGGATTGGATTCATCGGCTTCGTTCTGGCCATGCTCGCCCTCGATCTCGGGGTTTTTCACCGCAAGGCCCATGTCGTGCAGATGAAGGAGGCTCTGGGCTGGTCTGGGGTCTGGATCGCCCTCGGCCTGGCTTTCTCGTTCTTCATCTACCATGCCTATAACGCCCACTGGTTCGGCCTTGGCACGGCCGTGGATGCCGTCGACGGCCTGGTCAATTCCGGACGCACCGCCGCTATCAAGTATCTGACCGGCTATGTCGTCGAAAAATCCCTGAGCGTCGACAACATCTTCGTCATCGCCATGATTTTCGGTTTCTTCGCTGTGCCGGCCATCTATCAGCACCGGGTGCTCTTCTGGGGCATTCTCGGCGCCCTGGTGATGCGCGGGGCGATGATCGGCGTCGGTGCGGCCCTGATCGCCAAATTCCACTGGATTCTCTATATCTTCGGAGGGTTTCTGATCCTCACCGGGGCCAAGATGCTTTTCATGCATGGCGGCGCCGAGGATCCGAACCGCAACGTCATGGTGCGGCTGGTGCGCCGCTTTTTCCCCGTCACTGAACGTTTTCACGGCCAGCATTTCATCGTGCGCGCCGGCTCGGCCGCCTCGCGCAAGGGGGTGCTTCCCGGCGATGACGAGGCCGACGACACCGTGGTCGGCAGCGTCAAAAAGGGGGCGGTGCTGCTCACCCCCCTCGCCCTGGCCCTGATCGTGGTCGAGGCGACCGACCTGATCTTTGCGGTGGACTCGATCCCCGCGATTTTTGCCATCACCGCCGATCCCTTTCTGGTCTTCACCAGCAATGTCTTTGCCATTCTCGGCCTGCGTTCGCTCTATTTCGCCCTGGCCGGCATGCTGGACAAATTCCGTTATCTCAAGGTCGCTCTGGCCGTGGTACTGATGGTGGTGGGCGCCAAGATGCTGACCGCCACGTGGCTCAAGAGTGTGCTCGGCGACCATTTCAATTTCATCCTGCTCGGCGTGATCCTCTCCATCCTCGCCGCCGGGATCCTGCTCTCCCTGCTCGCCAACCGCCGCGATGCGCGGCGGGCGGGCTGAAAGGCTTCACTCCAGCACCCTGATCACGATCACCGTCATGTCGTCGAAAGGGTGAACCCCGTTGGTGAAGGCCTGGACATCGGCGATAATGCTGTCGCGGATCTGCTGCGCGTTCAGGGCGGCACAGTCGAGCCCTCTGAGAAAAGTGAGCAGGCGCTCCTCGCCATAGAAAGCCTTGCCCCGGTTCATCGCATCCTGAATGCCGTCGGTTTGCAGGATAATGATTTCCCCGGGCAGGAGCCGCACCCGCTTATCCTGATAGAGATGGCCCTGGCGCACACCGATGGGGTAGGGCGGGCCGCTGCCGCGCAGGATCCGCCATGCCCCTTCTGAGTAGAGGAGGGGTTCACTCAGTCCCGCATTGGTGAAGCACATGGCCCGGTTCTCCGGCTCAAGGGCGACCAGACAGAGGGCGATGAAGGTGTGGCGTTCGAGCTTGGGGTAGAGGATCTCGTTGCTGCGCGTGAGCGCCTCCGCCGGGCTCTTGCCCTCCGCCGCTTCGGCATGGACGATGCCGTTGGCCATGACAGCGGTCATCGCCGCCCGCATCGCTTTTCCAGAGACATCCCCGATCATGATACCGAACCGTTTCCGGTCACTTCCCACCCAGGCATAATCGAAGAAATCCCCGCCGACCTGATTGGCCGGAATGCAGAGCCCCGAAATGTCGAATCCGGGCACCTGCGGCCCGGTGTGCGGCATGATCGCCATCTGCATTTCGTGGGCCGCGGAGAGTTCGGCCGCCATGCGGATAATGCCCAGGCGCCGGCGGAAATAAAAGAGGGCGATGGTGCAGAGGATGAGGAGGCCCAGGAGGCGGAACCACCAGGTCCGCCAGAAGGGCGGGGCGATGGAGATGGCGATCGAGCACCCCTCCTCGTTCCAGACCCCGTCGTTGTTGGAGCCCTTGACGCGGAAGAGATAGCTGCCCGCCGGCAGGGTGGTGTACTGCGCCACGCGCTGGTCCGCCGAGGTGGTGATCCACTCCTGGTCCAGCCCCTCCATTTTGTAGGCATAGCGGTTCTTCTCGGGCGCGGTATAATCGAGGGCGGCGAACTCGAAGGAGAAAAAGTAGTCGCGGTGGGAGAGCTTGAGGTGCCTGATCTCGGAGAGGGGGAGGTCGAGGCGCACCTGCCGGTTCATCTTTTTAAAGCCGGTGATGACCACCGGCGGGATATGTGGATTGTCGCGGATCTGCTCGGGGAAAAAGCTGTTAAAGCCGTTGATGCCTCCGAAGAACATTTCACCGCTCGGGCTGAGAAAGAAGGAGCCGCCGTTGAATTCGTTGCTCTGCAGGCCGTCGCGGATGCTGTAATTTTTACACTCTGCAGTTTCGGGATCGAAGCGCCCGATGCCGTTATTGGTGCTGAACCAGAGCCGTCCCCGGCCGTCCTCGAGGATTCCGTATATGGCATCGGAGGGCAGGCCGTCCCTGGTGCGATAAGCGGTGAAGATGCCGGTTTTACGGTCGAATCTGATCAGGCCGCTGCCCCAGGTGCCGATCCAGAACGTTCCCTGCCGGTCTTCATGCAGGCAGAAGACATAGTTGCTGTTGATGCCTCCCTGAGCACCCGGGGTGCTGCGATAATGGGAAAAGCGGCCGGCCGCGGCGTCGTAGCGGTCGAGGCCGCCCCCCTGGGTGCCGATCCAGTAGCAACCCTCGCGGTCCTTGTGGATGAAGCGGATGTAGTCGCTGGCGATGGAGTTGCTGTCCCCGGGATCGGAGCGGAGGTGGCGAAAGCGGGGGGCGGCGGTGTTGAGCTTGCGAGTATCGAGCCGGTCGAGTCCGCCGCCCTGGGTGCCGATCCAGAGGGTGCTGTCGCTGTCGAGAAAGAGGGCGCGGATCTCATTGTGACACAGGGAGTAGGGATTTTGGGGGTCGTGCAGGTAGCGGACAAAACGGCCGGTGGCAGGATTGAAGCGGCAGATGCCGCCGCCGTGAGTTCCGATCCAGAGTTCGCCATCGCGGCCGGGTATGACCAGGCGGACGATATTGTGGCTGAGGGAATGGGGGTCGGCCGGGTTGGCGCGGTAATGGGTGTAGCGGCCCGTGCGGCGCTCGAGCCGGTCGAGACCGCCGCCATGGGTGCCGATCCAGAGGATGCCGTTGGCATCTTCATAGATCGACCAGATGATGGGCTGGCTGAGCCCCTCCGGAGCCTCCGGCAGATATCGGTAATGAACGAAGGGCTTCGGCCGGGCGTCGGCCTTGCTGACCCCGCCGCCGTAGGTGCCCACCCAGAGCAGGCCGGAGCGGTCCTGGAAGAGGGAGCGGATCTCGTTATGGCTCAGGGAATGGGGATTGCGGGGATCGTTGAGCCAGGCGGCGAACTCGCCGCTGCGCGGGTCGAAGCGGTTGAGGCCCCCTTCAGTGCCAACCCAGATATTACCCTCGGCATCCTCGAGCAGGGCGTAGACGTGGTTGTTGCTGAGGGTGCGGGGATTGCCAGGTGTATGGAAAAAGCTCTGCAGGCGAGGAGGGCGGCCCGGCTCCCGGCGCAGGCAGTGCAGCCCATGCACTGCGCCGATCCAGAGGGCGCCCGAGCGGTCGACCATGAGGGTGCGGATGGTGTCCTGAGCCAGGCCGCTCCACTCCTTCTCCTGCATCTGCGGCATGGTAAATCGGGGTTTTTCGTGGAGGAGTTCCGAGGCCGGGAGCATGGCCAGCCCCTGGTCGGTTCCGGCCCATAGGGTGCCGATACTGTCGACGGCGAGGGCGCGCACATGATCATCCCGGAGCGAGGCTTTGTCGCCCGGAGAATGAAAAAAGCGGTCAAAACGGCCCGATCCCTCTGCAGCGTGGGGATTTTTCATCCGGTTGAGGCCGTGATCGCACCCCACCCATAGCTGGCCGGCGCGGTCCTGGACGATGGCGTAGACGAGGTCGTTGCTGAGCGAACTGTTATCGGCGAGGGAGTTGCGGAAGCGGATGAAACGGTTTTTCTCCAGCTGATAGCGGTTGAGCCCGCCGTTGAAGGTGCCCGCCCAGATCGAGCCGGTGCGGTCTTCATAGAGGGCGGTGATCTGGTTGTAGCTGAGGCTGTTGGGATCGTCCGGGTCGGAGCGCAGAACCGAAAAACCGTAGCCGTCATAGAGATTGAGGCCGTCCTCGGTGCCGAACCAGAGATAACCCCGCCGGTCCTGCATGATGTTGGTGACGATGCTTTGGGAGAGGCCCTGCTCGACGTTGATCTGCTCAAAGAGCAGCTGCGGCGCCGCGGGTGCTGCGGCGGCCCCGGTCGAGAGGGTGAAAAGGCAGGATGCGGCGCAGAGCGCGAAAACGGGCATCGCGAAGCGATGAATACCTTTCATGCCGGCCTCCGGAAGTCTATCCAGTTATTGATACGTAATCCGGAGGGATTTTGCAACAAAAAAGAATTTGCACATGGCAAAAACTAGTGATAATTTAAGGCAGAGAGGAGGGTCTCATCATGAAAGTACGCAAACCCGCCTGGGCGGGACGTTTTTATCCCGGCGAGCCCGAGGCCCTGCGTGAGATGACCACTTCCCTGCTCGCTGCCGCTCCGCTGCAGAATGAAGACCGGCGCCTGCTCGGTCTTGTGGTCCCGCATGCGGGTTATATCTATTCAGGTTCGACCGCCGCTGCCGGCTACCGCCTCGCAGCAGAGGCAGGGATCGATACCGTCATCGTCATCGCGCCCAGCCACGGCCAATATGTGAGGGGGGTCTCGCTCTACGACGGGGAGGCCTATGCCACCCCCCTGGGTGAGATCGAGGTCGACGGGGAGCTGACCCGCCGCCTGGCTGAGGCCTCGCCCCATCTCCACCTCTCACAGGAGGGCCACACCCTCTTCGACGGCCGCCCGGAACACAGCCTCGAGGTCCAGCTTCCCTTTCTCCAGTCGGCCCTGAAGAGGGAATTCAGGCTGGCGGCTGCGGTCTTTCACGACTATGACTGGGAGATCTGCCGCGCCCTTGGCGATGCCATCGCCGCCGTATATCGCGAAGGCATGCTCATCATCGCCAGTTCGGACCTCTATCACGGCGAATCCCTCGCCGAGTGCCGGCTGGCCGATGACCGCACCCTCGGGATTCTCCTCAGGGGCGAGGCCGAAGGTTTTTGCCGCGCCCATGCCGCCGGCGAGGTGGAGGCCTGCGGGGCCGGCCCCATCGCCGCCCTGCTGCGCACGGGCGAACGCCTCGGCGCCTCCTCCGTCCGCCTCCTCGCCCGCACCAATTCGGAAGAGGTGACCGGCGAATCGAGCGGCTACGTGGTGGGCTATGCCGCCGCTGCGGTGGAGTGGCCGCGGTCATGAGGGAGCGCATTGCCCTGATCGGAGCGGGCAGGGTCGGCAG
>JAKPUX010000280.1 GCA_029554865.1 bacterium | reverse complement strand
CTTTCCAGAGAGCTGGAGGAGATGAAGGCAAAGATGGGTCCCAAGGAGTAGCCCCTTACCGTATAAGCACAAATGAACAGTATCAAGGAGGCAGTACGATGAAAAAGCTATTGGTGGTGGTCTTCTGCATGCTGGTCCCTTTCACCATGGCCTTCGCGCAGAAAACGGATGGTGTGCATCTGTTCCAGAATTTTTTCAATGATGCCGTGATCGCCGGCAATCCCTACGGCGAAGCCGGTTTGGGTTACGCCACTTATGATGGCGGCAGCACGATCACCGGCGGCGTCCAGGGTGGTCTGCCGGTCGGCAAGAACCTCGAACTCAACGTCGGCGTCCACTATCTCAACTGGAGCTATGACAACGACGATGCCGATTCCCAGGGCGGCCTGGCCGATCCCTACGTTGGACTGCGCTACCAGCTGACTCCCGGCCCGACCCGTTTCGCGGTCGGCGGCTATGCCACGCTTCCCGTAGGCAGCGAGGACATCGGCCAGGGGCACCTGAATTTCGGCGCTTTTGGGGCTGTCCGCCACAAACTCGAGGCCTTCACCCTGACCGGGACCGTTGGCATCAATTTTTACGAGTATACTGATTACGAATTCGACATGGATACCTTCGAGGTGGAGGAGAGCACCGAGCGCGACAACTATCTCACCCTCGGCGCCGGAATCATCTACCCGACGAGCAAGAACCTGGCGATCGTCGGCGAATGGGTCCTCAAGACCGAGATGGACTTTATGATGCTGAGCGGCGGCGTGGATTACAATATGGGCAACGTCCGCTACCGCGGCGCTCTGGGCCTCGGCCTGGATGACGGCGCGCCTGATTTCCAGATCCTGGCCAGCTATCTGCTCCAGTTCTAGTTTTCCCCTCTACCCTGAAAAAGGCCCTCCCCGAGGGCCTTTTTCGCTATATATCCCTTGAATCTCAGCTTTTTTTTCGCTAAACTATATAATTGATTGATCCGGGGATCCGGTTTGGATGGCCTTGCGGGGCCAGACACTTGCCGCGGGTCGGGCCGGACAATACACCTTATGGATGATGGGAGGCGCAGTGACCCTGCTCAATTCGATTCTCCTCGGCATCGTGCAAGGATTGACCGAGTTTCTGCCGGTATCCAGCTCCGGCCATCTGGTGCTCTTCAGCCATTTCCTCGGCGTCGAGGACGCCGGCATCACCTTCGAGGTCCTGCTCCATTTCGGCACCATCCTGGCCGTCCTGGTCGCTTTCCGCAGGGATATCGGCCAGCTGCTCACCACCTTTTTCGGCCTCTTCCGCAGCGGCAAGAGCCTGAGCGAGCGCTATCGCGAGCAGAGTGATCTTCGTCTGCTCGTCTATATCATCGTCGCCACCCTGCCCGCGGTTGTCATCGGAGTGATTTTCAAGGATGCCATCGAGGCCGCCTTTGACCATCCCCGCTTTGTCGCCTGGGCCCTGATCTTCACCGGCCTCCTGCTCGGGCTGACACGGCTCAGCTCTGGCGGGAAAAAAGAACTCAATTTCGTCAACACCCTGGTCATGGGGCTGGCCCAGGCCCTGGCCATTCTACCGGGGATCTCGCGGTCGGGCTCGACCATCAGCTTCGGCCTCTTCTCCGGGGTGCGCGGCGAACAGGCGGCCCGCTTTTCCTTTCTGCTCTCCATTCCGGCGGTGCTGGGCGCCACCATCCTCAAGGTCGGGGAGATGGCCTCCGCACCGGTCGGCTCGGGCAGGCTTGGGCTCATGATCATCGGGGCAATAGTCTCCTTTTTCACCGGCTGGCTCGCCATCGAGGCCATGCTGCGCATCCTGCGCCGAGGCAAGCTCTACTGGTTCGCCCCCTATTGCCTGCTGGTGGGTATACTTATGCTCTTCGTTCTCTAGGCGGACGCCATGAAGCCCCCGCTCATCGCTTTTACCATGGACCAGAGCCCGGCCGCGGATGTGCGCCCCTTCGCGCGCGGGCGGGAGCTCTATTTCATCAATGCGGTCTATGTCCGCTATCTCGAGGGCGCCGACTGCCTGCCCATGGCCCTGCCGACCCTGCTTGACCACAGCCGGATTCCGTCCCTCATCGCCGGGATCGACGGGCTGCTCCTCACCGGCGGCGACGATGTCTACGCCGGGGCCTACGGCGAAGAGGTCATTCCGGGGCAGTGGCGCATCGATCCGCCCCGCACCTTTTTCGAAATCGAGCTCATCCGCGAGGCCCTGCATCAGCACAAGCCCCTCTTCGGCATCTGCCGCGGCTGCCAGATGATCAACGTCGCCCTGGGGGGCTCGCTCTGGCAGGATATCGCCTCCCAGGCGCCGGGAGCGCGGCAGCACCGCTCGCCCGAGTCGCCCATCCTGACCTATCACCCGGCGGCCATTGCCGCGGGCAGCCGCCTCCACGCCATCGTCGGGCGGGAAAGCCTTACGGTCAACAGTTCCCACCACCAGGCGATCAGGAAACTCGCCTCTCCCCTGCAGATCACCGCCCGCGCGGAGGACGGCATCATCGAGGGCATCGAGCTGCCCGGCGAGGATTTTGTGCTCGGTGTGCAGTGGCACCCCGAAACCATGGATGAGATGAGCAGCAGCCGCGCCCTGCTCGAGGCCTTTCTCGCCAACTGCCTGGAGAGAAGCCCGGCACGATGAAAACTGCAATCGAACAGCTGCACAAGGAATGGAACGCGGGCCGCTTTGCTCCGCTCTACCTCTTTTACGGCCAGGACGATTATCAGATCGATCTCGCCTGCGCGGCGCTTGTGGACAAGGCCGTCGAGCCCGGTAGCGAGGATTTCAACTTTGACCAGCTCTACGGCGGCGAGAGCGACGGCGCGGCCATCGTCAACATCGCCGCCTCCTATCCGATGATGGCGGAACGGCGGGTGCTGCTGGTGAAGAATCTCCATCAGCTCGCAGCTGCAGGGATTGAGCTGGTGGCCAGGTACGCCAAAAATCCCCTGCCGAGCACCTGCCTGATCCTCACGGCCGCCAAAATCGATGCGCGCCGTTCGGTCTGGCAGCAGCTCATCCAAAGCTGCAGCGCTGTGGAGTTCAAACCCCTCTACGACAATCAGGTGCCGGAGTGGCTGCAGCGGCGCATCAGCCAGTCGGGGCTCACCATCACAACAGAAGCAATCCGCCTGCTGCAGGGCTTGACCGGCAGCAGCCTGCGCCAGCTCGACAGCGAAATAGAAAAAATCAGAATCAATCTCGGGGAACGAAAGGAAATCGGAGTGGAAGACGTGGAGCGGGTGGTCGGCTCCTCGCGCCAGTTCTCGGTCTTTGAACTCTGCGATGCGGTCGGCCAGCACAGGATCGGCGCCGGCCTGGCCATCCTGGACCATATGCTCACCCAGGGGGAACAGCCCACCGGCATCCTCGCCATGCTGGCGCGCCATTTCCTCATTCTGGCCAAGCTGCACAGCATGCGCGGCCGGCGCCTCCCCGAGGAGAGTCTTGCAAAAGCCCTGAAAATCCAGCCCTTTTTCCTGAGAAACTATTCAGCCCAGGCCGGCGCCTTCACCGGCGCCCAGTTGAGCACCGCCCTGGGACATCTTCTCGAGGCCGACGCCCAGCTCAAGAGCAGCTACCAGAAGCCGGCCCTGGTGCTCGAACTGCTGCTGTTCAAATTGCGCTATGCCCTCTGAGATCGAATCCGCCTTGCGCGGATTGACAGGGGCTGCCCTCCGCTCCGGGAAAACATCCCGGCTCCAGCGCAGGGATTTGGTCGGGAACTTTTGCCGCCCCGTGCGGTTTCAAGACTAGAACCGGATGAACAAAGAGAATCCCAAACTCTCCCAACACAGCGATGAAGAGCTCATCAAGCGATTCCAGGAGGGTGATCTATACGCCTTTGAT
>JAKPUX010000257.1 GCA_029554865.1 bacterium | reverse complement strand
GAAAGCCGCAGAATTTCTTTTCTGATTACCCCGCGGCAGCTTTCCCTGATCACCGATGAGGGTGAGCGCATCGTCGAGCCCGGCTGGTTCACCGTCACCATCGGCGGCAAGCAGCCGGGCTTTTCGGGCAGCGCCGACAATTCCGGCACGACGGTGGTGCAGGCGCGGGTGGAGATAACCGGCGAGCCGGCGCTGGAGTAGATGGCAGGGTGGGAGCGAGAATCGGGTTGGAAGCGGGACACCGGGAAGGAGCGAGGCCCAGGGGCGGAACCGGGATCCCGGATAGGAGCGAGCCCGAGCACTCTCGCTCCCATCTCGGATTTCCCGCACTCTCGCTCTCACCCGAATTTCCCGCACCCTCGCTCCCACCCGAAGTTCGGGTGGGAGCGAGATTCGAGGCGGAAGCGGAATTCCGGGAAAGAGCGAGCCGGGTAAAGTTCTACTTCATCATCACCATCTTGAGGGTACGCAAATCATTCCCGGACTGGAAGCGGGCGAAGTAGAGGCCCGTTGGAGCCGCCTCACCCGCATCGCTGCGGCCGTCCCAGATGAGCTGGTGCGCTCCGGCCGGGAGGGTGCCCTCATGGAGCAGGCGCACGCGATGCCCCAGGGCATTGTAGATCTCGACCCTGAGATGGCTCGCCGCCGGCAGCTCGAAACCGAGCGTTGTCGAGGGATTGAAAGGGTTGGGATAGTTGGCATGGACCGTGAAGCGAGCGGGCAGCGCGGCCGGCTTCTCCTCCACATCCGAAATCACATCCCCGAGTCCCGCTTCGCTCAGCCTGAATTCCATGCCCGATACGGTGGCGCCGTCGGCCACAGTGACCGCCAGTGCGGAGGCCGGTATCTTTTCGGCCAGGGGTAGGGGCAGAAAGATGGGCAGCATGGCCTCATCATATCCGCTCGGGGTGCCGTAGGCGAGCATGTTGAGGACCAAACCATCCAGATTGATCTCGATCTGCGCCGGGGCTGTCCGGTACCACTGGTCGCCATAGACGGTCATGTTGAGATCGAAAAGGCCGCTCAGATCGCCGAGTCCGGAGCCGAAGAGGAGGCCCATGTAATCGATCTCCTCGCCGCTGCCGGGTGAGAAGAGGTCGA
>JAKPUX010000178.1 GCA_029554865.1 bacterium | reverse complement strand
GCCACAAGCTACCTACTGCCGGACATCGGCCCCGAGGACATCACCGGGACCGCCCTCGAGCTGATCCAAGGCAAGCCGGCCCCGATGCTGCCGACTATCATTGACCGCGTGGACTGCCTGCCGGCCAGCCTGACCATGCTATCCGCAGACATGGCACTCGCACGGGATCCGGGGGCCGTTGCCGCCTACCGCTCGACACTGGCCACCCATTGCGCCGAGTATGATGCTGTACTGATCGACACCCCGCCCGCCCTCGGGAGTCTTCTCTTGGCCGCCCTGTACGCCGCTGACATCGTGTTATCGCCCTGCCAGCCGGACCCCTGGACCATTCAAGGGCTTTTCATGCTGGCCGCCGAAATGGACAAGATACGGGGCCGAGGCCACAACGCCGAGCTGATCGCTGTACCGGCCGCTGTCACCGCCGCCGAGGCCGACCGCCTGCGGGACTGGCTCGCCCCTGACCTTTTCGCCAATACGGACCGCAAACCGCCAAGACTCACAAGGCAGGCAATCCCGAAATCCGCAAGTATCCGCCGTGCTGCATTGCGGGGGGATGCCCCGGCCGGGTCCATCCTGATCGCGGCCCTCGAGCTGCTTGAAGAGATAGAGGGGGGCCGGTAATGGCAACAAACAAAGACAGGGCCGGCTTGCTCCGGTATACTCACACCGCCGCCGCCAAGATTGCCGACAAGGCCGCAACCCCGCGCACTGTCGGGGCCGTGGTAGATACTGACCCGCACGAGCTGCGCCCCAACCCTTTACAGGCCGGCTTGTTTGATCTGCCGACGGGTGACGAGCTGGCAAGATTGACGGCCGACATTCAACAAAACGGGATACACGACCCGCTGCAGGCCATGACGGACGGGACAATCCTCGCCGGGCATACCCGCCTAAAGATCGCCCTGACCCTGAAAATGAAGACCGTCCCGGTCCTTTGGGTGGCCGATAAAACACCCGAAGACCAGAGGGCTTTTTTGATCCGGGACAATCTGCACCGGAGACAGCTCACCCCCGAAGACAAGGCCCGACTCTTGGCCGAGCTGTACCCGGGACTGGTAGAAGATCGAGACAAGGGCCGACCGAAAAAAATGGACACGGTGTCCATTTATTCACCCGCCAAGATCGCCGAGGCTACAGGACTTCACCCGCGCACTGTCCGCCGAGCGGCCGAGATCGCAAGGACAGCAAAACAGACCGCCACCGCGCAAGGGAGACCGGCCCCGACACCCGAAGACTACAAGGCCGCAGCTGCAGAGAAAAAACAAGTCCGCCGGGAACGGGAGACCCGGGGGCCGCAAGACCTGCCAGGCCAAGCCGACATAGACCGAAAAAACAGGAATACCCCCGCGCCCAAAGTATCCGGCCCCGTGCCGATCCTCGAGGGGATCTTGACCGCGATTGAAGGGAAACACAAGACCGCCGCAGCTCGTGCCGCCCTGGCCGATCTACGGACCCGCCTGCAGGCCGTGGGGCTCTTGCCATGATAGACGCCCGCACCCTTGCCGACATCCGCGTGAACGTTGCAATACAAGCCGAGCTGATACGTATACAGGGGATGCTGGCCGCGATCATTGACCAGCCCGACCTTGACACGCAAGACAATCAAGACACATAATTACACCGCAGAGGGATCGAGAGAACACCGCAAGCCGGCCGGGACATCCTGACCGGCTTTTTTACTGTGCATAGAAACAGCAAAAAGCGACTGTAGCAAAGAGCAAAAATCCTTGACCCTCTACCCTATTTGGGGCGATACTTTGTACAGATAGAACTGCAATGTCATTGCAATAGACCAGCGATCAAAACAGCCGAGGCCCGCGAAGCTAAAGCGCCACAAAATACTCCGCCGCAGTGTAGTGCTCCCGAGATACGTCTTGTGATAACACTATGCCGGCTTTTTGCACGCCCCGAGTGATTCGTCAGTCGGCAAGCGCCAAAGAACCAGAGCGGAAAATCCGTGGGATTGATTTCTGTTTCTATTTGTAGTAACATTGT
>JAKPUX010000140.1 GCA_029554865.1 bacterium | reverse complement strand
ATTTCCCCCTGAATCCGGGCCAGTGCGCCCACGGGGGCGGAGCAGCCGGTACCCAGGGCGGCCAGCACGGTGCGCTCGGCGGCGACGGCGCGTGCCGTGTCCGGGTCATGCAGTACCGCTGCCAGGTCCGCCATTTGGGCGTCCCCGGCGCGGTGGTCGGCACGTCCAGCCCGCGCCGCCGCGCCCAACTCGCGCGACTCCGGCCCGATCTGCGGTTCACCGACCTGCGCGGGAATGTGCCCACGAGATTGCGCAAGGTGCGCGAGGGCATGGTGGACGCCACGGTCCTCGCCGCCGCCGGCCTCGCGCGGCTGGGCCTGCTGGGGGAGGCGGACGGCTGGGCCCTGCCCCCGGAACTGATGCTCCCCGCGCCGGGACAGGGCGCGCTGGCCCTGCAAATCCGCGCCGGAGACGCCCGCATGGCGGACCTGGCGGCGGCGCTGCATCACCCGGAAACCGCCCGCGCCGTGGCCGCCGAGCGCGCCGTGCTGGCAGCCCTGGGCACCGGCTGTTCCGCCCCCGTGGGCGCGCTGGCCCGGATCCAGGGGGAAATGCTGGTGCTGGAGGCCTGTTTCGGCGGCGAGGATGAACGGCCCCAGATGCGGCGGCGGCTGTCGGCACCGGCCACGCCGGAAGCCCTGGGGCAGAACCTGGCCGCCCGGCTGCTGGACGCGCGCAACTGTCCCGGCCCCCTCGCGGGGAAACGGATCGTGGTCACCCGGGCGGAGGAACAGGCGGGGGAGCTCCACGCCTTATTGGAAGAGCGGGGTGCGGAGGTGCTGGACCTGCCGGTCCTCACCATTGTCCCCGAAGAAAACGCCCCCGCCCCCGGCCCCGCCGGGGACTATGACTGGGTGCTCTTCACCAGCGTGAACGGGGTCCGCATGTTCGCGCGCCTGCTGGAGCGCCACGGACGCGGCATGGCGGAATTCGCGGTGTGCCGCATCGCCACGGTGGGCCCCGCGACCGCCGATGCCCTGCGGGAATACGGTCTCTCCCCTGCCCTCACCCCGCCGGAGGCCGTGGCGGAATCCCTCCTCGCCGCGCTTCAGGAGTGCATGGGCGGCATGGCGGGCCTCTCCCTCCTGCTGCCCCAAGGGAATCTGGCGCGTCCGATAATTCGCGACACCCTGGTCGCCCAAGGCGCCAAGGTGCATGCCTTGGTCACCTACCGCACCGAAGCGGTCCCGGCCACGAAGGAGCAACTCCAGGTCTTGGGGGACTTCCGCCCCGATGCCGTCACCTTCGCCAGCCCTTCAGCCGTCCGCAACTTCTTTGCAATCGCAGACGATATGAAATGCAAACGGATAAATAAAGGCGAATGCAGATTCATTTCCATCGGCCCAATCACCAGTCAGGCCCTGAAAGAACTGGGCAAGCCGGTGGTCCAAGAGGCGGGGAAACACACCCTTGACGGACTGGTGGAGGCGGTGGACAGGGCGTTTGGCGAACGCACGTGACGGCGGTTCCGGCATCCCAGACAAGGCCAGCGGGAAGTAGCGTAACACAAGTTCTGCAAAAAGATCCATGATGTTCTGGTCTTCGCTCCTTCGCGGAAACACGTTTTCCTGGGTCCAGTCCCCATACCGCAGCGTAGGGCCCTGACCTCGCAGGGCGTAGCCCGGAGGGGGCAGAGCCCTACGCTGCGGGATGCGCCAACCGCATGGTCTTCCGGTGCTCGTGAAAGAGGTCCATGTTCAGATAGTGCGTTCCCTCGAACCATTCCTCGTGCTGTTCGACCGTCAGCGCCCGGACCAGGCGAAGACAGCTCGCCTCGTTCGGGAATATGCGCACGATGTGCGTGCGGCGTGAAGTTACCCCCGCTCTTTGGACAGTGGCTAAGTAAAGATTCGGAGGCTTGAGCCGGAGGGCCGCCGGGGGGGACAATGTCCCCAGAAGGAGTCCAAGAAATGGACCAGACACGCAAGCGTCATTCGAAGGAGTTCAAGGCGAAGGTGGCGATGGAGGCCATGAAGGGGGTACACACGCTGGGCAAGCTGGCGTCGCTGGGTGTGCGCGATCTGCGCGCAATCGAGACCGCCGCCGAAACTTTCACCAATCAATGGCCGGGAACGAGCAAGGCCGACTTCATCGGCGCGAAAGGAAAGGAACGACCAAACTCACTGGCGGGGATGAAACGCAGCGTAATCCCCGCCCAGTGCAGCGCCTTATTGGGCGAATTGGTGTATCATCGCCATGACCTTCTCGGCTTTTCCAGAGTTTCAAGAATCCAATCGACACTTAGCAGACCTGGCTCGCGAAACACGCACTCGGAAAGATCCCTGGGACAGAAGACCTGGGTGTCTCCAGTAGCCCGTCGAAACGTTGCACTTGAACGCCTATTGATTGCGTTAATGCGCTCAAATGGCGAATGAATCCAGATTGAGAAATCAGCCTTGATTCTGAACTCTTCCCGGTAATGCCACAATGTCGGCTCATTCACGGGTCGTCTGAGATAGCCTCGCTTTACATAGTTAATGCCCCTTCCTAGACCGGTCATTGCCTCCGGCACTACGTCCCATTCCAGTAATAGAAAACCCTCCGGGGTTACGGACCTCCTAAAGTTGTGATCTTCAAGGCATTGGCCACCCAAAATCTCAATCTGTTTGGCGGGCCATTCGATCACATAGCGATGCAGCATCATCGCGCTGTGATGACTGAAGAAACAATATTCAACGTCACCTGTTTCAAGAAACTTTATGCTGAGATGCCTACACGCCATAATTCACCTTTTTTTCGAACGCCTCGAATAACCGACTGGCAATGGACCTCAACGAAATTGCCAGTCCGCGTTAATGTGGTTGTTAGGCGAGTCTTTTATATCGATTCAAGCACAAGCCTTATCTCTTTAATTACATCGTAAATTTCAATTTCGCCCCATGCTTGAACTTGCCACAGGTGAAGTTTGGTACCAGAAAATCTATAATTAAATTCAATAGCCATAGGATTTGAAACCATGCTTCCAGTCTTGACAATAACACGTCCAGAACACCGAATGTCCCTATCTGGGAATATGTAGCCAGGCATTCCGAATATATTGATGGGAGGATGTCCAACCCAGTTGACCTTAGAAAGTGGTGTTGGAGGATCTCCGGTCTCCAAAATCGATTCGATGAGTCTTACCTGATGATCAAGCGGTACTTCAAATTCAAATAATTTGTCAGAGGTCTTCGAGTTCATTTTTCATTCCTCGCCTATCCATATTACCCTCCTATCCATGAACTTAGCCCAATAATCGTATTTGGCTATGTGGTCGAACTCCTCGGTACATGGTGGGGTTACCCCAATCTTTCGACAGGGACCGACTCAATTTAAGATAGCGCGAAGGCGACCATTCGGCCGCTCTGCGGCCCTCTCTGACCTCAATCCTAGCAGACGGTCCGGGGGATGTCAAGAGGTTTTTTCTTCGGGTTAGCCGACGGATGAGCCGGACCGGGCCGCCGAGAATGGGCCCGTTAGGGAGAGCTCGTCGGAGGCGGCCCGGTCCGGCGGGACGCTGGCGGTACGCGGAAGGCCACATCCAGTACCCAACCAAGATGCCTCTTATACGCTTCTGATATTTTGCGTCTGTAAATATTTCTATTTATTGATTAGGAGTTTCTCCATGGCCCCCAACAGCACCCCTTCCACCTCGGGGGAGACCCCGCTCGCGTCCGGCCCTGTCTCGTAGCCGCCCTGCTCATAGGCCACTGCCGTGCCGATGTATCCAGGGGCACCGTTGCCATAGGCTGCAAGGGCCACGAAAAGGTCCGGCCTCATGGCCTTGGCGGCCAGTTGGTACTCCACAAACAGTTCGCCGGGCAGGTGGAGGATACGGGCCTCCCCCAATCGCAGGCAGGCGATGGGGATCGGATTCCCCGCCTCGCACCGCCGCAGCCAGGAGAGGTCGGACGCCGGACCCTCGGGCACCTTGCCCTCCTCCGCCGGGGCTTTCAGGGCCGCCACCAGGGCCTCCTCGGACAGGTGCTT
>JAKPUX010000123.1 GCA_029554865.1 bacterium | reverse complement strand
CGTACTGGGCGTTGACGCGACCCCAGAGGAGAAGCTTGATCTCATCGCCGGGGCCGATGACATAACTCATCGGCACGGGTACGTCCTTGCGGTCAATGGTGACGCTCACCTCCGCCTCGCTGAAGAAATCGGCGCCGAAACGCTTCAGGTCCGTGGAGAGGTCCTGATACTTGCCGATATTTCGGGAGCGGTCGAAGATGGTTTTTTTCTTTTGTTCCTCAACGGTTACCTTTGGACGCTCCTTCTGTTCCCCAGGCCACCTGCCCCGTGCGGCCTCATCGGAAGCCGCCCCCTTGACCGCCGACCGCTCCTTGATAGCCTGGAGGGCCTCCGGGGTCAATCGGCCGCCGCTCCGCTGGATCTCCGCCTCGCAAGCAGCCCGTTGGTTCAACGGGAGGCTCTTGCAGACATCGGCGGTGACCGTCGTGGGCATCTGCTGTCCCATCATCCCCGGCAGGGGCTGCGCGGTGATATTCGGGGTCTGGGCGACAGCGGGCAGGATGGCGATCATGGAAATAATCGCCATAAAAATCAAGCATATACCGAAGAAATGTCTTATATTCAAATCAGCAACCTCCGCTTCCGGCCGGAAAGGCGTCTGATCAGCGGCCAGCGACCGGCGTCTATGTGTATGTTTTGCTTTTCCAGAAACTCAAGGAAAAACGCCATGAAGATCCCGATGAAGAGCGCCACGACGAAGGACAGCACGACCATCATCAATCGCTTGGGCTTGGTCTTCTTGTCCGGGGCCAGGGGCGGATCGATGACCTTGAAGGCAAAATTTTCTTTGACCTCGGACATCATGGCCAATTCGATCTGCTCGGCAATGAGGTTGTAGGTCTTCTGCTTGATCAGCGGGTCCAGCGTCGTGGCCAGTTGCTGCTCCAGATAGACCCGGTTCGTCGCCGCCACCCGTTTCGCCTCGCTGCTCATGTAGTCCGTCAGGGTCTTCAGGGCATATTCGACGATCCGGGCCGCTATTTCGGGATCCCGGAACTCGGCACTGATGACTATGGTGTTTTCCTTGATGTTGTTGGTTACCTTCAGAATGTCGTCCAGGGTGCGCAGGGCGTCCCACATTTCCGGCGCATCGGGATCCTTCTTCGGCACGGCCGGGCGGGACGGCGTCGGGGAGATCGCCCGTGATAGGTAATACAGGGGATTCAGGTTAAATCCAAAAAAGCCGCCTTTTTTCCAAGCCTGTCGTTCTTTGTCCCACTGCTCGGGGAAAAGGACGGGTAGAAGTTGATTCTGCTCGATCATCCGTTCCCGGAGGATGTTGGATTTCAGGAGATTGATGATCTCCGAAGAGGACGCCGAGGCCGGGATGGCGATCCCGGGGAGGGTGCCGAATTGAGCCGCCAGGGCCGCCAGAGCGCCGCTACCAACGCCACCGCCCCCGGTGCCGCCCTTGGCCGTCACCGGCATGATCACCGCCTTGGCCTGATAAATATTCGTCATGAATAGGGAAATTACCGCCGTCAGGACCACCGCCACCGCCATGATGTAGCCGATGAGCCGCCGCCGTTTCCAGATCACCCGCCCCAGATCCAGCAGGTTGATCTCATCTTCATCATATGGGGTCAGGTCTTTAAAATTAGCATTTTCTGCTTGGCACGGCGATGGGCCGGGCTGACTCGGTTGCTGGTCCCTTCGATAACCGGCGCCGGCATCTTCCGGCGTCCGTGCGGGCGGATCTCCCATGCTGCTGATTCCCTCTCTTTTTGGTCATCCCGGCACGAAGCAGGCAGCGCGTTTCTGATT
>JAKPUX010000120.1 GCA_029554865.1 bacterium | reverse complement strand
ATCCTCTGGCAGTACGGCAGCGATGCCGATTTCTGGAACGTCATCGCCATGCCCGACCTCAATGGCGACGGCAAGAAGGAGTGCGCCGGCTCCTGCGACAATTTTATCTACTGCTTCTCGGGTGCGGGCGTCACCCAGGGTCAGCAGGGCGGCTCAGCCGCCAAAGCGATCTGGGCCGCCCCCTACGACGCGGGCGCGCGGGTCTGGTCGATAGCATCCATCACGGATGTGAACGGAGACGGCAAGGCCGACCTCCTGCTCGGCAGCAACATGGACCGGGTCGAGTGCCTCTCCGGAGCGACGGGCAAAAACATCTGGAGCTTTTCCACCGGCGCTGACGCCATCTGCGTCGCCGTAATCGGCGACCTCAACGGCGACAGCAAGTCCGATGTACTGGCAGGATCGGCCGACGACTATGGCTACGCCCTCTCCGGCGCTACCGGCCAGCAGATCTGGCGGGTGAAATTCGGCTCGACGGTATTATCGGCAGCAGCGATCGGCGACATCAACAACGACGGCTATCCCGAGGCGGTTTTTGGCTCCGACGCCGATGAGGTGTTCTGCATCAGCGGCGGGGGCGCCACCAAGGGGCAAATGCTGTGGAGCTATATCGCTACCGGGGGTATCGGCAGTCTCGCCGCTATCGGCGACGTTAATCTCAACGGCATCACCGATGTGGCCGCAGCCTCCACCGACAGCTACCTCCGCCTCTTCGAGGGCAACAGCAGAATCCTGGACGTGGAGCTGGTCTCCTTCACAGCCGCGGTGCAGTCGGATGGCGTGCTGCTCTCCTGGCGCACCGCCAGCGAGAGCAACAATCTCGGTTTTGAGGTGCAGCGCTCCTTTGACGGCCACTCCTACGAGCTGCTGGGATTTGTGCCTGGCAATGGCACAACCGCCCAGCAGAAGGAGTACAGCTGGTTCGACACGCTTTCCTCCTGGGATCAGCTCTATTACCGGCTCAAGCAGGTCGACCGCGACGGCCAATGCGAGTACTTCCCGGCCATGAAAGTGGTGCAAAAGCTCCCTGCACGCTTGACGCTCCTTGGCAATTATCCCAATCCCTTTAATGCCGGGACCTTCATACGGTACGATCTTCCGGCGGTAGAAAAGGTAACGGTAACAATTTACAATTTGCGGGGTGAAAAAGTACGCGAGCTTTGGCACGGGGTCCAGCCGGCGGGGAGCCACAGCCTGCATTGGGACGGCAGCAGGATGACCGGGGAAGCGGTGGCCTCAGGGGTTTATCTGTGCATCATCACAGCCGGCGAGGAGATCGCCCGGCTGCGCATCAGCCATTTGAAGTGAGAGCGCACTGCTGCGCCCGAGCCTGCTGCAGAAGGCTGCGTCATTCCGCGCTGCGGATTGGCCATTCGGTCTCCGTCGCCAAAGGAAGTCTATTGCGGGAAACACAACAGACCGTTCAGAACTCTTCAAGCAAGGCCATGTTTTCTATAGCCTCACACAAGCCGCGCTGCGCAAACTTGGCGCGCCAGATCTCCACCGGCGTGAAACTCATCGCCACTGTGGTGCTCTTGACTACCATCAACCTGGCCCCCATCCCAAGATGAAAGGCCTGCAGGATGTCAGGTGTCAGGATGAGCCTTCCCTCCTTCTGCGCCACCAGGGTATAGGCCTTCTCCGAAAACCAGTAGATCTTTTCCATTTGAGTCAGCTGGGCCAGATAAACGGCGAAGACGGTCGCGCGAGCACGATCGGGAACGAGGAGGGCAAAGCCGCCCTCCCCGCGGTGGGTCGTCGTCAGCACCACCTCCCCATCGGCCTGGAGCCCGTAATGGGCCAGGGCCCTGGGCGGGATGGACACCCTGAGGTCCTCCCTGATGAGGGAGATGCCAAAGGCCTCTTTCGTTCCGGGTCTGCCCGGCATCAGGCTGGGCATGCCTCTCTCCTTTTTTTTGATTCTCCTTACGAATTATCTCATCCCCAGTTTAGAGATATTGGCGTAAAAAGACAAGAAAAAACTGCCGGTGAAGGAAGCAGGATGCGGAGGCCCGCCGGTTTGCTGGGCAAGTTGCTGCTTGACTTTGGGCTAATTTTTCTATACTTTCTCAGGCGCAATAAATATCAATAAAATAAAGAAGCGGAACATGGCCAAAAAGCAGGCCACCGACACTATTTTGTTACCGACCGCCTCGACGGAAGCCATCCTCGAGAGCATCTCCGACGGAGTCTTCACCGTCGATCGGGAATGGCGCATCACCTCCTTCAACCGGGCGGCGGAAGCGATCACCGGCACCCCCCGCCGGGAGGCCATCGGCCAGCTCTGTTCGGAGGTCTTTCGCTGCAGCATGTGCGAAAGCGAGTGCGCCCTGCGTCGGACCCTGCGCAGCGGCAAGCCGGTCATTGGCAAGAGCGGCTATATCATCAATGCCCGCGGAGAGCGTATCCCGATCAGCGTTTCGACAGCAGTGCTTCGCGATGAAGAGGGAAAGATCATCGGTGGTGCGGAGACCTTCCGGGATCTCAGCGAACTGGAGACGCTGCGCCAGGAGCTGGACGGCCGATTCCGCGCCGGTGAACTGATCAGCCACAGCCCCTTGATGCAGCGCCTCTTCGAGGTACTGCCCGCCATCGCCGCCAGTCCCAGCACCGTGCTCATTCTCGGGGAGACCGGCACGGGCAAGGAGTTGCTGGCGCGAACCCTTCACGCCCTCAGTCCGCGCAGCAAGGGTCCCTTTATCGCTGTCAACTGCGGCGCCCTGCCCGATACCCTGCTGGAGTCGGAACTATTCGGCTACAAGGCGGGCGCCTTCACCGGTGCAACAAAAAACAAGCCCGGGCGATTCGCCCTCGCCAAAGGGGGCACCATCTTTCTTGATGAGATTGGCCAGATCAGCCCGGCCCTGCAGGTCCGCCTGCTGCGTGTGCTGCAGGAGCGCACCTTTGAGCCTCTTGGCGCCACCCGCACCGAGTCGGCCGATGTGCGCGTCATCGCCGCCACCAACAGCGATCTGGCAGAGGAGACCCGACAGGGGCGCTTTCGTGAGGACCTCTATTACCGTATCAATGTGGTGCGCATAGAGCTTCCGCCGCTGCGGCGGCGCAAGGAAGACATCCCCCTGCTCGCCGCCCAGTTCATCACTCGCTTCAACAATTTGCAGAACAGGGAGATCACCGGCATCACCCCTGAAGCGCTTTCCCTGCTCATGGCCCACGATTGGCCCGGTAATGTGCGCGAGCTGGAAAATGTCATTGAGCGCGCCTTTGTGCTCTGCCGCGAAGGGGAGATCGACATCACCCACCTGCCCGATCAGTTCACCCGCCCTGGTGCTCGCTCTGAGGCAGGTTTGGAGATGAGGACGGCGAGGGAACTTTTGGAAGCCCGCACCATTCAGGCAGCCCTTGAGGAGAGTGGGTACAACCGTATCGCCGCAGCCAGACGGCTCGGAATTCACAAGACCACCCTCTTCCGCAAGATCAAGAGGCTTGGGCTTGTCCTGCCCGCCCGGAGGGGCCACCGCTCCCCCGACTCAAACCCAGCCAAAGTCGGTTCATGCCAAGTCAAGTTGCAATAATGCTTCTTGTGATCTATTAAAGTTGCAATACTGCTACCTTTCCTGTCCTCCACCCGATCTGGCCGCTCTATTTATTCATTGTTTTTATTTTAATTATCATCATGTCAGCGTTCCTTCAATACTGGTACGATTCTTGTATTACATCTCACAGAATCGTAGCGCAGGAGGAGCATGATCGCCGCTTTCGCCACATGGAACAGCCGCATTGCACCGGTCTTTGATGTGACCCGTAAATTGCATCTCGTTGATCGGGAGGGCGTGCAGATCAGCAAGGAGAGCGAGGTGCAGCTGCATGCCGAGTCTCCGGCGCAGATCGCCCTCACCCTGGCGGAACTGCAGGTGGATGTTCTGGTTTGCGGCGCCATTTCACAGCCCCTGCGGGCGATGGTCATGGCCTATGGCATCGAGGTGATCCCCTTCGTGGCTGGTGAGCTGGACCGGGTGATCGACGCCTGGCTGCAGGGCAGGCTGCTGCGCAGCAGCGGTTTTGCCATGCCGGGGTGCGGACGGGGTTATGGACGCCATGGGCTGGAGAAGTACAACCATCGAGAGGAGGCTACTATGTTCGGCAGAGGAAGCGGAAAAGGCGGAGGCGGAGGTCAAGGCGGCGGCAAAAAAGGGATGGGG
>JAKPUX010000117.1 GCA_029554865.1 bacterium | reverse complement strand
AAAATCCTCCTTCAGGGCGGCGAGGTGCTCGATCTGGCCTCCGGGAAGCGCCAGGCCCTGGATCTGCTGATACTCGACGGCCGCATCGCCCGCACCGGCGCCGATCTGCTCTCCGACTATGAGGGCGAGCTGCTCGATCTGCGCGGTCAGGTAATCGTGCCCGGACTGCTCGACATGCACGTCCATTTGCGCGAACCCGGCCGCGAGGACGAGGAGACGATCGAGAGCGGCTGCGCGGCGGCCATGGCGGGCGGGATCACCGCGGTCTGCGCCATGCCCAACACCGAACCCGCCTGCGACAGCCAGGAGGTGGTGCGTTTCCTGAAAAAGCGCGCCGAGGAGCAGCTGGTCGAGGTGTTCCCCATTGCAGCGGTGAGCAAAAAGCGCGAGGGCAAGGAGATTACCGAGATGGCCGAGCTGGTGCGGGCCGGTGCGGTGGCTTTTTCGGATGACGGCAGTCCGGTCAAGAGCGCAGCGGTGATGCGGCGGGCGCTCGAGTATTCGAGCATGTACGGCGTGCCGGTCATCGACCACTGCGAGGAGCCCGATCTGGCCGCCGGCGGCCAGATGAACGAGGGCTGGATGTCGACCCGCCTTGGTCTGGCGGGTAATCCGGACATCGCCGAGGCGGTGATGATCGCCCGCGACCTCGCCCTGGCCGAGTTCACCGGCGGGCATCTCCATATCGCCCACATCTCGACGGCCCTGGGGGTCGAACTGGTGCGCCGCGCCAAAGAAACGGGGGTCAAGGTGACCTGCGAGGTGACCCCGCACCATCTCGCCTTCACCGATGAGGCCCTCGAGCACTATGACACCAACCTCAAGATGAATCCCCCCCTGCGCAGCCGTGCCGATGTGGAGGCCCTCATGGCCGGGCTGCGCGACGGCACCATCGACGTCATCGCCTCCGACCACGCCCCACACAGCATCGAGGAGAAGGAGGTCGAGTTTGCGGCTGCGCCGAACGGCATCCTCGGACTGGAGACCATGCTCGGTATCATCCTGGAAAAAGTGGTGGCAGCGGGTGTACTGCCGCTGCACCAGGCCCTGGAGAAGATGATCCTGGCTCCACGCCGGGTGCTCCACCTGCCTCTGCCTCTGATCAAGGAGGGGGTCCCGGCCAACCTGAGCTTTTTCGCTCCGGAGGCGAACTGGAGTGTGGTGGCGAAACGGCTCAAATCCCTCTCCCGCAACATGCCCTACGCGGGCTGGAACCTGCCGGGTAGGGTCTGCGGGGTGATCAACCGCGGGCTGCTCTGGACCGCAGAGTGAGCGCACATGACCGTTGGTGATGCGAGGCCCTGATCGGGCCTCCGGCCCTCATTTTGACATATCTTCCTTAAAAAACAAGCCATCCCCTTAGAAAAATCTTGCATAATTTGCAAAATTTGCCTATATTTCTCGGCTTAAGGCAAAATAAAGGAGAAATATCTTGAAAACGTATACCCCGAAACCCAGCGACATCGAGCAGAAATGGTATGTGATCGATGCGAACGGGCAGGTTTTGGGCCGTTTGGCCTGCAAGGTCGCCGATATTCTGCGCGGCAAGAACAAGCCCATTTGGGCTCCGCACATGGATTGTGGCGATTTTGTCGTGATCATCAACGCCGACAAGGTGAAGCTCACCGGCCGCAAGATGGAGCAGAAGAAGTACACCCATTTCACCGGTTATCCCGGCGGGTTGCGTCAGACGCCTATCGCGCGCATGATGGAGAAAAAGCCGGAGTTTGTTGTGCGTCATGCCGTGCGCGGCATGCTGCCGAGCAACACCCTGGGGCGTCACATGCTCAGGAAGCTGAAGGTTTACGCTTCGCCAGAGCATCCTCACGCCGCCCAGCAGCCTGAACCCATCACCCTGTAATCGATCCCTGCTTGAGCAGATCCAAAGGAGAGCAAATGAAAGGTACGTACTACAATGCCACCGGCCGCCGCAAGAACGCAATCGCGCGCGTCTGGCTGGCACCTGGCAGCGGCGCCATCGAGGTCAATGAGAAGAACCTCATCGACTATTTCAAGCGCGACACGCTCAGAATGATCATCGAGCAGCCGCTTGAAGTGACCGGCAGCCAGGGCAAATGGGACATCAAGGCGCACGTCGAAGGCGGCGGGCTCACCGGTCAGGCCGGCGCCCTGCTGCTGGGCATCGCCCGCGCCCTGGTCAAGGCCAACGAAGAGCTGCGTCCGATGCTGCGCAAGAACGGGTTCCTGACCCGCGACCCGCGCATGGTCGAGCGCAAAAAGTACGGCCGTCCCGGCGCCCGCAAGCGCTTCCAGTTCTCGAAACGTTAAACCAGGCTCATCACACACATCCTCCCATGAACAAGGGGTGCCTGTCAAGGTTATATCTCTGGGCTGGAGGATGGCGGTTCAACCCCAAGATCAGGAGTTATCATGGCTGAAGTCACCATTCAAGATCTGCTGCTGGCCGGAAGCCATTTCGGCCATCTGACCCGCCGCTGGAATCCCAAGATGAAGAAATTCATCTTTATGGAACGCAACGGCATCCACATCATCGATCTCAAAAAGACAATTGTCTGCCTGAACGAGGCCCGCGAAGCGATGCGCAAGATCATCGCCGAGGGCGGCACGGTGCTGCTGGTCGGCACCAAAAAACAGGCCAAGGACATCATCAAGCTTGAAGCCGACCGCTGCGGCATGCCCTATGTCACCGAACGCTGGCTCGGCGGCACCCTGACCAACTTCGTCACGGTCAAGAAGAGCGTCAAGCGCCTGAAAAATCTGGAAAAGAAGGCGACCGACGGCACCTACGACAAGGTGACCAAGAAAGAGATCCTCACCATCGAGCGCGAAAAGGAAAAACTGGATAAGGTGCTTGGCGGCATCCGGGATATGAACCATCTGCCCACCGCTCTTTTCATCGTCGATTCCAAAAAGGAGACGATCGCGGTGCAGGAAGCCAAGCGGCTGAACATCACCACCTTCGCCCTCAACGACACCAACGCGGATCCCGACTTTGTCGATTATCCGATCCCGTGCAACGATGACGCTTTCAAGTCGATCAGCCTGCTCACCCGCGCCATCGCCGATGCCATCATCGAGGGCAAATCGGGGCGCATCGATGTCCAGATGGCCTCCGAGAGCGAGGACAACGAGGCGGAGATGGCCTACAAGAAAGAGCATACAAAAGAGAGTGCCGAGAGTTTTTCCAGCGACGCCGTTCAACAGTGATCAGTCAGGAGTACGATAATGTCCATAACCGCTTCGTTAGTAAATGACCTGCGCAACAAGACCGGCGCAGGCATGATGGATTGTAAAAAGGCCCTGGAGCAAACCGGCGGCGACATCGAGAAGGCGATCGAGTATCTGCGCAAGCGCGGCGTGCAGCAGGCCGAGAAGAAGGTCGGCCGCAGCGCCAATCAGGGGATCATCCAGTCCTATATTCATCCGGGCAGCCGGCTGGGCGTGCTCGTCGAGATCAACTGCGAGACCGATTTTGTCGCCCGCACCCCGGATTTCCAGGAGTTCGCCAAGGATGTCGCCATGCAGATTGCGGCGGCCAATCCCCTGGTTGTCGACCGCAGTGAGCTGGACCAGCAGAAGATCGACAAGGAACTCGAGATCTACCGGGATCAGGCGCGCGAGCAGGGTAAACCCGAGGCCATCCTGGACAAGATCGCCCAGGGCAAACTGGAAAAGTATTACCAGGAGGTCTGCCTGCTGGAACAGAGCTTTGTCAAGGATCCGAACAAGACCATCAGGGATCTGCTCAACGAAAAGATCGCCAAACTGGGCGAGAACATGATCCTGCGACGGTTCGTCCGGTTCCAGTTGGGCGAATAGCCTGCGTTTGGTGAGCGAAGTCGAGGCTTCGCTCTTTTTTTTGAAGGTCCTGAAGGAGGGTGCGCATGAGCGATCCGGGCAAATCCGTCTACCGTCGCATCTTGCTCAAGCTGAGCGGAGAGGCCCTCATGGGCGACAGCAACCGGCTGGGCATCGATCCCCAGACGGTCGACCAGATCTGCCGTGAGGTGGCCGAGGTCGCGCGCATGGGGGTGGAGATCGGTGTCATCATCGGCGGAGGCAACATCTTCCGCGGACTCTCCGCCAGTGCGCGCGGCATGGATCGCGTCACCGGCGACTATATGGGGATGCTGGCCACGGTGATCAATGCCCTCGCCCTGCAGGATTATCTGGAGCGCAACGGCGCCGAGACGCGGGTGATGACGGCGATCAAGATGGAGCAGATCGCCGAGCCCTTCATCCGGCGGCGGGCGGTCACCCATCTCGCCCACGGCAAGATTGTCATCTTCGGTGCGGGCACCGGCAACCCCTATTTCACCACTGATACGGCCGCCGCCCTGCGCGCCATCGAGATCGGCGCCGACGCCATCCTCAAGGGCACCAAGGTCGACGGGGTCTACGACAAGGATCCGGTCCTCCACGCCGATGCCGTCAAGTATGATCAGTTGACTTATATGGATGTGATCCGCGGCCGGCTCAAGGTGATGGACACCACGGCGGTTACCCTCTGCATGGAGAACAATTTGCCGATTCAGGTGTTTAATCTCAAGGAGCCCGGGAATCTTTTACGTGTGATCCAGGGTGAATCCATCGGAACCAAAGTGACAGGTGATTAGCCTATGATAGAAGAAATCAAGAAAGATGTCCACCACCGCATGGATGCGGCCGTGGAGAGCGTCCGCAGCGAGCTGGCCAAGCTGCGCACGGGCAAGGCCTCGCCCGCGATCCTGGACGGCATCGTCGTCAATTACTACGGTACGCCCACGCCCCTGCGCCAGGCGGCCAACGTCAGCGCGCCCGAGCCGCGCCTGCTGGTGATCCAGCCCTGGGACCGTTCCCTGCTGGGTGAGATCGAAAAGGCGATCCTCAAATCCGACCTCGGCCTCAATCCGGCCAATGACGGCATCGTGGTGCGCATCCCGATCCCGCAGCTGACCGAGGAGCGCCGCGTCAGCCTGGTCAAGGTGGCCAAGCGTGTGGGCGAAGAGGGCCGGGTGGCGGTGCGCAATGTGCGCCGTGATGGCATCGAGCGTCTGAAAAAGCTGGAGAAGGATTCCAAGGTCTCCGAGGATGACTCGCGCCGCGCCCAGGAGGAGGTCCAGCACATGACCGACGAGCTGGTCAAAAAGATCGACGAGATCCTCGTGCTGAAGGAAAAGGAGATCATGGAGGTCTGAGCGGCGGGGCCGCACCGGACCGGTCATGCAGGATGAAAACAGGACCGCGGCTGCACCAGCGCCGCGGTTTTTTTATGGAGGTGTGCGATGCCCGTCGTCTACGACCGTTTTGCCCGATTTTACGACCTTGAGTACAGTCTCAAGGAGGATGACCTGCCCTTCTACCTCGATTTGGCCGACCGGTTCGGCGATCCGGTCCTGGAGATCGGGGCCGGCACCGGGCGGATCACCCTCGAGCTCGCCCGGGCCGGGCATGAGGTCTGCGGCATCGATGATTCGGCCCGCATGCTCGCCATCGCCGGGCGCAAACTGCGCAAGCTGCCGGAGGGGGCAGGCCCGGTGGAGCTGATCCGGGCCGATATGCGCGATTTCGGGCTCAAGAAAAAATTTGCACTCTGCATTATCCCCTTTCGCGCCTTTCTGCACAATCTCACCCAGGCCGATCAGCTCGCCACCCTCGCCGCCATTCACCGCGCCCTGCGGCCGGGCGGCTATCTTGCCTTTGATCTCTTCGTGCCGCTCCATCAGGTCCTCAGCCACCGCGACTGGCATGAGGAGATTTCCGCCGAGGAGCTGGCCGACCCGGAGCAGGGTATATCCCTGACCGTGGATATCGATCACGATCCAGCCCGGCAGCTGCTCTCCATCCGCAACACCTATCACCAGGCAGATGGGAAGGAGAGCAGCGCGGTCATGCGCTACCGCTACATCTACCGCTATGAGATGGAGGCCCTTCTCGCCCTGAGCGGTTTTACCGTCGAGGCGGTATATGGCGGATTCAGCGAAGAGCCCTACGACTATCACAGCGGTGTGATGTGCTTCGTCGCCCGCAAGAGCGGACGACGGCGCTAGGGGGCGACGGGGCGCCCGGTGCGCTGCTCCAGAGCGCAGCGGAGGATTTGTGCAGCCTGGTCCGGCGTGGTCTGCTCGCTGTTGATCACCAGGTCGAAGGCGGCCAGATCGTCCGGATCCTTGTGGAAATAGCGTTTGATGAAAGCGGCGCGGGATTTGTCCACTTCGGTGACGATCTTTTGCGCCGCTTTTTTATCCACCCCTCGTTTGGCCATGATCGCCTGCACCCGCCAGGGCAGGGGGGCGGTGACCAGGACGCGCAGGGTTGAGCGTGGATCGGCGACAAAGTGACCACCGCGGCCCACCACAATAGCCTGGCCATGGCTAAAGATGGAGGTCAGGACCTTGAGCAGGTGTTTGAGGTATTTGTCCGTGGCCAGGGCGCTGCGGTCGAAGAGGGTTTGCACCCAGTTTTCCATCTCGCTCTGCTTCTTCTCATCGAGTGTGGCCACCACCCGATCCCGCACCCGTGCATTCTCCGCGATGAAATCGACCAGCTGCCGGTCGTAGACCGGCCACTGAATGAGCTGCCCCAGGGCCTCCGCGACGCTGTCGCCGCCCGCGCCATGGGTGCGCGACAGGGCCACATTCATCCCGGGCTGCCGTTCCGCCTCTTCGCCGGCCCCGGGATGGCGTTTGGCCACCTCCCAGGGGACGATGCGGCTGACGGCCAGCCGTTCCCAATGGACGGGATCGACATGTTCATGCATGGCTGCCTCCCGTGGTTAGGATTCAACAGACCTATACTTGAGTATAAGCTTTCGCTGGCTAAAAGTCAAGGGGTATAGGCGGAGCGGATCAGTCCTGGTAGATGGAAAGTTTGGCGGCTGCACTGCCGTTGAGGATGAAGGTGACGGTGCAGCCGGCCATAATGGGGAAGGGATTGGGCTCGATCTTGCCCAATTCGTTGGTATGCCAGATTTCGTTGTAGTAATAGTAGGAGGATTCGGCGTCGCTCTGTTTGCCCCCCTCCACCGCAGTGACATAATCCTGATCCTGGAAATCCTTGACCTCGAGGACAAAGTAGTATTTCCCGGGCGTCACGTAGCGGTTCTGCAGGTCGCGGCCGTTCCAGAAATAGACGTAGCGGCCCATGGGGGCATCGTAAAAAACGGCCTCATGGACGAGCTTTTTGTTCTTTTCCTCCGAAAGGGGATTCTTGCAGCCGGTGTTGAGCAGGGCGGCGCAGAGGAGGAAAAGAGGGATGGCGCATCTGCGGATCATGGTTTCGAGCCTGAAAAGGTTCAGTCCTGCGAACTCCCGGTCCACCGTCCGATCCAGCCGTGCACCTCTTGCCACCAGAGGCGTGCGTTTTGGGGCTTGAGCACGAAATGGGTCTCGTCCGGATAGAGCAGGATGCGCGAGGGGACGCCCATGCGCTGGAGGGCGGTGAACATCTGCAGCCCCTGTGTATAGGGCACGCGGTAGTCCTTCTCGCCGTGGATGACCAGAGTCGGGGTGCGGAATTTTTTGAAATTGTCCACACAGGATGAAACAGACCATTTTTTAAAAAGTTCCGGCTTTTGGTAGGGCACCCCGCCGAACTCCCATTCGGGGAACCAGAGTTCTTCGGTGGCGCCGTACATGCTGATCTGGTCGAAGACCCCGGCATGGGTGACCAGGGCCTTGAAGCGGCTGGTGTGGGCTGCGATCCAGTTGACCATAAAGCCGCCGTAGCTGCCGCCCGCCGCGGCCATGCGCTCGCCGTCGATGAAGGGAAAGGTTTTGAGAAGATAATCGATGCCGGCCATGAGGTCCTTGTAGGGCCCGCCGCCCCAGTCCCGGCTCACCGCATCGGTCCAGGCCTGGCCGTAGCCGGTCGAGCCGCGGAAATTGACAAAGACCGCCACATAGCCGGGCGCGGCGAAGAGGGCCGGATTCCAGCGGTAGTGAAAGCCGTCCTCAAAGGCCCCCTGCGGGCCGCCATGGATCAGATAGATCATGGGGTATTTTTTCGCGGGATCGAAAAAGGGCGGCTTGACGAGCATGCCGTGGACCTTTTTCCCGTCAAAGCTGGTGAACCAGAACTCCTCGGCGGGATTGAGGGCGAGCTGGTCGAGGAGGGGCTGGTTGACAGCGGTGAGCTGCCGCACTTGACCGCTGGCGAGGTCGAGGCTGTGGATATCGTCCGGCGCGGTTGCGGACTGCTGTTTGAAATAAAGGGTCCGGCCGTCCGGGGAGATGGTGATGGCGCTGTTGACGTGCTGGTGCAGGATCTCGGTCACGGCGGCGGTGGCCACGTCAACGCGGAAGATGCATTCGCGCGCCTGATGGGCGGCAGTGAGGTAGAGGCTGCTGCCGTCCGGGGCCCAGATCATCTCGCCGATTTTGCTGTCAAAGGAGGCGGTCAGGCTGCGGCTCCGGCCGCTGGCGCGGTCGTAAAGCATGAGCTCCTCCTGGTCGGCCTCGAAACCCGGGCGGCTCATCGCCTTGTAGGCGATCCAGCGGCCGTCGGGCGAGTAGAGGGGATGGTTGTCGACCGCCTTGTTGGCTGTGGTGATGCAGCGCGGCTCGCCTCCCTTGAGGGAGAGGAGGAAGAGGTCGTTGTTGGTCTGGGCTGCGGGCATGGGGTCGATGTTGCGCACATAGGCGACCTCGCCGCCGTCGGGGGAGAGGGCGAAATCGCGCGCCCCGCCAAGATCGAGAGGCGGCGTATCATATTCGCCGGGGGTGAGGTCGCGGAGGCCGCTGCCGTCGGCGTTGCAGAGGAAGAGGTGGCTGCGCATGCCCTCGCGGTAATGGTTGAAGGAGCGGAAAAAGAGCTGCTCGCTGGTGCGGGCCTTGACCGGGCTCTCTTCCCGCTTTTCGACACGGGCGGCGCTCTCCTCCAGGGTCGGGGCATCAGGATAGACCGTGGCGATGAAGAGGAGCTGTTTGCCGTCGGTTGACCAGAGATAGTCCTCGACATCGACCGGCAGGGAGGTGACGGGGCGCGCCTCGCCGCCCTCCAGGGGCAGGCAGTAGAGCTGGTTGGAGCCGCTGCGGCTGGAGAGAAAGCTGAGGGCGGAGCCGTCGGGGAGCCACTGCGGGGCGCCGTCGTACTGGGGATGGAGGGTGAGCTGACGGGGCTCTCCGCCCCCGGCCGGCATGATCCAGAGGTCGGAGTTGCCGCTGTTTTTTTGCATATCATAGCAGGTCTGGCTGAAGGCGATCCAGCGGCCGTCAGGAGAGAGGGCGAGATCGCCGATCCGTTTCATCGCCCAGAGGTCGTCAGCAGTCATCGCGCGCCGGTCGGCGGCGATGAGGGGAAGGGTGATGAGGGCGGAGAGGAGGAGCAGCGGGATGATTTTTTTCATGGGAACTCCGGTTAGATGGGTCGATTATTCGGGGAGGAGGAGGTCATTGCCTTCGTTGGGCCAGCGCGAGCGCACCCTGATGGTATCCGGATAGAGGGTATAGCGTTCGGCGGGCTGCCAGGGGAAGGGGCGGCCGGGGGAAAAGCGGCCGTCGCCGTCCTCGTCGCGGAAAAAGTCGATCAGATACTCCCCGGGCATGATCTTTTCAAAGCGCCAGGCCCCTTCTTGAGCGGCGGTGATTTCATATGCTGCTCCCTTGGGGACGCGGGCGGTGATGAAAAAGGGGCCGGAACGGCCGGGCGCGGCGTCGCGCAGGGCGCCGGCGATCTCCGAGAGGGTGTCCGGATTGAGGGTCTGGAACCGGATGGTGAGGAGGGTGTCGGCGAGCGGGTTGCCCTGGCGGTCGCGCAGCGAGTCCACGGCCATGCGGACAGTATAGAGGCGGTCCGGGCGGAGGAGGGAATCGGGCCGGAACTCCATTTCGGCGCTGCTGAGCCAGGTGATGCGGCCGGGCAGGGGGGTTCGCCCGGTATCGCTGAGGGCGAAGGCCAGCCCGGCCAGGGGTTGATCCATGGCCTCCGAGAAGGCGAGGGTGATGGCGGCGTCGAGCGGGACGTTGCGCGCCTTGTCCTCGGGCCGGGAGGCGATGAAATAGGGTTTGGCCGAATCGGCGCGGGCGGAGCCGGTGAAGGTGGCTGTGCGGCTGGTGTCGGCCAGGGGGTGTCCTGCCAGGTCCCATCCCTCACCCACAGTCACGGTGTAGGCTGCCTCCGCCTGCTGTTCGGCGGTCAGGAGATGGAGATAGGCGGGATTGCGCTTGTCGATGAAGAGGTCGAGCACCGCGAGGGTGTCGCCGCCGGTGGTGATGCGATAGTTGGCGGGGTTGGCCAGGCGCCGTTCGGCCATGTGTTCCGAGAAGCGCAGATCGAGATGGCGGGCATCCAGTGCGGAGGCGCCAGCCAGGGCCGGAGGGGTGGTATCCTGGAGGGCGGCGCGCAGGAGCAGACCGTCAATGCGCGGCCGGCCGGAGGTGAGGAGATAGTCGCGGCTGGCGATACCGATGATCTCCCGCTCGGCATCGTAACGGTTGTTGCGGTCCCGGTCGCCGACGGCGAAGAGGCGGTAGGCCCCGAGGGCGAGGTATTCGAGGGCGAATTCGCCGAGGCTGTTGGCCTGGGTGACGTAGAGGGGCGGGGTTTGCGCCGGATTGGGCTCTCCGCCGCCGAGCTCATAGGCCCAGAGCTGCACGCCCTCGGCCTGGCCTTCGCAAAGGATTTTGCCGGCGAGGGCGCCGCGGTCGAGGGAGTCGCCGGTTGAGAAGGCCAGGGAGTAGGAGGAGGCCATGGCGATATTGCGCAGGTCGCGGGTGCCGGTGCCCACGGTGATGACGTAGGTGCGCTGGGGGAGGAGGCCGCCGGGGATGATGATCTCGAGTTTTCTGCCGTGCCATTTATAACGGGGCTTTTCCGCCGGCTGCGGGGTGATGAAGATCGACTCTTCGCAGCTGCGGTGTTCGACGCTCTCGTTGAAGTGGAGGAAAATCCGGCTGTCAAGGGGGACCCGGGTGGTATCGGGCCGCGGCGCCGTGGCCATGATGCGCGGGGGCTTTCTGTCGACGGGGCCGCCCGGCGGCGCACCCTGGCGGGCGCAGGCGGCCGCCAGCAGCAGGACCAGGAGCGGCAGCAGAAGCGCGGAGCGATGACGGTATGGAGTGGATATCTTCATGGTTCAGGGCCCTGCAAAGAGTGGGTCGGATACCTAAAATAAAAATTAACCACTGCAATATCAAGGCCTTTTTCGCAACCGGGTACCTCCGAAAACTGGTTCCCATCTGCCACCTTGCGCCGCGTACCCTCCGAAATCTGGTTCCCACCTGCCACCCTGCGCTGCGTACTCTGATAGCTCCACCAGGCAAAAATCTGTTTTGAAATGAGCGCATTTTTATTTAGAATGAACAAAACAGCCTGAAGAACAGTGTTGAGAACGAGGTGCAAGTGATGAAAAAGAGTCCTTCTGATGTGACGCGGCGGGAGTTCCTGGGCGGTATAGCCGCCACCGGTGCCCTGGCGGCCTGGATGACGCCGCTGAAGAGCCAGGCCGCTCCTCTTCCTTTGGTCAAGCCAGCCCCCCTGGCGGAAGGAGATTGCGTGGGGCTGGTCACTCCCGCCAGCCCCGTCTTCGAGCCCAGCACGGTGCGCGAGGGTGAGCTGGCGATGCAAAAACTGGGCTACCGCGTCAAGATCGGGCGCCATATCGGTCGCAAATGGGGCTATCTCGCCGGATCGGACGCCGAGCGCGCCGAGGATTTGATGCAGATGTTCCTCGATCCGGAGGTCAAGGCCATCTTCGCCCTGCGCGGGGGGTATGGCACCATCCGCATGCTCCCCCTGCTCGACTATGGACTCATCCGTTCCCATCCCAAGGTCCTGATCGGCTACAGCGACATCACCAGCCTCCATCTGGCTGTCCACAAGCTGGCCGGCATGGTGACCTACCACGGCGCCGTGGCCACCTCCACGTTCAACGACTATTCGACGCGCTACCTTAAAGCCACCCTGGGCCGGCCGGCCCCGGTGGGGATGATCGAAACCCCCGAGAAGGCGCTGCCGATGATGATCTGGCCCGACCGTGCGCCGGAGGTGGTGCACGGCCCCCTGGTTGGAGGCAACCTCACCCTGGTCTGCGCCAGCCTCGGCACTCCCTACGAGATCGACACCGCGGGCAAGGTGCTCTTTCTCGAGGAGACCGGTGAGGAGCCCTATGACCTGGACCGGATGCTGACCCAGCTCGGGCAGAGCGGCAAGCTCCAGGCTGCCGCAGCGATTCTGGTCGACCGCTGCGTCAACTGCAAACCCGCCGAGTACAAACCTGCTTTTAATAATACCATGAGCACGGAGGAGGTCATCCAGGACCGCCTGCGGGAGATGGGTGTGCCGGTGCTCTACGGGCTTTCAATCGGCCATGTCGCCGACAAGCCGGTCCTGCCCCTCGGGGTGAGGGTGGCGGTGCATAAAAAAAGCGCCTCGTTTTCGCTCGAAGAGGCGGCCGTCGCGTAAAAATTTCCGCACTTTGGCGGTACTTCCGTATATGAAAAGTGTAGGGAATATCTCGGCAAGTGTGAGAAGCGTCACCGCGATTTGTCTGCAGAAATCATACCTTGTGATGGCTGCTCCCTGTTTATTGCGTTGGAAATAATGATCTAAGGTATGATTTTGAACTGCATGAAAGAGAGAATCAATACCGGGCCGGGCTATGCCGGTCTGTTGTTCTTTGTCGTCTTGACGTTCTGGATGGGCGGTGCCCGGAGCGGATCGGCGCAGAGCGCGCTCCTCTCCTGGCACGCGGTCACCGAGGATACCAGCGGCCATGCGGAGGTGCAGCCGGTCTACTACAACATCTACTGCGATACCGTGCCGGCCTTCCGTCCCGATTCGGCCAATTTTCTCGCCGCCACTTTACAGACCAGCTGGACTCACACCGATCCCCGGCTGGCCGATCCCAACCGGCACCTCTTTTACCAGGTGCGGGCGGTCGATATCTGGGGCAACCAATCGGCGTTCAGCGATACGATTGGGGAGGTGGGCTATCTCCTGGTAAAGGTGCGCGCCTTTCTGCAGGCCCCCTATGATGCGGAGGGCGATTCCATGCGCACTCCACTGGCTCGGCTGGGGCTTCTGCCCCTGGCATCCCCCTATGCTGCGGCCCCGCGGGCTGCCGCGGCTGCGCCCGGGGGGGCGGTGGACTGGGTGCTCCTGCAGCTTCGCGATCCCACCACTGCCAACATCGTCGGTGAGGAGTCCTTTCTGCTCGACCGGGAGGGTTTTCTCACCGAACCGGACGGCCGAAACCGGGTGCTGGGCTTCACCGGTTGCCCGCCCGGCGACTACCAGCTGGTCCTGAATCACCGTAATCATGTTGCGGTGATGTCGCGCGGCACCTTTCCTTTCAATGAGGCGCCGCCTGTGCTGCACGATTTCAGCGCCGACAGCGCCTTTTACGAGGGCAGCGGCGCCGCCTGCGAGCTGGAGACGGGGGTGTGGGGGCTCTGGAGCGGCGACATCAACCAGGACCATCAGGTTTCCGGCCTTGATTTTGCTTACTGGCAGAGCGCGGCCAGGGACGGTAGAAGAGGCTATCTGGCCGAGGATCTCAATTTCGACGGCCATATCACCACTGCGGATTACGTGCTCTGGCACCGGGCCCACCGCCGCGGCGTCAACAGCTACGTGCCCTGATCAATTTTTGTTTGAAACGGCCAATTATTCCTGTATATTGTTACTGGAACCCTAAAAGGGGAAGTGGAAGAAATGATGAAAAGAGTGCAACTTTTGCTTGGCCTGTCCCTCCTCCTGCT
Organism: bacterium; assembly: GCA_029554865.1. GTDB lineage: Bacteria > Zhuqueibacterota > Zhuqueibacteria > Residuimicrobiales > Residuimicrobiaceae > JAKPUX01. The sequence goes on along the minus strand of JAKPUX010000117.1, from coordinate 7,313 downwards.
CGGATTGTCGGCGTCCGCAGTGCTGGCGGATGCCTCCGAATTCCGTCTCGTGGTCTCGAGCAATGCGGGCACAACGGGCGGGCGTTTCGCCGTGGATCTGGAAATCAGGGGATCGGCCAGCCGCACCCTGAATTCGCTCACCGCGGATGTGTTTTTCGGATCGGAACTCGCGGCAGTCGCGCCTCCCGGCGAAAACTGGTTCACGGGCAGCGGCGATTATGAAACCTCGGTGACCTCGATCAGTCTTCCCGGCACCTACTACCGCGTGCTGGTGACCGGCAACAACATCGGCAAGACCAGCGCCGGTGTGCCCGCGGGCTTTACCGTCACGACCAGCTGGCAGCGCGTGGTCACCCTGGTCTGGAGCATCGCCACCCTGAGCAACAGCTATAACGTCAACATGCTGACTTATACGGATTGCGCCGCCTATTTCGACAATGCCGCCAACAATCCTTTGGCAGACCTGACGGAATGGGACAGCGGCACAGTCCCCTTTGCCACCGTCAAACTGGCGGCCAGGGCTTTCCTGCAGGGGCCCTATAACACTGCCAATCACAACATGAACACCGATCTCTATACAGCTGCGCTGCTTCCCCCGGCCTCGGTCTATACCTATGATCCGCGCACTGTCGCCGTGGTCCCCGCTTCGGTCGACTGGGTCATGCTGCAGCTGCGCAGTTCGGTCACCGGTCCGCCGGTCTTTTCAAAAAGCCTCTTCCTGCGCAGTGACGGCCAGGTGGTGGATGAGGACGGGACGGAGAATTTCGACATACCCACCCTCGAGGGAGAGAAGAACTATTACGTGGTGCTGAGCCATCGCAACCACCTGACGACCATGAGTTCGGCGCCGATTCTGCTCACGGGCGGCGCCTACACCAGCTATGATTTTACGACGGCGCAGAACAAGGCCTACGGCACCAATCCCATGAAGGCCATGGCGGACGGCGCCTACGCCTTTAAGGCCGGCGATGGCAACGGCGACGGCGGCATCGATGCCGGCGATTACGCAGCCTGGTTCCTCAACAATGGCACCGCCTGGACCTATGCCAAGTGGTCCGATTTCAATCTCGATGGCGGCATCGATGCCATCGATGCCAATTCCTGCTGGCGCCCCAACAACGGCAGCGCCACCCAGGTACCCTAATCGCAGATGAGGATGAAGATGAAAAAATTAATCTATGCAACGTTGATCCTGCTGCTGGTCTTGAGTGCGAACCTCCTGGCCGCCTACAATCTGCAATTCGAAGTCGTCCAGAATGACATGACCAATGGCGGTATCTTTGACGTCAAGGTGCAGATCTCCAGCAGCGGCGAGACCTTCAAGATGGGGACCTCGAACCTGGTCTTCACCTATAACGCTGCGGCCGTTTCCCCTCTGCCGCTCACCATCACGCCCAACGCCTCCTTCAGCGGCGGAAGCTATGCGGCCATGACTCTGACTGAACCCTCCTCCGGCCGGCTCTCGGTCAATATCGTTCTCTCCTCCCTCAATGCAGGAACCCTGGTCGGCTCCGCCTGGATGGATGTGGCGACGATCCGCTTCACCATTGTCGATAAAACGGTGAACGCGGCGCTGGCCTGGCGGATAACCACCCCGAGTGCCTGTATCGTCTACAAGGATGATCAGATTACCCCGGTCGCCTCGGGCACCCTCAAGCCACTCGACGCCACCCTGCCGGTGGAGCTGAGCGCTTTTTCCGCGGCCAATATAAACGGTGTCGTCCGGCTCTCCTGGACCACCCAGAGTGAAATGAATTCTCTCGGCTTTTATATCAACCGCCGGGAAGGGAATTCGGGCAGTTTCCAGCGCATCAGCGGGCTGATCGAGGGAGCGGGCACTTCCGCGGCTCCCCGGCACTATACCTTCGATGACGAGCGCCTTGAAATAGGACGCACCTATTTCTATATGCTCGAACAGAAGGATACCAATGGTCAGGTGAGCTGGCACGGGCCCATCAGCGTCACCGTCGAGAGCGTGCAGCTGCCGGAGGCTTTTTACGTCGAGCAGAATTATCCCAATCCCTTCAATCCCACCACCACCATCGAGTACGGCCTGCCCGAGGCGGCCCAGGTGCGCATCCGGATCTACAACATGCGCGGCGAACTGGTCCGCACCCTGGTGGACGGCATGCAGCAGGCCGGCAATCTGGTCCGGGTCTGGGACGGCCTCGACAACAATGGCTCGCTGGTCCCAAGCGGGGTCTATTTCTGCCGGGTGCAGAGCGGCTACGAACACAAAATGATCAAGATGGTCTTCGCCAAGTAAGCGGGACCAAAGCTCTTCAGGGCTGTCCGGTGCAAGCGGGCAGCCCTTTTTTATTGGACACTCTCCTCCTCACCGAAGAAATCCCGGCCATAAAAGAGTTGCATTTCCCGCGGATATTTTTTACTTTCCTGAGACAAACTCAAAAAGAGAGGTGAGCATGGATCTATCCGCCATTCAGCACGCCCTGAAGGAAGCCGGCCTCGACGGCTGGCTCTTTTATGATTTTCATAACCGCGACGCCATCGCCGCGCGCATCCTCGGCATGGACACCCACCGCTTCGCCTCGCGGCGCTGGTACTATTACATCCCGGCCAAAGGCGAGCCGCAAAAGCTGGTGCACCGCATCGAACCCTGGCGCTGCGATCACCTCCCCGGCGCCAAACACATCTATCTGCCCTGGCAGGAACAGCACGCCCTGCTCAAAACCATGCTGGGCGGCGCCCAAAAAGTGGCGATGCAGTATTCGCCCAACAACGCCATCCCCTACGTCTCCATCGTCGACGGCGGCACGGTCGAGCTGCTGCGCAGCTTTGGGGTTGAGGTGATCTCCAGCGCCGATCTGGTCGGCCGCTTCGAGGCCCATCTCTCGATGGAGGACTGGGCCAGCCACAAGGAGGCGATGGCGGTGCTGCACAAGACCAAGGATGCCGCCTTTCGGGAAGTGGGCCGGCTGATCCGCGCCGGTGTGCCCCCGCGCGAGATCGAGATCGCCGAATTCATGCGCAGCATCATGCGCGAACACCATCTCCATTTCGAGGACGGCCCGATCGTGGGCATCAACGAGCATGCTGGCGACCCCCATTTCGAGCCGACAGAAGAGAACAGTTTAACCATGAAAGAGGGGGATATCCTGCTGCTCGATCTCTGGGGCAAGATGGACCGGCCCGGATCGATTTATGCCGACATCACCTGGATGGGCTACATCGGCAAGAGCGTGCCCGCCGCGCTCGAGGAGATCTTTCAGGTCATCCGCCGCGGCCGCGACGCCGCGGTCGCCCTGGTGCGCGAGCGCTTCGCCGCCGGCGTGACCGTCTACGGCTGGGAGGTCGATGACGCCTGCCGCAAGGTGATCGTGGATGCGGGATACGGCGCGTTTTTCACCCACCGTACCGGCCACAATATCGGCGAGGAGGTGCACGGCAACGGGGTGCACATCGACAACCTCGAGACCAAGGATGAACGCACCATCATCCCGGGCAGCTGTTTCTCGGTCGAGCCGGGGATTTATATGCCGGAGAAGAAGCTTGGCTTCCGCACCGAAATCGACGTCGTCGTCACCGACGAGGGCGAGGTGACTGTTGAAGGCGGCCTGCAGGAGAGGATCGTGCCGATCCTGGCCTGACCTCCGCACTAGTTCTGCTACCAATTCAGGCGTGCGCGCTGGTTGCTGCGCACGCCTTTTTTCTTTTGTGCCGCTGCGATCCGGCGGGAATAGTCGGCAGGGATGCTAGCGTTTATAGTGTACAATTTTCGTGATGAGCGGGAGAAATACTGTATGAAAATAAAAAGAATTTCCATGCTGATATGGGCAGGCGTGCTCGCGATGAGCGCCTGTCAGGCACAATCCGGAGAGAAGAATATGAAATACAACAAATTGACGGCGGAAGAGGAGCGGGTCATCCTGCACAAGGGGACGGAGCGGCCCTTCACCGGTAAATTTACTGACCACGAGGAAAAAGGCACCTACCTCTGCAAACAGTGCAACGCACCCCTCTATCGCTCGGAAGACAAATTTCATTCGGGCTGCGGCTGGCCCAGCTTCGACGATGAAATCCCGGGCGCGGTCAAGCGCATCCCTGATGCCGACGGGTCGCGGACGGAAATCGTCTGTGCCAGCTGCGGCGGCCATCTCGGGCATGTCTTCACGGGCGAAGGCTTTACGGACAAGAATACCCGCCACTGCGTCAACTCGATCTCGATGACCTTCGTGCCGGCGGGTGAAGCGCTGCCCACCCCGGCCTTTGGTGCCAAGCCCGCGGTGAAGCAGGCCAAAGCCTGGTTCGCGGGCGGCTGCTTCTGGGGGGTCGAGCACTATTTCGAAAAGGCCGCAGGGGTGGCTGCAGCGGTTTCGGGGTATATGGGCGGGCATGTCAAGAATCCCACCTACCAGCAGGTCTGCACCGGCACCACCGGCCACTACGAGACCGTCCAGGTGAGCTATGACCCCTCCCGGACCAACTATGAAGCCCTGGCGCGGCTCTTTTTCGAGATCCACGATCCTACCCAGGCCGATGGCCAGGGCCCGGATATCGGCGAGCAGTACCGTTCGGTGGTCTTCTATTCAACCCCGGAGGAGAAAGCGACGGCGGAAAAGCTGATCGGGATCCTCAAGGAGAAGGGCTACAAGGTGGTCACGGAGGTCAAGCCGGCATCAACTTTCTGGGCGGCGGAGGATTATCATCAGGACTATTACGCCCACAAGGGTAAAACCCCCTACTGCCATTTTTATACCAAGCGGTTCTGATCCTCCCTTCACGGCGATCATCCCTGAACAAAAAACGGCGGACAGGAGAATTCCTGTCCGCCGTTTCATTTTCCAGGCCTGCAGCTGCGCCGTTCACTGTCCGGAAGTGGTGTTGTAGACCACAAGAAAGATCGTTGCCACTTGGGCGGCGACAGCGATGAGATCCCGGGAGAGCCGCCAGTAATCGCGTTCCGGTTTTTCGGGGATGAAGATGGTGTCCCCGACTTCGATGATGGAATCATTGTCCGGTTTGGCCCACTCTCCGGTCCGGCTGCGGATGATGCGGACCCGGCTCTTCCGGGCGTTCCAGTTATACCCCCCCGCTTCGGCGAGATAATGTTTGACGGTCATGTTGGGCTTGTAGGGATAGAGGCCGGGGTTGAGCACCTGCCCGGTCACCTTGACGGTCTGTTCCTGGGCCGGGACATGGATGAGGTCATGGTCGCGGAGGGCAACATCCTGGGATTTGTCGCCCTGTTCGAAAAGGGCAACAAAATCGACGCCCATGCCGCCGACGCGCTCGCGCGCTTTGATCTTGAAATAATCTCGCTCGCTCTCGGTCATCTCCAGCACGGCCATCTTTTTCAGGCGTTCATACTCCGGATCGAGGACATCCTCCTGGGCGCGGCGCTGGATATAGGCGTTCTTGAGCGAGGCCTCGCGGGTAAAGCCGCCGGCGCGTGCGATCATCTCGCTGAGATGGACCGTTCCATTCTCCAGTGCGTAAAAACCCGGGTAGAGCACCTCTCCCTCGATCTCGACATTGCGAGTCTCATGGAATTTGTACTGAAAACGGACGAAGAGGCGGTCATCGGGCTGCAGGGGAAAGCGCATCGCCTCAGCGCGCGCCTCGGGATTGTCGGCCGGCAGCAGGATAACTTTCTTGGTGATGCTGGAGCCCTTGCCCTGGAAGCGCACCAGCTCGATTTTGCTCGAATCCGCGTCGGTGGTGAAGCCATGGGCCATGGCAATAAGGTCGCCGATGCAGTCGCCGGGGGCGAATTCAAAGATATCGGGATTCTTCAGGGCGCCGGCGATGTAGAGACGACCGGCGCTGGTCTCCTCGGTCGGGACGAAGAGGACGTCACCATCGCGCAGATAGGGATTGGCGCGCCGGTCGCCGGTGAGGGCGAACTTTTGCAGGTCGACGGCCACGCTCTCACCGCTGCGGCGGGTGATGCGGATATTGCGCTTCGAGCCGGCAGAAGAATTATATCTGAGTTCCGGATTGGGCTTGGTTCGCTGCAGCGAGGTCTCTTCGCGCAGTTCGCTTTTGATGGCGACCTGCTGGGTCACGGTTTCCACCTTGAGCAGCTGCTTCAATCCGCCGGCCAGCTCGATGGCCTCGGCGGCGCGGCTCATGGCGCGGACCTCGACATAGCCGGGATTTTCCACTGCGCCGGTGACCGAGACCTTGAAGGTGCGCGGCTTGACCAGATGGATGCCGATCCGCCTGCTGATATATTTGGCGGAGAGATGTTCCTGGATGATACTCTTGGCCTCACTCAGGGGATGGTTGGCGACGGGGATGGCCCCGACAGCGGGGACGATCAGCTCGCCTTCGGGGCTGACAGCCGCTTCGATGTTGTCATTGCCGGTGCCCTCGATGCGGATGAGGAACTGGTCGCCGGGGCCGACATAGTATTCGGCCGGATCGATCTCGTTTTCGAGCGCTGTCGCCGTGGTCAGCGCCGGGGCCGACCCGGTGCGCTCCATCATGCGGTCGCGGATATTTTTCTCCATCATGCCCTGCAGGGGATCCTGGGCGAGAAGGATCTGCGTCAGCCCGAGGAGGATGCAAATCAGCCATTTTTTCATATCATTTCCACCTATCATGAAAGCAGAATGTTGACGATGCGTTCGCTGGCCCGTCCGTCCCAAAGCGGGGGGATGCGTTTGCGCTTGAGCAGTCCGGAGCGGGCCATCGCGGCGTGTTCAATGATGGCGCCGGTATCGAGCGGGACCAGGCGGTTGCTGCCCAGGGTCACCGTAACCGGCCGTTCCGTGCTTTCGCGCAGGGTTAGGCAGGGCACGTCGAGCCAGGTGGTCTCCTCCTGAATGCCGCCCGAGTCGGTGAGCAGATAGGCCGCTTCGCTCATCAAGCGCAGGAAGGAGAGGTAACCGAGGGGTTCGATGCGGATGAGGTTTTTCATCGCCGCCAGGCGCGGAGTGAAGCCGAATTGGGCGATCATCTTTTCGGTGCGCGGGTGGACCGGAAAGACGATGGTCAGCTCCTCCTGCAGCTTGCCGATGGCGGTGAGGATGGTGTCGAGGAGGAGGGGGTTGTCGACGTTGGAGGGGCGATGCAGAGTCACCAGGGCGTATTGTCGGGGAGAGAGTCCGAGCTCCTCCATGACCGGGCAAGCGCGGGCCTTGTCGAGGTGTTCACGCAGGGAGTCGATCATGACATTGCCGACAAAGTGCATTTTGTGGGCCGCCATTCCCTCTGCGCGCAAATGGTCCCAGCCGCTCTGTTCGGTGATAAAGAGCCACTCGGCCAGGGCATCGGTGAGGATACGGTTGACCTCTTCGGGCATGGTGCGGTCCCGGCTGCGCAGGCCGGCCTCGACATGGGCGATGGGG
>JAKPUX010000100.1 GCA_029554865.1 bacterium | reverse complement strand
TGCCAGATCTGCCGGCAGTAGTCGCGAATGGAACGGTCTGAGGAGAATTTGCCCATGCGCGCGGTATTGAGGATCGACCTGCGCGTCCAGCCCTCGCGATCATGGTAAGCCTCCCCGGCCCTGGTCTGGCAAGCGACATAGGCGTCAAAATCCGCACAAAGCATGTACTCATCCCTGTTCAGCAGGCAGTCGGTCAGGGGACGGAAAAGATCGGGCTGATCCGGAGAGAAACGGCCGCTGCGGATGAGATCGATCACCTGCCGGAGCAGGGGATTCGAGTCGTAAAAGGCCGCCGGGTTGTAGCCTGCTGCCTTCATCCCCAGCACCTCCCCGGCGGTGAGGCCGAAAAGAAAAAAGTTCTCCTCACCGACCTCCTCCCGGATCTCGACGTTGGCACCGTCGAGGGTTCCGATGGTCAGGGCGCCGTTGAGCGCGAACTTTATGTTGCCGGTTCCCGAGGCCTCCTTGCCCGCGGTCGAAATCTGCTCCGAGAGGTCGGCAGCCGGATGGATATAGTGGGCGTTCTTGACGTTAAAGTCGGGGAAGAAGACCACCTTGAGCCTGCCGTTCACATCGGGATCGGCATTGACCACCTCCGCGACGGCGGTGGTCAGCTTGATGATCAGTTTGGCCATAAAATAGCCGGGCGCGGCCTTGCCGGCGAAGATGCAGGTGCGCGGAACTACCTCGGCACCGGGATCCTCCTTCATACGCAGGTAGAGGGCGATGATGTGCAAGAGGTTGAGATGCTGGCGCTTGTATTCGTGGATGCGCTTGGCCTGGATATCGAAAAGGGAATCGGGGGAGATCTCGATGCCGGTAACCTTGCGGATGCGTTCGGCGAGCCGTTTTTTATTTTCGAGCTTGACCCGACGCCACTCCTCGCCGAACTCAGCATCGCCGGCAAAGGCTTCGAGCTGGCGCAGCTGCTCCAGATCCCTGATCCAACCGCTGCCGATCCGGCTGCTGATCAGCCCGCTCAGCCCCGGATTACACAACGCCATCCAGCGGCGGGGTGTCACCCCGTTGGTCACATTGAAAAAACGTTCGGGCCAGAGCTCATAAAAATCATGCAGCACAGTGCGCTTGAGCAGATCACTGTGCATCCGCGCCACCCCGTTCACCGCATGGCTGCCGACGCAGGCAAGATGAGCCATACGCAGGAAGCGTCCGCCCGCTTCGTCAATCAGGGAGAGCCGTTCCGCCCGCTTCTCTTCGCCGGGATGGCGTTCCCTGACCTCGTCCAGAAAGCGGCGGTTGATCTCGAAGATAATCTCGAGATGGCGGGGCAGCAAATCCCCGAAAAGTTTGAGCGGCCAGCGCTCCAGGGCCTCGGGCAGAAGGGTGTGGTTGGTATAGCAGAAGGTGCTTCGGGTGATCTGCCAGGCGCGTTCCCACTCCATGCGATGCACATCCACCAGCAGGCGCATCAGCTCCGCCACCGCGATGGAGGGATGGGTGTCATTCATCTGGACCGCAAAATGGTCGGGAAAGTTATCCAGGTTGGCGTGCCGTGAGAGATGGATCCGGATCATGTCCTGCAATGAGCAGCTCACAAAAAAGTACTGCTGAATCAGCCGGAGCTGTTTTCCCGTTTCGGTCTCATCATTCGGATAGAGCACCTTGGTGATGGTCTCTGAGGAGATTTTGTCCTCCACGGCAGCGTAATAGTCGCCCTGGTTGAAATCCGCAAAATCGAAAGAGACGATGGCCTCCGCCTTCCACAGGCGCATGGTGTTGCACTTTTGATTGGCGTAGCCGATGATGGGGGTATCGAAAGGGAGGCCCTTGACATACCTGGCCGGTATCCATTTGACCCGATACCGGCCGTTTTCGTCGGTCCAGGACTCTGTGCGGCCGCCCAGGCCGACCTTCTGGCACCATTTGGCCCGTGCGATCTCCCAGGGATTTCCGAACCGAAGCCAGGTGTCAGCGATCTCGCGCTGCCAGCCCTCCCTGATCTCCTGATCGAAAATGCCGAATTCATAGCGGATGCCATAGCCGATGGCGTTGACCGCCAGGGAGGCCAGGGAATCGAGGAAGCAGGAGGCGAGACGCCCCAGGCCGCCGTTGCCCAGTCCCGGCTCCTCCTCCAGATTGAGGAGACGGTCGAGATCGATACCGAGCTGCTCCATCGCCTTGCGGGTCTCGTTTAACAGGCCGAGCGCGATCAGGTTGTTGGCCAGATGGGGGCCGGGGAGGTATTCCGCCGACATGTAGGCCACAGTCTTGCTCGCCTTGCTGAGGCTGGACTCTTCGATCTCGTGCATGCCCTTGATCCAGGCGGCGAGCATCCGGTCCCGTACGGTATAGGAGAGCGCCATGTAGAGATCGTTGCGGCTGGCATCCTGCAGGGTGCAGCCCTGCAGATAATAGAGGTTATCCAGAAAGGCCCGGGCAATGATATCGGCATTGCCCCCGATGCGGACCTGCTCCAGGTCGGTTTCTTTTTTCATCCAATCACCTCTGGCAAGGTTCGATTTCACAAGCAGCCCTGAGTGGAGGTGTTTCTGGTGCGTTTCAGGCTCCCCTGCGCCCGTCGCCCGACAAAATAACGCAATTTGCGGAATAATTCAAGCGGAAACTGGATTTTGCATACTGGAGCCCGCCCTTGAAGGCGAATGCTGCCGGATCTACATCTCAATCACAAAGATAAAAAGGAACAATGATGCCAGAACGAACTGCCCTCATCGCCGGAGCGACCGGCCTTGTCGGGAGCCACTGCCTGCGGCTCCTCCTCCAGGACTCCTCTTTCACGCAGGTGATCGCCTTGACGCGCCGTCCCCTGCCGCTCAGCCACCCGCGCCTCGATGCGCGTCTGATCGATTTTGACAAGCTGGACGAGGCCCTGGAGGGGGTTCAGGCGGAGAGCGTCTTCTGCTGCCTGGGCACAACCATCAAGAAAGCGGGTTCGCAGGCCGCATTCCGGCGCGTGGACCATGACTATCCCCTCCTGCTGGCGGAGTGGGCGGCTCGCAGCGGTGCG
>JAKPUX010000091.1 GCA_029554865.1 bacterium | reverse complement strand
GAGCAAGCGATCAGGGTAAAATAATTTCTCCGCCGCAGAAATTTAGTTTGACATTGGGGTGATTTTCGGTTATATTCAAAGAACAGACCCTATCAACCCGGCAGGAAAAACAAAATGCATTATGCGCATCACATCGCTGTTGTCCGCTTTCATGACTCCGCTCATGACGGCCAGGGTGTGCTGCGAGCCCACCTCGCTCTATCCACAGACTCCCTGCGGGCGATCGCTATTCTGCATCTCATTCTTATTAACCTCTTGCTTCTGATTATCTACTAAATCAAGGCTGCAAGAGGAAAACCGCACACCGCTTCATCACCCGTCAACACTCCACACCATCCGCGCATACCCTCTCTGCAGCCACAGGACCATAACGGCTGTCCGTCCTTTATAGCCCGGCGGCGGCCCCCAGCAGAAGGAACACCAGCATGACCGGCGCAGAGATGATCATTCACGCCTTGAAGCGCGAGGGGGTCCGCGCCCTCTTCGGATATCCGGGGGGCATGGTGATCGATATCTTCGATGCCCTCTATTCGGCGGGGGTTCCCTTTTACCTCACCCGTCATGAGCAGGGGGCCGCGCATGCCGCCGACGGCTTCGCCCGCGCCTCCGGCGAGGTCGGGGTCTGTCTGGCCACCTCCGGCCCCGGCGCCACCAATCTGGTCACCGGGCTGGCCACCGCCTACTTGGACTCCATCCCTGTGGTGGCCATCACCGGGCAGGTCCCGACCAGCCTGATCGGCAACGACGCCTTTCAGGAGGCGGACATGCTCGGCATCACCCGCTCGATCACCAAACACAATTTCCTCGTCAAGGAGGTCGACGAGCTCCCCCGCCTGCTCAAATCGGCCTTTTATATCGCCCGCAGCGGCCGCCCGGGCCCGGTCCTCATCGACATCCCCAAGGACATCCAGCAGGCCACGACCGCCATGCCCTATCCCGACGAGGTCAACATCCGCAGCTACAAACCCACCGTCGCCGGCCACTTGCCCCAGATCCAGAAGGCGGCCGCCCGCATCAGTCGCGCCGAACGGCCGGTCATCTTCGCCGGCGGCGGGGTCATCTCCAGCGGCGCCTCCGCCGAGCTGGCCCTGCTCGCCCGCCGCATGCAGGCGCCGGTGACCACCTCGCTGATGGGGTTGGGGGCCTTTCCCGAGACCGACCCCCTCGCCCTCAAGATGGTCGGCATGCACGGCACCGCTTACGCCAATTATGCCATCCAGGAGGCCGACCTCCTCATCGCCATCGGAGTGCGCTTTGATGACCGCGTCACCGGCAAGGTCAGCAAATTCGCCCCCAAAGCGGAGATCATCCACATCGATATCGATCCGGCCACCATCCGCAAAAACGTCAAGGTCTCCATCCCTCTGGTCGGGGATATCCGCTGCGTGCTCACCGAACTCAACCAGCTGGTCGAGAACCGGAACCACGATCCCTGGCTGCAGACAGTCGCGGGCTGGAAAAGGGAAAATCCCCTGCAGTACACCCAGAACGGCGGCATCTCGCCGCAGGCGGTGATCCGCACCATCGCCGAGATGACCGGGCACCAGGCGATCATCGCCACGGAAGTGGGGCAGAACCAGATGTGGAGCGCCCAGTTCTACGATTTCATCTCTCCGCGCACCTGGATCAGCTCGGGCGGCCTCGGCACCATGGGATTCGGCTTCCCGGCGGCGATCGGGGCGCAGGTGGCCCACCCCGGCCGGCTGGTCATCGACATCGCCGGCGATGGCAGCATCCAGATGAACATCCAGGAACTGGCCACCGCCGCTCTCTACAACCTGCCGGTCAAGATCGTCATCCTCAATAACCGCTCGCTCGGCATGGTGCGCCAGTGGCAGTCCATTTTCTACCAGCGCCGTTTCTCGGGGGTCTGCCTCAACCGCGACGCCCGCTGCCCCGGGGAGTGCGATGGCCGCAGCGACTCCTGTCCCCTCTATCTGCCCGATTTCGTCAGGCTGGCCGCGGCCTACAACATCCCGGGCTTCCGCTCGGAGAGGCCCGAGGAGGTGGCGCCGATCCTGGAAAAAGCCTTCGCCCATGATGGCCCCGCCATTGTCGAATTCCGGATCAGCCAAGAGGAGAATGTCTTCCCGATGGTGCCGGCGGGAGCGGGACTGAACGAAATGCTGAGAGGGATGGCCTGATGAGACATATCATCAATCTGGAAGTGGAGAACAGCGCCGGGGTGATGGCGCGCATCGTCGGGCTCTTCAGCGCCCGCGGTTACAACATCGAGAGCATCGTCGCCGGCAAAACGGTGGAAGAGTGCACCGCCCGCATCACCCTGGTGGTGATCGGCGACGACAAGATCATCGAGCAGGTCAACAAGCAGCTCAACAAGCTGATCGACGTCATCCGCGTCACCGATGTGACCAGGGAGGATTTCGTCAACCGCGAGCTGCTGCTGGTCAAGATCCACTGCCCGCCGGCCAGGCGGACCGAGGCCTCCCTGGTCGGCAATATATTCGGGGCCAAGGTGGTCGACATATCAGCCAAATCCCTCACCTTCGAATTGACCGGCAGCGAGTCCAAGATCACTGCTTTTCTGCAGACCCTGCGGCCCTTCGGCATCAGGGAGGTGGCCCGCACCGGTCCGATCGCCATGGTGCGCGATTTCAATCCCAGGAGCAGTGAGTGAAAGCGTTCCACACGGAGTCACAGTGACACCGTGGAGGCAAAACAGCTCTATTCTATCCCGGTGACCTCCGCGCCACCATGAGAAATTTATTGTCGCCCTGTAAATCATTTTAGCAAAGGAGATCTCATGAAACTTTATTATGAACAGGATGCCGATCCCGGCTTGCTGCAGAGCAAGACCGTGGCTGTGCTCGGTTACGGCAGCCAGGGGCATGCCCACGCCCTCAACCTGCGCGACAGCGGCGTCAGGGTTGTCGTCGGCCTGTACGCCGGCAGCCGCTCGCAGGCCGCGGCCGAAAAGGAGGGGCTGCAGGTGCTGCCCGTGCGCGAAGCCTGCGCCGCCGCCGATCTGATCATGGTGCTGCTGCCCGACCAGACCCAACCTGTGGTCTATGCCGAATCGATCGCGCCCGCCCTCGCTCCCGGCAAGGTGCTGGCCTTCGCCCACGGCTTCAACATCCATTACAGCCAGATCGTCCCTCCCGCCGGGGTCGATGTCATCATGATCGCCCCAAAATCCCCGGGCCATCTCGTGCGCCGGGTCTACCAGGAGGGCAACGGCGTCCCCTGCCTGATCGCCGTGCACCAGAATCCCTCCGGCCGGGCGCGCGACATCGCCCTGGCCTATGCCCGGGGGATCGGCGGCACCCGCGCCGGGGTACTCGAAACCTCCTTCCGGGAGGAGACTGAAACCGATCTTTTCGGCGAGCAGGCGGTGCTCTGCGGCGGGGTCACCGAGCTGATCCGCGCCGGCTATCAGACCCTGGTCGAGGCCGGCTACGAGCCGGAGATCGCCTATTTCGAGTGTCTTCACGAACTCAAGCTCATCGTCGACCTCATCAACGAGGGGGGGCTCACCCGTATGTACTACTCGGTCAGCGACACCGCCGAGTTCGGCGGGCTGACGCGCGGGCCGCGGGTGATCGGTGCGGAGAGCCGCCGGGCCATGGCTGACATCCTCGCCGAGATCCGCAGCGGCCAGTTCGCCACCGAGTGGGTGCTGGAAAACCAGGCCCATGCACCGCGCTTCAAGGCCCTGCGCCGGATGATGCAGGAGTGGCCGATTGAAAAGGTGGGGGCGCAGCTGCGCAGCATGATGAGCTGGCTGAAAAAATAGAAAGGAGGCACATCGTGCCGCAAGAACGAATTCTGGTTTTCGACACCACCCTGCGCGACGGCGAGCAATCCCCCGGCGCCAGCCTGACCGTAAGCGAAAAGCTGACCATCGCCGAGCAGCTCGCCCGCCTCAAGGTCGATGCCATCGAGGCCGGCTTTCCGGTCTCCTCACAGGCCCAGTTCGATGGAGTGCGGCTCATCGCCGGGCAGGTCCGGGGGCCGGCCATTGTCGCCCTCGCCCGCTGCATCGACGGGGATATCGATGCGGCCTGGGCGGCCCTGAAGGGGGCGGAACGGCCGCGGATTCACGTCTTTGTGGCCACCTCCCGGATCCACATGGAGAAGAAATTCCGCAAGAGCGAGGAGGAGATCCTCGCCATGGCCGTCGCCGGGGTGCGGAGGGCCAGGTCACTCTGTCAGGAGGTCGAGTTTTCGCCCGAGGACTCTTCCCGGACCGGGGTCGATTTTCTCCTCCGCATCGTCGAGGCGGCCATCGATGCCGGTGCCACCTCGATCAACATCCCCGACACCGTAGGTTTCGCCATGCCCGAGCAGTTCGGGGCCCTGATCCGCACCGTACGCGAAAAGGTCCCCAACATGGGGCGGGCGGTGCTCAGTGTCCACTGCCACAACGATCTCGGCATGGCGGTTGCCAATACCCTGGCCGCGATCCGGAACGGGGCCGGCCAGGTGGAGGTGACCGTCAACGGAGTCGGTGAGCGCGCCGGCAATGCCTCGCTCGAGGAGGTGGTCATGGCCCTCAAGACGCGGGCTGATTTCTACGGCAAAAGCAGCGGGGTCGAGACCCGCGAGATCATGCGCACCAGCCGCCTGGTCTCCTCCCTGATGGGCATTCCGGTGCAGCCCAACAAGGCGATCGTCGGCGCCAACGCCTTCGCCCACGAATCGGGTATCCATCAGGATGCAGTGATCAAGGACGCCGCCACCTACGAGATCATGACCCCCCAGGAGGTCGGCCTCTCCTCCAATGCCATCGTCCTCGGCCGCCACTCCGGCCGCCACGGCCTTAAAAACCGTCTGGCCGAGCTGGGCTACGCCCTCCAGCCCGCCGAACTCGATGTTATCTATCAGCGCTTTCTCGAGATCGCCGACCGCAAGAAGGAGGTCTTTGACGAGGATCTCCTCGCCCTGATGAGCGCCGAGACCGGCGAGACCGCCGAGATCTGGAAACTCGACTACTTTCACATCCTGTCGGGCAACAAGACAGTGCCCACCGCGACCGTGGTGCTGCGCCGCGGCGAGGAGAGCCTGCAGGAGGCCGCCGTCGGCGACGGCCCGGTCGACGCCGCATATAACGCCCTCAATCGCATTGTTGATCTGGCGGTGACACTGCAGGACTATAATCTGCGCGGGGTCACCGGGGGCAAGGAGGCGGTCGGCGAGGTGGTCGTCCGCGTCCGCCATCAAGGCACGACCTGGCTCGGCCGCGGCGCCTCCACCGACGTCATCGAGGCCTCGATCCGCGCCTATCTCAACGCCCTCAACCGCATCCTGGCCGCGGGGTCATCCCCCGCCCGGCCGGGGGATGACCAGGGAGACTCGCTATGAAAAAGCAGATCACCATCCTTCCCGGTGACGGCATCGGCCCGGAGGTAGTCCATGAAGCTGTGAAGGTGCTCGAGGCCATTGGAGGCAAATCCAAACTCGAACTCACCCTGAGCGAGGCCCTGGTCGGCGGGGCGGCCCTTGAGAAGGCCGGGGAGCCCCTGCCGGCGGCCACCCTCGACCTCTGCAGGCGCAGCGACGCCGTGCTGCTCGGGGCGATCGGCCATCCCCGCTGGGACAGCATGCCCCCTGAGCGGCGCCCGGAACGCGGACTGCTCGGCCTGCGCGGCGAGCTCGGCCTCTATGCCAATCTCCGCCCGGCCCGCGTCTATCCCAGCCTGGCGGAGGCCTCGAGCCTCAAGGCTGAACTGGTGCGCGATATCGACATCCTCATCGTGCGCGAGCTCACCGGGGGCCTCTATTTCGGCCGGCCGCGCGGGATCGAGGCCGACCGCGGCTACAATACCATGATCTATCACCGCCACGAGGTCGAACGCATCGCCCGCACCGCCTTTGAGGCCGCCCGCCGGCGCCGGGGCAAGGTGACCTCGGTTGACAAGGCCAATGTCCTCGAGGTCTCCCAGTTCTGGCGTCAGGTCGTGGTCGAGGTCGCCCGCGAGTATCCCGATGTCACCCTCGACCACATCTACGTCGACAACTGCGCCATGCAGCTGGTGCGCAATCCGGGCCAGTTCGACGTCCTCCTCACCGAGAACATGTTCGGGGATATCCTCAGCGACGAGGCCGCCATGCTCACCGGCTCGCTGGGCATGCTCCCCTCGGCCAGCCTCGGCAGCGGCACCGCCCTCTATGAGCCCGTGCACGGCTCGGCGCCCGACATCGCCGGCCAGGGTGCGGCCAATCCGATCGCCACCATCTCTTCGGTCGGGATGATGCTGCGCTACAGCCTCAACATGGCCGCGGAGGCCGACAAACTCGATCAGGCGATCAACCGGGTCCTCGAGAGCGGAGCGCGCACCCGCGACATCGCACCGCCCGGCTCGGCCTGGATCACCACCGCCGCGATGGGGGCGAAGATCCGCACGGCCTATCTGGAAATGTGAGCAAGGGAGACCCTATGAGCGACCGGCTGATTGTTTACGACACCACCCTGCGCGACGGCGGGCAGAGCGAAGGGATTTCCTTCTCGGCCGACGACAAACTCAAGATCGCACAGCGGCTCGATGCCTTTGGTGTGGATTATATCGAGGGCGGCTGGCCGGGCTCCAATCCCAAGGATCTCGAGTTTTTCCGCCGCGCCGCCGGGCTGGCCTGGAAAAACGCCCGCATCGCCGCCTTCGGCAGCACCCGCAAGGTCAATGTCCCGGCCGGGGAGGACCCCAACCTCCGCGCCTTGCTCGAGGCCGGCACCCCAGTCACCACCATCTTCGGCAAATCATGGGACCTGCATGTCATCGAGGGGCTGCGCACCACCCTGGAGGAGAACCTCCATCTCATCCGCGATTCGGTCGCCTTTCTCCACGACCACGGCAAGGAGGTCATCTATGACGCCGAACACTTTTTTGACGGTTATCTCGCCGATCCCGAGTACGCCCTCCGCACCCTCGCCGCCGCGCGGGAGGCGGGGGCCGCCTGTATCGTCCTCTGCGACACCAACGGCGGCACCCTCACCCTCGGGCTGGCCGGGATCATCCGGGCGGTGCGGGAGCGCTTCCCGGAGATGCCGCTCGGCCTGCATGCCCACAACGACGGCGACGTCGCAGTGGCCAACAGCCTCGCCGCGCTCGAACTCGGGGTGCGCCACATCCAGGGGACGATCAACGGCTACGGAGAGCGCTGCGGCAACGCCAATCTCTGTTCGATCATCGCCGGCGCCCTGCTCAAGCTGGAGATCCCCCTCGCGACGGCGGTCGCCCTGCACGAACTGACCGGCCTCTCCCGCTACGTCAGCGAGATCGCCAACCTCCCCCACCGCGAGGAGAGCCCCTATGTCGGCAACAGCGCCTTCGCCCACAAGGCGGGGATCCACGTCAGCGCCATCCAGCGCAACCGCCGCACCTATGAGCATGTCGATCCGGAGCGGGTCGGCAACCACCGCCGCGTCCTGGTCTCGGACCAATCCGGCCAGAGCAACATCCTCTACAAGGCCGGCGAAATGGGCATCGACATCACCAGCGACCGGGCTGAGGTCCGGCGGCTGGTCGAACAGCTCAAGGAGATGGAGCACCTCGGCTACCAGTACGAAGGGGCCGACGGCTCCCTCGAGGTGCTGATTAAAAAGAGCGCCGGCCTGTACACCCCCTACTTCTCCCTCGAAAGCGCCCGGGTGATCGTCGACAAGAGCGAAAACGGCTTTCTCCGCGCCGAGGCCATCCTCAAGATCAGCGTCAAGGGTCAGATTGAACATACCGCCGCCGAGGGGCACGGGCCGGTCGACTCCCTGGACCGCGCCCTGCGCAAGGCCCTCCATCCCTTTTACCCTGGGCTGGAAAGGGTCAAGCTGGCGGACTATAAGGTGCGCGTGCTCAACAGCGACCTCGCCACCGCAGCCACCGTGCGCGTCTATATCGAATCGACCGACGGCAGGAGCTCCTGGGGCACCGTGGGGGTTTCGGAGAACATCATCGAGGCCAGCTGGCAGGCCCTCTCCGACAGCATCGACTATTACCTGATGCGGACCATCAACGGGTTGTGATACGGCGGGGAGCGCCGGCAGCAAAGACCTTGTAAATGTTATTAAAATATTTTACCTTGGACCAGCATATCCAGCCCGGCAGACCCGGGGAGCGGAACTCAGCCAACAGAAAGAGGTTCCAATGAAAAAGATAATGGTGCTCGGCGCCGGACTGGTCGGCAGGGCCATGGCCATCGACCTCTGCCGCGACCATGAGGTCACCTCAGTGGACATCCATGCCGACGCGCTGGCCAGGCTGGCCGCCGAACACCCGATCCGGACCGTGACGGCCGACCTCGGACGGAAGGAGGCGATCACCTCCCTGGCCGCCGGCCAGGATCTGGTTATCGGCGCCCTCCCCGGCTTTATGGGCTACCGGGCCCTGGAAGCGGTGATCTCCGCCGGAGTCAACTGCATCGATATCTCCTTCTTCCCCGAGGACCCCTTCGGCCTCGATGGCATGGCGAAGGCCGGGGGTGTCACCGTCGTGACCGACTGCGGCGTGGCCCCCGGCATGAGCAACCTCATCATCGGCCATCATCAACGCTCCATGCGCATCGACTCCTTCGAGTGCCTGGTGGGAGGCCTGCCGAAAAAACGGACCTGGCCCTTTGAGTACAAAGCCCCCTTCTCCCCTCTCGATGTGATCGAGGAGTATCTCCGTCCGGCCCGGCTGATGGAAAACGGACGCATTGTCACCAAACCGGCCCTCTCCGAGCCGGAGCTGGTGGAACTCGAGCCGGTCGGCACCCTCGAGGCCTTCAACACCGACGGGCTGCGCACCCTGCTCACCACGGCGAACATCCC
>JAKPUX010000080.1 GCA_029554865.1 bacterium | reverse complement strand
TCCCATTTCCGGGTCGGCCTGCAGTTTCTGCACCACCTGCTCAAGCCGTTCCACCGAGAGATCGGCGCCTGCGGCCGGCCAGCTGCCGTGCTGGTCATGAAAGAAGCGCTGGTAGCCGGCGAGGAGAAAGCCGGGTCTGGATTTGCCCCTGAGGCCGGCGAGGATGCGCCTGGCCATGGCGTCGAGGTCGCCGGCCTGTCCGTAAAAGGTGCCGTCGTCGACATGATTGTACAGCAGGGCGCCGTAGCGGGTGGTCGGATACTGGTTGGCCAGCTGCGGATCGAAAAGCAGGGTGAGCTCGGCGTTGACATCCCCGAGAAAACGCCCGAGCCGGTAAAAATCAAAGCTGTTGTAGAGATCGACGCCCCTGAAGAAAATGCGGCCGTTGGGAGCGTAGTGCTTGTAGGCGTAGAAATCGCGGACGCCGAATTGCTCCATCAGCCGCCGGGTCTGGGCGACCGCGTCCGGCCAAACCTCCTCCCCCCAGAGATCGGGATAGACATAACCGAGCGGGGACATCACGCTGACAAAGCCGTCGTTGGCCGTGGCGGTCTCGTAGTAATAGCGGGCGATGAAGGGGCAGAGGTCGAGGAGGTGCAGGTTCCAGCCCCAGGTGAGGGGCACGCGGCCGCGCCGCGGTGAAAGCCAGGCCCCGGCTTGCAGGGTGAGGGCCCAGTTGGAGGCATCGCCCTCCGAGCTGATGAAGAGGAGGTAATATTTGTCCTCGAGCCGGACCTCGTCCGGCCTCTTTTGCGCCGGGGGCTGCAGGGGCTGCGGGGCCAGCGGGAAGGCGGCATGCCACGAGAGATTGTTTTGCAGGGTTTCGTGAAAGGCGCCGCCGAAGGTGGCGATCCACTGCACCAGGGGTTCGGGATCCATCCAGCCATAACAGTGGAAAATGCGGCCGGGATTCCGGTTTTGCATATGGGTGAGCAGGCGTTCGATGAGATCGGCGCGGGCGGCGGGCAGGGCGTCGAAGCGGACCCCGCCGGGGGGATCCCCGGCCAGGTTGAGCTGGAACATGCGGTGCAGGATGGTGAAATCGGTGATCTCGCGGATATAGCACTTGTTGGGGTTGCAGAGAGGCAGGAGGGTGCGCAGGCCCCAGTCGACGAGGGTCAGGTAGCGTTTCTCTTCACTCCAGGAGGTGTTGTTCCAGGGCAGGCTGGGCCGTTCAAGCCGGGCGGGCACCCACACCGGCGCATCGCCGTCGAAAACATCCTCCACCCGGATGGAATCGACAGGAAGGAAACCGAGGGCGCGGGCGGTCGTTTCCGGCAGGGGGAGGCAGCCGGTCAATCCCCCGATCAGGGCGGCGTACTCTCCCTGCCAGAAAAAGGATTGGTCGGAAAAGTTGCCCCAGCGCCGCGGCTCATAGGTGATGACGCCGCGAATATGGCTGCGAAAGTGATCGACCAGCTCGGCGAAGCTGGTGATGCGATTGAAATTCACCCCGCCCCGATCCCGGTAGATGGCCTCCCAGCTCTCGTCGGTCCCGGTATAGCTCCAGGCCTCGCGGACATTGGCGAGGTAGAGCCGGGCGCCCTCACGGTTGACGATGCCGGCGAGGGTCAGGGCGGCGAGGCGGTAGGTTTCGGCCGTATTCTGGCCATCGAACAGTACGGCTTCCATCGGCTGGACCGATACCGGGAGCAGGGTGATCAGGAGGAGAAAAGAGAGTATGGGATTGCGCATGGGCTCTCCGCCGGAGGGTTGGATGAAAAATTCGGTTGTGGCCGCGGCTGAGCATACTCTGTGCGGGGAGGGCGGATGCCAGCGTCAATTCCCTGCGGGCGACCAGGTGAATATAATGCCGATGCGGCTAATGTTACAAGTGAAAAAAATTATCTGCTGTTTATGCAGTACAGCGACAGGGATTATGGGCAAGCGACGCAAGGTGGGAGCCAGATTTCAGGGGGTAGACTGGTTTTGTTTGCTTGTTTTTATGCTGAAAAATACCTAATATATAGTCTATGGCAAAAAAAGAAAAAAGCCTCCAGCAGATGGTCAACCGCCGGGCCTATCACGACTATGAGATCGTCGAGAAATTCGAGGCCGGGATCGCCCTGCAGGGCACCGAGGTCAAATCGGTCCGCGCCGGCAAGGTGAGCTTCAAGGACAGCTACGCCCGAGTCATCGACGGCGAGCTGTGGATGGTCAACCTCCACATCAACGAGTATGACCACGGCACGATCTGGAACCACGACCCGGCGCGCAACCGCAAGCTGCTGCTCCACCGCCGCGAGATCAAGCGGCTGACCGGCAAGACCGAGGAGCAGGGGATGACCCTGGTCCCCCTCAGCCTCTATTTCAAGAACGGCAAGGTCAAGGTGGAGCTGGGGCTCGGGCGCGGGCGCAAGAGTTACGACAAAAGGGCTGAAATCGCCAAGCGTGACGTCAACCGCGACATCGAACGCGAACTGAAAGAGCGGCAGCGGAACTGAACCAGAGCGGAGAACAATTTGTGAACCACGGAGAAGCATATCAGGAACTGAGCCGGCGCGGATTCATCCAGCAGGTCACCGAGCCGGAACCCCTGCAGGAGCTGCTCGCCAAAGGGCCGGTGACTTTTTATGTCGGCATCGACCCCACCGCCGACAGCCTCCACGTTGGCCATCTCATGGCGGTGATGGGGATGATGCAGATGCAAAAGTTCGGCCACCGCCCCATCGCCATCGTCGGCGGCGGCACGGCCATGGTCGGGGATCCGAGCGGCAAGAGCGAGATGCGCAAGATGCTCACGCGCGAAGCGATCGCTGCCAACGGCGAAAAGATCAAAATACAGCTCAGCCGCTATCTCGATTTCGGTGCGGGCAAGGCGATCATGGTCGACAATTACGACTGGCTGGGCGAACTCAAATATATCGAATTTTTGCGCGACATCGGCCGCCACTTCAGCGTCAACCGCATGCTCACCTATGAGGCCTACAAGATCCGCATGGAAAAGGGACTCTCCTTTCTCGAGTTCAACTACCAGCTGCTGCAGGCCTATGATTTTTTGATGCTTTATGACCGCCACGGCTGCCGGCTGCAAATGGGCGGCGACGATCAGTGGGCCAACATCCTGGCGGGAACGGACCTGATCCGCCGGGTGCGGAGTGTCGACGCCTACGGCCTCACCTTCCCGCTGCTGACCACGGCGACCGGCGCCAAGATGGGCAAGACCGAGTCGGGGGCGGTCTGGCTCGACCCGGACAAGACCACGCCGCATGAATATTTTCAGTACTGGGTCAACAGCGACGACCGCGATGTCGCCCGCTTTCTCGCCTTCTTCACGCCGCTGCCCATGGCGGAGATCGAACCGGTGAGCCGGCTGGAGGGGGCGGAGCTGAATGCGGCCAAGGTGGTGCTCGCCTTCGAGGCCACGGCGCTGACCCACGGCCTGGAGGCGGCGCAGTCCGCGCAGGCTGCTGCGGCTGCGGCTTTTGGCGGCCGTGAGATCCCCGCCGGGCTGCTGCCCTCGAGCAGGGTGGGCCGGGGCAGTGTGGCGCGCGATACCGCCGCCATCCCGGCGAGCGGGATCGGCCGGGCGGCGCTGGCGGCCGGGGTGAAGCTGGCCGACCTGCTGGTGGAGCACGGGCTGCTCTCCTCGAAGGGAGAAGTGAAGCGGCTGATCCAGGGGGGCGGACTCTATCTGGGCGAGGAGCGGGTGGAGGATCCCGGCCGGGTGGTGACGGAGGCCGATGCCCGGGAGGGGGCGATCGTGGTGCGGCTGGGCAAGAAGCGTTATCACCGTTTCGTTCTGGATTAAGGGGAATGGTGGCGGCTCTGGGCTTGCGGAGGCGGGAGGAGCCCGCTTGGTTCCCAAAAAAAGAGCGGAAAAAAGGCTGTTTTGGCAAAAAAAGCTTGCATTCTCGATAAAAAGCCTTATATTATGTCCCATTTTGTGCGGCAAATTTGCCAAAAACGAGCCCGCAAAAAAAAGTTCTAAAAAAGCAAGAAAGTACTTGACTGGAAGATAAAAGTTTCGTACTTTATACGGCTGCGAACGAAACACCGAAATAGCAGCGAAATTGTTCTTTGAAAATAGCGTGCAAGGCTCTATCGTCAATTCAAGGCCAGATTAATCTCGTTAATTGAAAATGAAATATATTACAATGAAGAGTTTGATCCTGGCTCAGGACGAACGCTGGCGGCGTGCCTAACACATGCAAG
>JAKPUX010000074.1 GCA_029554865.1 bacterium | reverse complement strand
GCGAGCCGGCTGCTGCGGTCGGCCGCTTCACGGCTGATGTCATAGACCAGGTTTACCACCTCCTGCTGGCCCGGCGCATTGATCCGCCAGGCGTCATCATCCGGGGTGTGGTACTCTTCGGAGATATTGGTCCAGACGAAGAGGACGGGGATATCCCGGCCATAGAAGGAGGCATGATCGGAGGGGCCGTACCCTTCCGGCGAGAGGGTTGGGTGGAGATCACGGGCGGCGGCCAGTGACTGGACCAGCTCGCCCAGGCCGGCGGCGGTGCCGGTACCGCCGAAGGTAAGGGCGCGGGTTTCGGGATTCAGGCGTCCGATCATGTCCATATTGATCATCAACTGGACACGGCTGAGGTCGATGAGCGGATTGTTGACGAAATATTTGGAGCCGAGCAGCCCCATCTCCTCAGCGGTGAAAGCGATGAAGAGCAGGGAGCGTTTGGGCTTTTCCGCTGCTGCAGCCCATTGTTCGGACAGTTCGAGGAGACCGGCTACGCCGGAGGCGTTGTCGTCGGCGCCATTGTGTACAGCGAGGGTATCCGGGCGGCGCGAGCCTGATCCGGGGCCGCCCATGCCGAGGTGGTCATAGTGGGCGCCGATGATTACATATTCATCCTTGAGCAGGGGATCATTCCCCGGCACCAGGGCGACGACGTTATGGGTGCGGCCCATCTGATGCACCACCTCCGCGCGGGCGTCGACTGTGCAGGGGAGGGCCATGCTGGCGGGCGTCAGGGTGGAATCGAGCTGCTGCTGCAGGCCGGCAAGGGTAACGCCGCTGCCAGCGAGGATGCGGTCGGCGAGGCTGCGGCGGATATGAAAAAGGGGGATGCCGAGGCTGCCGAGGCCCTGGTCGGCGTTAAGCCGGGGCAGTGACTCCTCTTCCTGCGCAGCTGCCGGGACGAAGAGGACGCCAGCCGCGCCGTGGTCCCGCGCAGCCTGGGCCTTCTTGCGAAGGCTGCGATGGGGCTCAAAGCGGTCCTGGCCCGATGCGGGAGGGGGCGGGCCGTCGCGAAGGATGAGGGCCCATTTCCCCTTCAGCTCCTGTCCGGCAAAATCCTGCCAGGTGAGGGAGTCGGTCTCGATGGCAAAGCCGTAGCCGGCGAAGTGGACGGCGGCGGCGAGCTCCCCGTTTTCAGAGAAAGCGAGGGGGGTGAAATCCCTGCCCGGGACGGCATGCTCTCCCCCGATGCTGAGCCGGTTGTGTTCACCGGCGGAGAGACTGTTGAGGACCTCGAAACTCTGCAGCCCCTCCTTGCCCAGGAGGACGAGGCCGTCAGCGGCGAACTGGTCTCTGATATATTCAGCCGCCCTCTCCGCCTCGGGGCTGCCCGAGCGTCGTCCCTTGAGCGTGTCACTGGCGAGAAAGCTGATATGGTTCAGGAGTTCCTGGCTGGTGATCTCGGCCTCCGTAATCTGGGCGCGACCGGCGGACCACCAGGTCAGGAGAAGTGGCAAAAGCAGCAACAGGGCGGGTTTCAACCCCTTCATAATCGAATACCTCATGAATTGATTCGGAAAAGCGCAACAACAAAGTACGCAGGAAGAGGGAAAAGGGCAAGCGATTTCCCGTGTTCGACCCGGATGTGGAGCACTCTGCCCCGGATCAAAGGCGGGCGCAGTGGTCGATGAGGCGATTGACGATCTTCATGACCAGGGCGTCGGGCACGCCGTTGGCATGGCGTGAGCGCATGCGCATGTCGCAGATCTCGTTGACGAAATCAATGACCTGCAGGGAGCCGTCATGGTCGATGGCAATTTCCGTCGAGAAGAAATGGATCTGCGTCGTGCGGGCGATGTGGGCGACGATCTGCTGCATCTGCACCAGGCTCCCCTGCGGGATATCATTTTCGGCGCAGGGTCCATAAAGATGGGTGAGGTCGTCCCACCAGCAGAGGGTGATGAGATCGAGGATGTAAAAGACCCTGAACCAGGCCCGGCGGCCGCTGAGCAGCTGCGGGGCCACTTTTTTCTGCAGGACAACCTTGCCGGTCGGGCTTTTTTTCAGGGCTTCGGCGATATGGCCGGGTGAGGCGGCGTCGAGGATTACCCCTTCGCCACCGCCCCCTTCGGAGGGTTTGATCACGAAAGGCAATCCCAGCTTTTCCATGGCGAGGTTGAAGGTCCCTTCAGGGGAGTCATGACGCGAGGCGATGATGCCGTAGGGGACGTTGATGCCGCTGGAAACCAGTTCCAGATGCATGGTCGCCTTGTCGCGGCACCACTCCACGCGGGCCGGCTCATTGATGATCTGCGTGCCTCGTTTGACGAGGGCATCCAGTCCCGGACGCAGGGAGGGATGGACATCAGAGGCGCGGTCGATCACCATCCTGGGGGCGTAATCTTCGCGTGAGCTGGTATGCAGAAAGGCGGGCAGCTGGGCCGGTGCATAGATCTGCACCTCCAGGCTGCGCCGTCTTGCAGCGGCGGCCAGATAAAAGACAAAATCGTCATCGTATTCCCACTCCCAGAGAATGACCAGATCCGGAGCTGGGGAATAGTAGGGCTTGGCGCTGTGTGAGATTCTGTTCTTTCCGATCACGTTCCTAGCAGATGATTTCTTCCAGTTCAGGAAATGCCTCCAGGGCCGGGCAGCGGGGCGCCTTGTGAGCATTGGCGGGCACGGATGGGCTGCCTGCCTTCGACTCCTGGGGGTAGACGAAAAGTTCGCCCTTGTAGTTGCGCATGACCACCTTCTCGTCATCAACGGACTGGACATATTCGGGCAGCAGGGGGATTTTTCCTCCGCCTCCGGGGGCGTCGATGACGAAAGCGGGCACGGCCAGTCCCGAAGTCCATCCACGCAAGGCCTGCATGATTTCCAGCCCCTTTTCCACGCGGGTGCGCAGGTAGCCGGTCCCCTGGACGTAGTCGGCCTGATAGATGTAGTAGGGCCGTACGCGTACGGTCAGGAGTTTCTGCATCAGGCGCTTCATGGTCTCGGGATTGTCGTTGACGCCCTTGAGCAGAACCGTCTGGTTGCCGAGGGGAATGCCCGCATCTGCAAGCAGGTTCAGGGCGCGCGAAGACTCTTCCGTGATCTCATCCGGATGGTTAAAGTGAACATTCATGTAGAGGGGGTGGTACTTTTTCAGCATGTTCACCAGCTCCGGGGTGACGCGCTGCGGCAGAAAACAGGGCACGCGCGAACCGATGCGGATGATCTCTATATGCTTAATAGAACGCAAAGAAGACAAAATATATTCTAGCTTGCTGTCAGCGAGCATGAGCGGGTCGCCGCCGGAGACGATGACGTCGCGGATTTCACTGTGCTGGCGGATATATTCGATGCCGGCATCAATATGGCGAGGATTGATCTTGTCGGAATTGCCCACCTTGCGTTTCCTGGTGCAGAAACGGCAGTAGGAGGCGCAGCTGTGCGATACCAGAAAGAGAACACGGTCCGGATAGCGATGGACAATGCTCGGCACGGGGGAGTCCTTGTCTTCCGAAAGAGGATCGGCGATGCCGCTCTTTTCGGCCAGCTCCTCAACATCGGGTACAATCTGGCGGTAGATGGGATCGCCCTTCTCCTTGATCAGGCTGGCATAATATGGCGTAATGCGAAACTGAAAAACCTCTGCAACCTTTTTAACCTCTTCGACATCCAGGTCGAAGCGTTTGGCAATCTCTTCGGGCTTGGTGAGACTGCCCCTGAGGAGTTGCTGCCAGTGTTCCATAGTGTTCATAATCCTTTCAAGAGAAATACTTGGCATAGATAATGCGATCATCGTTCGCTCGGTAAAAATCGGCGATGCGCGCGACTTCCTGATAGTGCTGTTTAAGATAGAATTGCCGGGTGCTTTCGTACCGCGGCTGGGACGAAGTCTCGATGATCAGTACTCTTCCCTTCTCCTCCTCAATTTTATTCTCAACCTGGCGCAGCAGCATTTTCCCGTACCCCTTGCCTTGCGCCTCGGGTGAGACGGCAATCCAGTAGAGATCAAAAGTGCCATCGGTCAGGGGGGTAGGCCCCCATGTGGCAAAGCCGACAACCCGGCCCGAATCTTCCTCGAGCACATCCACGATATAATCCTTTTGCCCGGGCAGATTCAGATAAAGGTCGACAAGTTCTTCAGCGACCACAACTTCTTCGGCGGTGAACATGCCGGTTGCTTGGAGCAGGCGTATCACTTCCTCTTTGTCCTGCGGCTGCATGGCGCGGATCATGGTCACTCCTTGCGCTCGAGGGCGTTGTTGATGAGGATGCGCCAGAATTCGGTATAAGGCAGCCCTGCGGCCTTGAGGGCACGGGCATAGCCGGCGCCAAGCCCGATATCGGGATTGGGATTGACCTCGAGGACAAAGATCTCGCCCTCACCGCTGGTCCGGAAATCGACCCGGGCATAGTCGCGGCAGCCCATCGCCGAAAAGGCCTTGACCGCCAGGCTTTGCAAGGCCTCCCGCAGGGATTCCGTGATCGGGGCCGGGCAGAGGGGAACGGTGGCCTGGTAGAGGGGATGGTCCTCAAACCATTTTGCCTCATAGCCGACAATTCGGGGGGTCCCCTCGGGCATGCCGGCAAAGCTGATCTCGGAGACCGGCAAGGCTTCCAGGCGGCTCCCTCTCTGGAGGACACCGACATTGAACTCGCGGCCTTCGATGAAGCGTTCGACCAGGGCGGGTTGATGGTAGCCGGTCCAGATTCTCTCGACCTGCCGCTGCAGTTGGGCCCGCTCGTAGATCACCGAATCAGGATGGATGCCCAGGCTGGCATCCTCCGCATTCGGTTTAACGATGACCGGCAGGGCGATATCGGGCAGCTCAGCGCCGGGCTGAACAAGTGCGCCGTCAGGGCAGGGCAGCCCGTGCGCCTGCAGGATGGCTTTGCTCACGAATTTCTGCTGACAGAGGGCCAGTGTGACCGGACTGTTGCCGGTGAAGGGCCAGCCCATGGCCTCAAAAAAGGCGGCCACATGTGGTTCGAGCTGCGGAATGCCGCGAAAGGCCTCGCATAGATTGATGAGCAGATCGCAGGGTTGTTCGCGGAGTCGCTCCACCAGATCGGTGAGACTGTCGCGCAGCGGCAGCAGCACTGCTGCATAGCCGGCATCGCGCAGTGCGGCGAAGAGCTCCGCGGCTGTTTGCTCGACGGAGGTTTCAGAGATGGTCTCATCGCTGCGGTTGGCAGCGGGCGCGAAAGAGTTGAACGCAATGCCCACGAGCGGGCTGGTTCCGGTCATGATGCCAGTCCATTGCGCACGGCAGCCTCCTCAACCACACGAAGGATCAGCTGGTTGTAGCTGTAACCGGCAGCGCGTGCCGCTTTAGGCAAACATGAATTGTCATCCGGATTAGGCAGAATCCCCGGGAGTGGATTGGCTTCAATGATTTGCGGTTCGTCCTTTTCATCGAGACGGATATCGATGCGGCCCCAGTCCTTGAGGCGGAGCACCTTGACGACCTTGCGGACCAGGTCTTCTATCCCGGCCTGGAGTTCCGCGCTGATATCGGCAGGGCACTTGAAGATGGCGAGGGGCTTGTCGGTTGTGTCCCAGATCCATTTCGCTTCATAGGAATAGATTGGCGCCGCCCCCCGGGGGAGTTGGGCATGGTCGATTTCGACAACGGGGAGAATCTCGAGGCCGGGATTATTGCCGATAAAGCCGACCGTGAATTCGCGGCCGGGTAGAAAGCGTTCGACGATGACCGGCTGGCGGTAGTGGCGGCTGACCTCGCCGACCCGTTCCCTAAGTTCGGCGGAGGTGCGGACCAGGGAGTTGTCCTTGATCCCCTTGCTTGAGCCCTCATAGAGGGGTTTGACCATCAGGGGCAGAGGCAGGCCATCGGGAACAGCATCCTCGCAATCGAATATCCAGAAGTGCGGATTGGGAATCTGATAGTAGGAGAGGATTTCCTTGGCGCGTGACTTGTCAAGGCAGATGCCCAGGGTGAGGGGATCGGAGCCGGTGTAGGGAATGTTGAGGTATTCGCAAAGAGTTGGGATTTGGGATTCACGGTTGGGGCCGGAAAGGCGTTCGGCCATATTAAACACAAGGTCAGGGCGGCTTTCCTGGAGGTGATGGAAAGCGAATTCATCGGATTCGATTAAAACAACCTCATGCCGTTCAGCGAGGGCGCGCTGAACGGCTGATATGGTCTCGTCGGAATCACACTCGGCGAGCAAATCTGGAGGAGGTTCTTCATCCTCCTCGGCTATTTCCTCGACGAATTGACGCGAAACCATCTCGGCCATGCCGTTTTTAGAGCTATGTATCAAAGCAATTTTCAAGATGATGCCCTCTCCTGAATTTCAGAATATAACGACGTTGGGCCGAAAAAGTTTCGTATCAGGTAAAATAATTGCATGAATAATTTGGGGATAAATATAGCCTTTTCTGCATAAAAGTCAATACTTATTTATTCTTTTTTGCGCGGCGTCAATATATTGGGTCTTCCCTCAAGCCCCTGTCGTCGAGATGGAAAATTCCGGGGGCTGCGCGAGATGTTTTTTCACCGCACACTGATCCGCCGCCCGGATCACCGCTTCACGGTATTTTTCAGGAAATCCGGCGGGCAGCTTGATCTCCAGGGCGATCTTGCGGATCATATGGGTGACAGGGTCGGTGATCATGCTCTGGGTGATCTCCAGCCCTTCGGTGTTCAGGCCGCGTTGTTTGCAAAAGCTGAGCACATAGATGCCCGCGCAGGTGCCGATGGAAGCGAGGAAAAGGGCGAAGGGGGCGGGCGCTGAGCCGTCCTGATTAGTAGGGATGGTCACGGGACCGTATTGGGCGTCCACACGCAGTCCGCCCGGAAAGGTGATTTTGATATCCATTGCTGCCTCCTTAAAGAGATCGGGCCGGCCACTGGCCGGCAGGGTTTGTGGATTAAACAACCATGCTGTTAGATGACGGGGGTCCGGGTTGGATTCAGGCTTTCGGCTTCATGCGCGTTGATTTGCTCAGGTAGTCGGAATTAGGGGGGTACCCTGAGATAAAATATCTTGATGCTTGGTCTTTTTTTGTTTATTTTATGGCAAAATCAGCAAATAATAATCGACAAAGAGAGCCCATGAAACTGCCCAATATCCTCACCGTCAGCCGGATTTTTTTATCCCCGCTGTTCATCATCGCCTTCATGTTCGATACCCTGCCCTCATACATCATCTGTTTCTTTCTCGCCCTGATCATTGAGCTGTCGGATATGTTTGACGGCTTTTTTGCGCGGCGCAACAAACAGACCTCCGATTTCGGCAAGCTGATGGATCCCTTTGCCGACAGCATCTCGCGTTTCTCTATTTTTCTTTGTTTCCTGAGTGCTGATTTGGCCCCCCTCTGGGTGATCGCCATCTTTTTCTATCGCGACACCCTGGTTTCGATCATCCGCGTTTTTTCGGTGCTGGAGGGTTTTGTGGTTTCGGCGCGGCAGAGCGGAAAGATCAAGGCCTGGGGCCAGGCGGTCAGCATCTGGCTGGTGCTCATCCTCATCGTCGTCCACAAGGCGGAGTGGTGGCCCTGGCTTGCTGAAGTGCCCGGACGCTATCATATGCTCACCTCGATCATCATCTTTATCGCGGCGCTGATCACCCTTTGGTCCGGCATCGATTACTGGAACTCGCACAAAAAGGCGGTCATCAATGCGATGAAGCCCAAACCGACCGCCTGATTCCAGGCGGCGGCGAGCGGATTTTTCTGTGTGAGGCGTAACGCGCCTGTCAGCAGATGAAATAAAAATAACCCCGGCCTGAATATTCGAGCCGGGGTTTGCTATTTGGGGGTGCGCAGGCCTAGAGGCGGGGGCGCTCCAGGTGAGGGATAAGATCGGCGACAGAATCGACGGTCATGAGGGGGTGATCCGGGGAGGCCGCAGCCATCTCACGGCTGGTTTCGCCACTGAGGACCAGGACACCGACCATCCCGAATTTGTGAGCCATGCGTATGTCGGTGTAGAGCCGGTCGCCGATGAAGGCGATTTTTTCGGCCGGCAGCCCGGTGCGGTCACAAATGGCCTCGACAGCCGGCCGGTTGGGCTTGCCCATGACCAGGGGTTCCGAACCGCCGGTGGCGGTGGCAAAGAGGGAAATGAAGGAGCCCACATCCGGGATGAACCGGCCGCCGGCGACAGGACAGAGAAGGTCGGCATGGGTGGCGATGTAGGGGACGCCCTTCACCATCAGCTCATAGCCGGTGCGGATCTTCGCATAGGTCAATTCGGTGTCGAAGCCGAGCACCACCGCCTGCGGGAGTTCACGTGAGCAGCGCTCTTCATCCCAGCAGGCAAAGCCCGCCTCTTCGAATTCCCGCTTGAGGTCATTGTTGCCGATCAGGTAGATAGCGGGGCCGAGGTGATGATGACGAAGGTAGGTGAAGGTGCAGTCGGCGGCGGTGATGATCTGTTCCGCGCAGACCGGGAACCGGATCCGGCCCAGTTTTTCGATATAACTGCGGCGGGAGCGGGAGGTATTGTTGGTGAAATAGAAGAGCTGGCGGCCGGAGTCCAGGACCGCGCGCAGGAAATCGTGGGCGCCGGGCAGGGGGAGGCCGTCGAGATAGAGCGTGCCGTCGAGGTCGCAGATGACCGCCTCAGTGGCGGCCAGCCGGGAGAGAGCGTTGGATGGATTCATGAGTCAATCACTCGCATCAAGGGGTGGAAGGGGCTGACTGGCTCCAATTAAAGGAAAATAAGCAACAAAATCAAGGTCAATCTCCTGGAGGGTACCCCCCGAAATCTGGTTGCCACTGTTATGCCTTGCTCCGCGTACCCCGGGAAATCTGGTTCCCACCGTTATGTCTTTCTCCGCTAAAATTCTTGCTTTCCACTTATTTTTTATTTAACTTAGTTGCTGATTACAGGCAACTCGTTCGATCCGCCCGATCGCCGCGGCCGGCACTGAGCGGAAAAGTACTTCCGGTCAACAACTGATTTGAGTCCCATATCGCATAATCAACATCTGTATGGAGGCATGTAATGGCAAGAGAAAAGATCCTGGTCGACGGAAATGAAGCGACAGCCCTCGTTGCCCACAAGATCAACGAGGTGATCGCGATCTATCCCATCACCCCCTCATCCAACATGGGTGAGTGGGCGGATGCCTATTCCGCCGAAGGCCGGAAGAATATCTGGGGCACTGTGCCTCAGGTGGTTGAGATGCAGAGCGAGGGCGGCGCGGCCGGCGCCGTGCACGGCGCCCTGCAGACGGGGGCACTGACGACAACCTTCACCGCCTCTCAGGGCTTGCTTCTGATGATCCCGAACATGTTCAAGATTGCCGGCGAACTGACCTCCACAGTATTCCACGTCTCCGCCCGTACGGTGGCCACCCATGCCCTGTCGATTTTCGGCGACCACAGCGACATCATGGCGGTGCGCTCCGCGGGTTGGGGGCTGGTCGCCTCCAATTCGGTGCAGGAGGCCCATGACTTTGCCCTGATCGCCCAGGCCGCCACTTTGAAGGCGCGGGTTCCTTTCGTTCACTTTTTTGACGGCTTCCGTACCTCGCACGAGGTGCAAAAGATCGAGGGACTGGACGAGGCCGACCTGCGCGCCATGATCGATGATGAGCTGGTAATGGCCCATCGTCTGCGCGGCCTTTCGCCGGATCGGCCGGTGCTGCGCGGCACTGCCCAGAATCCGGACGTCTTTTTCCAGGGCCGCGAGGCCTGCAATCCCTTCTATGCTGCCGTCCCGGAGATCGTCCAGGAGGCGATGGACAAATTCGCCAAGGTGGTCGGCCGCCAATATCATCTCTTCGACTATGTGGGCGACCCGAATGCCGAACACGTGCTTATCGTCATGGGTTCGGCCGCCGAGACCGCCGAAGAGACCGTCGAATACCTCAACAAAAAGGGCGAAAAGGTCGGCCTCATCAAGGTCCATCTTTTCCGTCCCTTCTCGACCGAGCACCTGCTCAAGGCCCTGCCCAAGAGCGTCAAGCAGATTGCGGTGCTGGACCGGACCAAGGAACCTGGCGCCGGCGGCGAGCCCCTCTACATGGATGTGGTCACGGCCCTGACCGAGGCCTTTTCGGCCGGAAAGCTTCCCTTTGCCCAGCTGCCCAAGGTGATCGGCGGCCGCTATGGCCTTTCCTCCAAAGAGTTCACTCCGGCCATGGTCGTGGCGGTCTTTAACGAGATGAAAAAGGCAACCCCCAAAAATCACTTCACCGTCGGCATCAACGACGATGTTTCCCACACCAGTCTCGATTTCGATCCCGCCTTTTCGATCGAGCCCGACGATGTTTTCCGCGCCCTTTTTTACGGCCTTGGCTCGGACGGCACGGTCGGCGCCAACAAGAACTCGATCAAAATCATCGGTGAAGAGACCGAAAATTACTCCCAGGGCTACTTTGTCTACGATTCGAAAAAAGCGGGCACGGTGACAGTGTCGCATCTTCGTTTCGGCCCCCGCCCGATCAAGTCGATCTATCTCGTCGACCAGGCGCAGTTCATTGGCTGCCATCAGCAGTTCATCATGGAGCGCTTTAATCTGCTCGAGAAGGCCGTGACAGGTGGGACCTTCCTGCTGAACAGCCTCAGCGGTCCCGACGAAGTCTGGGACACCCTGCCGCGGGTCTATCAGGAAGAGATCGTCAACAAAAAGATGAATTTTTACGTCATCGACGCCTACGAAGTGGCCAAGAAAACCGGCATGGGCGTGCGCATCAACACCATTATGCAGACCTGTTTTTTCGCCATCTCCGGGGTTCTGCCCCAGGAGGAGGCGATCCGCTACATCAAGAAGGCGATCAAGAAGACCTATGGCGCCAAGGGCGATGCCGTGGTGCAGAAGAACTACGAAGCGGTGGATGCCACCCTGGCCCATCTCCACAAGGTCAAGGTCCCCGCTGTGGTGACCAGCACCAAGGAGATGCCGGCGGTGGTTCCGGCCCATGCTCCCAAGTATGTGCGCGATGTGGTCAGCCAGATCATCATCGAAAAGGGCGATCAGATTCCGGTGAGCGCCCTGCCGGTCGACGGCACCTTCGAGTCCGCGACGACCCAGTACGAGAAGCGCAACATCGCCCTGGAGATCCCGATCTGGGATGCGGAGGTCTGTATCCAGTGCGGCAAGTGCTCCATGGTTTGTCCCCACGCGGCCATCCGCCAGAAGGCCTACGATCCCAAGCATCTGGACAAGGCGCCGGCCACTTTCAAATCGACGGCTTCCCGCGGCAAGGATTTTCCGGAAGGCTGGAAGTACACCATCCAGGTGGCGCCAGAGGACTGCACCGGCTGTGCGCTCTGCGTCGAGGTCTGCCCGGCCAAAAACAAGACCGAGGTCGGCAAAAAGGCGATCAACTTGGGTGAACAGCCCCCGATTCGTTTTCAGGAGCGCGAGAATTACGAGTTCTTCCTCAATATCCCTGACGTAGACCGCCGGGAGGTCAAGATCGCCTCGGTGAAGGGCAGCCAGCTGCTGCGGCCGCTCTTCGAGTACTCGGGCGCCTGCGCCGGCTGCGGTGAGACTCCCTACCTCAAGCTGCTGACCCAGCTCTTCGGCGACCGCATGGTGGCGGCCAACGCCACGGGCTGCTCCTCGATCTACAGCGGCAACCTGCCGACGACCCCCTATGCCAAGAACCAGGATGGGCGCGGGCCGGCATGGAACAACTCCCTCTTTGAGGATAACGCGGAATTCGGCTTCGGTTACCGGCTGACCATTGACAAACACAGCGAGTTCGCCCGGGAACTGGTCAAACTTCTCGCCGGCGAGATCGGTGAGGATCTGACCACTGCACTGCTGACGGCCGATCAGAGCAGCGAGGCGGGCATCCATGAACAGCGTGAGCGGGTCGCACTCCTGAAGAAAAAGCTCGCCGGCATGAAATCGGCGCAGGCCCGGCATCTCCATTCCCTCGCTGATATGCTGGTCAAAAAGAGCGTCTGGGTCATCGGCGGTGACGGCTGGGCCTACGACATCGGCTACGGCGGCCTGGACCACGTCCTCGCCTCAGGCCGCAATGTCAACGTGCTCGTGCTCGACACCGAGGTCTACTCCAACACCGGCGGCCAGATGTCCAAGTCCACTCCGCTCGGTGCGGTGGCCAAATTCGCGGCCGCCGGTAAGCCCCTGCCCAAGAAGGACATGGGCATGATCTTCATGAGCTATGGCAACATCTACGTCGCCCGCGTGGCCATGGGCTACAACGATCTTCAGGTCGTGCGTGCCTTCACCGAGGCCGACGCCTATGACGGGCCGAGCATCATTCTGGCCTACTCGCACTGCATCGCCCACGGCATCCCGATGCACAAGGGGATGGAGGAACAGAAGGCCGCGGTTGAATCGGGCCATTATCCCCTCTTCCGCTTCAATCCGGAGCTGGCAGCGCAGGGTCAGAACCCCCTCAAGCTGGACTCCAAGGCGCCCTCGATAACCTTTGAGGATTTTGCCTATCGCGAGACCCGCTTCAAGATGCTGACCAAGAGCCATCCCGAACGCGCCCGGCAGCTGATGGCTGATGCCACCCGGTCGACCCGTGATCGTTGGCACCTTTACGAGAACTGGGCGGCGATGGAATATGGCCAGGGCGGAAACAAGGCCGAAGCGGCGGAGTAATCGCTCTCATCCCGTGGTTCATTCGAGACTAATCCGCCCGGCGGATTCACCCCTGAATCCGCCGAGGCGCTCACCGAGATAGAAAGGACAGGCATATATGGATTTAACAACCACCTATATGGGCTTGAAGCTCAAGAACCCGCTGGTTCCTTCGGCCTCCCCCCTCTCCAAGAATCTGGATACCATCAAGAATCTCGAGGATGCCGGGGCATCGGCGATCGTTCTCTATTCCCTTTTCGAAGAGCAGATCTCGTTCGAGGCCGAGGAGCTGGATCATTTCCTCAGCTATGGCACCGACAGTTTTGCCGAGGCGCTGACCTATTTTCCCGAGGCGCAGGAGTATCGGCTTGGGCCTGAGGGCTATCTTGAGCACATCCGCAAGGCCAAGGAGGCGACCGGAATCCCGATTATCGCCAGCCTCAACGGGGTCTCCACTGGTGGCTGGATCGACTATGCCCGCAAGATGGAGCAGGCGGGCGCTGATGGACTCGAGCTCAACGTCTACATGCTTGCCACCGATCCAGTCCGCACCAGCGCCGAGATTGAACAGGTCTACATCGACGTCCTCAAGGCCGTCAAGAGCAGCGTCAAGATTCCTGTTGCCATGAAGCTGAGCCCCTTTTTCAGCGCGACTGCAGCGATGGCCAAGCGGCTCGATGACGCAGGCGCGGATGCTCTGGTCCTTTTCAACCGTTTTTACCAGCCCGATCTCGATCTGGAAGCCCTTGAGGTCAAGCCCGGGGTGGTGTTGAGCAGCCCCGAGGAGCTGCGCCTGCCTCTACGCTGGATCGCCATCCTCTTCGGCCGCATCAAGGCGAGCATGGCCGGGACCTCCGGAGTCCATACCGCCACTGATGCCCTCAAGCTGATCATGGCGGGGGCCGATGTGGCCAATCTGTGCGCCGTTCTGCTCAAGCACGGGCCCGCCCACCTCGGCAAGATCCTCGACGAGATGGAAAAATGGCTCGAAGAGCACGAATACACCAATCTCAGGATGGCGCGCGGAAGCATGAGCCAGAAAAATGTGGCCGAACCCGCTGCCTACGAGCGCGCCAACTATATCAAGGCGCTCAACAGTTACACCCGCTGAGGGGCTGGTCTGATCTGACCGGAAGGCCGGTTCTCCTTGCAGGGGACCGGCCTTTCTTTTTTTTGTGCGGGCGATGGAAGATCGTGCGATTTAGCCTTGATTTTTTTCAGGATGATTGCTATTATAGAAAAAGAATTGCCGGTCGGGCTGAACCCGTCATTCGTCGGGGAGGTGTCATGGTCAAAGAGCTGATCCAGGCCGCGCGCCACCAGATCAAGTGCTCACTGGTGCTGCGCAATGCGCGAGTCATCAATGTCTATTCCGGTGAGATCGTCCTGAGCGATGTGGCGGTCTACCGGGATACGATCGTCGGGCTGGGCAGCGGCTATCGCGGCGAGGAGGAGGTGGATCTCAAGGGGATGCATCTTGCCCCCGGATTCATCGACGGCCATGTCCATATCGAGAGCTCGATGGTGGAGGTTCCGCAGTTCGGCCGGGCGGTCGTCCCCCTCGGCACCACCTCGGTCATCGCCGATCCCCACGAAATCGCCAATGTGCTCGGCTATGAGGGCATCCGTTATATGATGGATGTCAGCAAATACAACCCTCTCAATGTCTTCTTCATGCTCTCCTCCTGTGTGCCCTCCTCGCCCCTGGAATCAGCGGGCTCAGAGCTGCGCGCCTTCGACATTTTTCCCTTTCTGCGCGAGCGCTGGGTTCTGGGTCTGGGTGAGATGATGAACTATCCCGGCGTCCTCAACGCCGAGCCCGATGTGCTCGACAAGATCAAGATCGTGACCGACAAACGCATCGACGGCCATGCCCCGGGGCTGAGCGGCGCGGATCTGGCCGCCTATATCGCCGCCGGGGTGGAATCGGATCATGAATGCACCACTGTGGAGGAGGCGCGGGAGAAACTGGCCCTCGGCATGTACATCATGATCCGCGAGGGCTCGGGCACCAAGAACCTTCACGACCTCCTTCCCCTGGTCACCCCGGAAAATGAGCGGCGCTGCTTCTTCTGCACGGACGACCGCCATCCCGACGATATCCTCCGCGAGGGGCATGTCAATTACATCATCAAAAGTGCGATCAAGGCCGGCCTCAACCCGGTCACTGCGGTGCGCATGGCCACCCTCAATACGGCCGAGTACTTCGGGCTGCGCAAGCTTGGGGGGATCGGACCGGGAAAATTGGCGGATATGGTGGTGTTTGACGATTTTGATTCCTTCCATATTCACAAGGTCTACAAAAACGGTGCCCTGGTCGCCCAGGACGGGGTGCCGGTCTACGAGGTCCCGGTGCGCAAGCCGGCGATGCTGCGCAGCTCCGTGAACATCAAGTGGCTGGAGGGTGATGAATTTTCAATACCGGTGACGGGCAAGCGCTGCCGGGTTATCGGGGTCATCCCCGACCAGATCGTCACCCAGTTCTTTGAAATGGAGCCCTCGGTTCGTGACGGCCATGTCATCTCCGATCCCGAGCGGGATCTGGTGCGCCTTTATGTGCTGGAGCGCCATCGGGCCTCGGGAAACATCGGCAAGGGGCTGATGACGGGTTTCGGCCTCAAAAGGGGGGCCATCGCCTCCTCGATCGGTCATGACAGCCACAACATTATTGCCGCAGGCATCAGTGACCGCGACATCATGAAAGCGGTCACGACCATCAACAAGATGGGAGGCGGCATTGCCGTAGTCGACAACAGCACGGTACTCGAAGCGCTCGAGCTGCCCATCGCCGGGCTGATGTCCAACAAGCCGATAGAGTTCGTCAGCAGCCGCACCCGCGATCTCATCGCAGCCTGCCGGTCACTGGGCATCGCGCTGGAGGATCCGCTCATGACCCTGTCGTTCATGGCGCTGCCCGTCATTCCGCGGCTGAAGCTCACGGACCGCGGTCTGGTCGATGTGGAAAAGTTCGCCCACGTTGATCTCTTTCTCAGCCATAAATAGACTTGTGCGCTTTCTTCAGGGCGCCCGCGATGGAAGGCTGCGCCTGCTGGGGTGGGGCCGGAGTCTTTGGCCCCTGTATTTCATGACCCGCAGGGAAGACGAGGCGGCTGCCCGCCTGCTCGCCATGGTTCCCTCCTCGCAGTCCTGGATGGCCGATCTCGGCTGCGGAAGAGGATCGGCGCCCGCCAGGCTGCGGTACGAGCCCTGTCTCGGGGTGGACCGTTCGCGTCGGATGGTGCGCGCGAGCCGCTATGGTGAGGTGGGGTGGGCCCTGTGCGCCGATCTGGCCGCCTTGCCGCTGCGGGCGCATCATTTCGGACTCCTCCTGGTAATCGGGGTGGCTGAATACTGGCGGGATCCGGAGCCCCTTCTCCGCGAAGCGGCGCGCCTGCTCACCCGCGAAGGGCATCTGCTGCTGACCGTCTCCCCGGCGGGCTGGCACGCCCGTTTCCGCAGGCTGCTCGGATCACCCGTATATTACCACGAGGACGAAATACTGGCCGACCTTTTTACAAAATATCATATTCAGGTAAAGGCCCGGCTCAATACCCCCACCCAGCATCTGTATCTCCTGAGTCCAAATGCGACGGCAGGGTCAAATAACCCGGCTGTATGAAGCGGGGCCATGCGCAGCGATGATGAGAGAGAAGAGAGCGGAATTATCCAGAATGGAGACCCCTTGTGAAATTTGTACCCTGTGCCATCCCCGATCTGCTGCTGATCGAATACGATGTCTTTGCCGATGCGCGCGGTTATTTCATCGAGAGCTATAATGAGAGGGCTTTTCATGAACTGGGGCTGACGGTCCCGTTCATCCAGGACAATATCAGCAGTTCGGTTCAGGGCACGCTGCGCGGACTGCATTACCAGCTCCATCCCCACGCCCAGGGCAAGCTGGTACGTGTCACACAAGGGTGTGTTTTCGATGTGGCCGTGGACATCCGGCGCGGATCGCCCTTTTACGGACGCTGGGTAGGGGTGGAACTGTCCGAGGAGAACAAGAAGGCCCTGTACATTCCGCCCGGATTCGCCCATGGCTTCTATGTTCAAAGCGAACGGGCCCAGTTCATGTACAAGTGCACCGATTTTTACACGCCGGAGGTCGATCGGGGAATCATCTGGAATGATCCGTCGATCGGTATTGCATGGCCGATCCTGCCGGGAAAGCTGATTCTGTCGGAGAAAGACAAGGTGCGTCCCCGCCTGGCTGACGCGGACAACAATCTCACCTGGGAGGGGCTGACGGCCTAAAAGAGCCGCTGATAGTCCTCTTTGATTACCTCTTTTACAGGGCGCCGGATCCAGTAGCTGGCGCCCTCTTTTTTTAACTTCCTTTGCAGCAGGTCTTTGCCGAGCAGCCTGAGCAGAAGGGCGATAGGGGTGAGGATGAGATAAAAGAAGAGGGCAAGAAGCATGCGGGAGACCAGGGCGCCGAGGGCAAAGGCCAGGGCCATCCAGCCGGTATGGAGCGGGCGGAGCAGGCGGGGGCGGAGCAGCGCCAGGGCGATGAGAAGCAGGGTGGCGAGGACGAACCAGAGGGTTAAAGCGGCGTCCCGCCGGATGAAGAAAAGCCATGCCGCGGCTAGGAGGAGCAGGGAGGTGAGAAGCGCGGCAAAGCGCTGCAGCGCCTTCTCATCCCGGGGCAGCTGCCGCAGGCTGTCGCGGATATCCTTAATCCAGTTCATAGGTTTTTCTCCAGTCCGAATCCCCGCTCAGCGGGGGTTGTTCCTGCTTGTCCAGCAGGTAGTGGCCCAACACCAGAACATCCATGCCAGTGCGCATGAAGCATCGCCAGGCCTCCTCGGGGGTGCAAACGATCGGTTCCCCCCGCACATTGAAGGAGGTGTTGATGATCACCGGGCAACCGGTCTTTTGAAAAAAGTGCTTCACCAGGCGATAAAACAGGCCGTGTTCGCGGGCTGAGATGGTCTGGAGGCGGGCGGAGTAATCGACATGGGTGATGGCGGGGATTTCAGAGCGGATGACCTTGAGCTTGTCGATGCCCCAAAGTTTTTTTTCTGCTGTGGTCATGGCGCGGCGTTTCTCGCGGCGGACCGGGGCCGTCAGGAGCATATAGGGGCTGGAGTGGTCGATCTCGAACCACTCTGCGGCCTCCTCCTCGAGCACGGCCGGGGCGAAAGGGCGAAAGCTCTCGCGGAACTTGATTTTGACATTCATGCGCGACTGCATTTCAGGCGAGCGGGCGTCGCCGATGATCGAGCGGCTGCCGAGTGCGCGCGGCCCGAACTCCATGCGTCCCTGGAACCATCCGATGACCTGGCCGGTGGCAATGAGATCGGAGACCCGATCGAGCAGCTGTGCAGTGGTCATCTTGCGGAAGGGGAGTTTTTTTTCCTCCAGAAAGGCGCGGATCTCCTCTTCGCTGAATTCAGGGCCGAGCAGGGAACCCTTCTGGTGGTCGTGAATCCCGCGCGGCGGCCGCGGATTGCCGAGGATCTGGTACCAGGCGAAGAGGGCGGCCCCGAGGGCGCCGCCGGCATCTCCTGCGGCGGGCTGGATCCAGATTTTTTTAAAGGGCCCCTCGCGCAGGATCCGGCCGTTGCCGACGCAGTTGAGGGCTACGCCCCCGGCCAGACAGAGATTTTTGCTCCCGGTCTGAATATGGACATGGGCGGCGGCGCGCAGCATGACCATCTCGGTCACCTCCTGTACAGAGCGGGCGAGGTCCATCTCCCGCTGGGTCAGGGCGCTCTCTGGTTTGCGCGGCGGGCCGCCAAAGAGTTTGTGGAAACGGCGGTCGGTCATGGTGAGTCCGGCCCCGTAATTGAACCACTTCATGTTGAGGCGGAAGGAGCCGTCCTCCCTGAGATCGATCAGATTGTCGAGGATGGTCTGGACGTAGCGGGGTTCGCCATAGGGGGCGAGTCCCATCACCTTGTATTCGCCTGAGTTGACCTTGAAGCCGGTGTAATAGGTAAAGGCCGAGTAGAGCAGTCCGAGTGAGTGGGGAAAATGGATTTCGGCCTGGAGGTCGAGGTGGTTGGTGCGGCCGCTGCCCCACGAGGTGGTGGCCCATTCACCTACGCCATCCATGGTCAGGATGGCCGCCTCGGA
Source organism: bacterium (assembly GCA_029554865.1). GTDB lineage: Bacteria > Zhuqueibacterota > Zhuqueibacteria > Residuimicrobiales > Residuimicrobiaceae > JAKPUX01. The sequence continues at coordinate 75,801 of JAKPUX010000074.1, read as the reverse complement.
GAAGGGGGAGGGGAAAAAGGCAGCGGCCGCGTGGGCCTGGTGGTGCTCCGTGAAGAGGATCTCGCCCTGGAAGCCGAGTTCCTTGCGGATAAGGTCGGGGATCCAGAGCTTTTTCTTGAGCCAGAGGGGCATGGCCATGAGAAAGCTGCGCAGGCCGAGTGGGGCATAACTGAGATAGGTTTCGAGGATGCGCTCGAATTTGAGCAGGGGTTTCTCGTAAAATACGATGTAATCAATATTTGCAACGGTCATTCCGGCCTGCTCCAGGCAGGAGGCGACAGCCTGGCGGGGAAAATCATGATCGTGTTTAATGCGCGAAAAGCGCTCCTCCTGGGCGGCGGCGAGGATTTCGCCGTCCTGGATGAGGGCTGCGGCGCTGTCATGATAGAAACAGGATAGGCCGAGGATGTTCATCTTCGTTCTATTTCCGCGGTTGGTGGTTGTAGCTGGCCAGGAGGGGCAGCAGCTCTTCGGGTTTATCGATGAGGTGATCCGGTTTGAGGGTGTGTATAAAGGCGATGTCGGAATACCCCCAGGTGACCGCGCAGTTTTTGACCCCTGCGGCCCGGGCGGCGAGGAGATCGTTGTCGGTGTCGCCGACCATGATGGCCTGATCGGGGGCGAGGCCGAGCTGGTCGAGGGCATAGTGGATCATGTCCGGAGCAGGCTTGATGTGGTCGACCAGTTCGGGTCCAACCAGGAGTTCGAAATAGGGCAGAAGATCGATGGCCTCAAGCAGGGCGCGGCTCTGCACCAGCCGTTTGTTGGTCACCACCGCGAGGCGATACTCCTTGAGGGCGTCGAGGAGTTCGACGATGCCGGGGAAAGGGCGGCTGTTTTCGGCGCAGATTTGCAGGTAATAGGGGCGGAAAACCTCGAGGTATTCCTCGAGCAATTGGGCATATTCGTCGCCGAGGACGGTCTGGGCGAAACGGTCGGAGCCCGGGCCGATGGCCTTGAGGGCCTGGGCGAGTGAAAGGGGCGGCAGGCCAAGCACGCCCCGGGCATAGTTGATAGCGCGATGAACGTCGGGTGCGGTATGGACAAGGGTGCCGTCAAGATCGAAGAGAATGGCTTGCAACGCTGGTTTCCTTTCGGGATGAAAAGCTGTAATTACATAAAATTTACGAATGATTAGCATCAAGTGCAACGGTTTAATCCCCCGGGGTACTCCCTGAAATCTGTTTCCACCCGACAACAGGCGGCGGTATATCTTCGCGACCAGCTTTTGCCGGCTGCCGATGCGGCCGCCTGAAATGGATTTGACTTTGCATGCCGATTTGCTAAATTAAGACTACTATCTTTTGGGCGGTTGTCACTCACAATTCCCGCGGAGGTCTGTGATATCCAAAACTGTCATCCCGCCTGAGCAGCTGCCGGGCATGAACCGGCTTGCCGCCGATTACTGTACCCATGCCCCTGCTGCGGCCGGCTTTTTTGCCGGGGATTTCAGCCGGCCCGAAGCCTGGCTGGAACGGGCGGTGGAGGTGGGGCGCGCCGACCGCGCCGACCGGGGCCGGGTGATCGCCGCCCTGCGCAGGCAGCTCGACCAGCTGGAGGCTGGTCCGCAGAGCATGGCCAACCTGGAGCTCCTCGCCTCACCCAATGCCCTGGCCATCGTCACCGGTCAGCAGGCGGGACTTTTCGGCGGTCCCCTTTACACCCTCTACAAAGCCCTCACCACCTGCAAGCTGGCGCGGCACTGGTCCGAGCAGCTGGGCAGGCCGGTAGTGCCGGTTTTTTATGTGGTCTCAGAGGACCATGATTTCGTCGAGGTGCAGGGTGCCGGCTATCTGGAGGGAGGGCATATCCTGAAAAAGGCCCTCTATTCCCCCTCAAGTCTGCGCGAACGCATGCCGGTCGGCCTGGTGAGACTCGAGGCGGAGATCGACGCTGTTCTGGCAGAACTGGCCGGGTCGGTGCCCGAGGCGGAGTTCAAGGCAGAGGTCATCGCCGACTTGGCCTCATGTTACCATCCCGGCGCCGGTTTCGCCGGGGCTTTCTCCCGCTGGTATGCCCGACTGCTCGGGGAGCTGGGGATGGTATTCCTGGATCCCGCCGATCCGGAGCTCAAGCGCCTCGCCGCCCCCCTCTTCCGGCGCGAGCTGGAGAAGCGGATCACGGTCGAGCGGATCGAAATCGCCAATACCGAGCTGCTGGCCGGGGGGTATCACACTCAGCTTCCTGTCCATCCCCTGCGCCCGGCCCTCTTTCTGCTGCGCGACGGCCGGCACAGCCTGGAGCGCACCGGGAACGGATACCGCAACCTGCACAGCGGGGAGATCCTCTCCATCGATGAACTCATGGCCGCACCGGAGCAGCTCAGCCCGAAGGCGGCGCTGCGTCCCCTCTTCGAAGATTATCTTCTGCCGACTCTGGCCTACGTCGGCGGACCCGGTGAGATCGCTTACTGGGCCCAACTCAAGGGGGTTTACGCCGGATTCGGGCTGCCCATGCCCATGGTGGTGCCGCGGGCCGGTTTCACCCTGGTGGAGGGCAGGAGCAGGCGCGCCCTGGAGCGTTTCGGCATCGCCGCGGCGGAGGTGGTGCAGCGGCCGACGGAGATTCTGGCCGCCCTGCGCGAAAGACTGGTGCCAGCGGATCTGGCCGGGGAGCTTGCGGAACTCAAGGCGATAATCGGGCAGCGCTGGCCCCGCCTGCAGGGAGGCATCACCGCCCTCGATCAGACCCTGCAGGTCCCGGCCGAGAAGAGTCTGCAGCAGCTGATGCATACCCTCAATCAGCTCGAACAGAAGGTAGTGCGCGCGGCGGAGAACAGGGAGAGTGCGGGGCAAGCCCAAATCGACGCCCTGACCGCCGCCCTGCTGCCGGGTGGAATACTGCAAGAGCGGCAGCTGAATGCGGTGCCTTTTCTCTGCCGTCACGGCCGGGGCCTGATTGGTGAGCTTTATGAGGCTATCGATGCAGCGAATCCCGGACACAGTGTAGTGGAACTTTAGCCGAGGTTAAAATGGAACAGGCGCTGGATGTGCTCGCCTTCGGGGCCCACCCTGATGATATCGAACTGATGGCGGGGGGAACGATCATCAAACTGGCCCGGCAGGGCTACCGGGTGGGGATGATTTCCCTGACCCGGGGCGAGATGGGCACGCGCGGCACGCCGGAGATCAGGCGCGAAGAGTTCGCCGCCTCGGCCGGAATCATGGGTTTGGCGATGCACAGTATGCTCGACATCCCGGATGGGGGTGTCAACGAGAGCGAGGAAAACCGGCTCAAGGTGATCCGGGAAATCAGAAGGTGGAGGCCCGCTCTGCTTTTCGCGCCCTACTGGGAGACACGTCATCCAGACCATGCCCACTGCTCGCACCTGGTGCGCGAGGCGGCTTTCTACTCCGGCCTGAAAAAGATCGAGAGTGGGGAGGCCGCGTTCCGCCCCGCGCGGGTGGCCTACTACTGCGAGCACTATCACTTCGCCCCCTCCTTTGTGGTGGATATTTCCGATGTCTTCGAGATCCGGCTGGAGGCGATCCGCGCCTACAAATCACAGGTCTTCAATCCGGACGCCCCCGCCGATGATGAGGAGAGGACCCACATCAGCAGCCCCGAGTATTTCCGTTCCATTTACGCCCGGGCGGAGTATTGGGGCGGGCGGATCGGCGTGCGTTATGGGGAGCCTTTTCTGGTGCGGGAAGTGATCAGGACGGAAGATCCCTTCGCCCTGCTCATCGGCAGGGCGCGGGAGGAGGGGCAAGGGTAGATCAGGGGCGCTCGCGGGCGCCGGCGGCATGGACCTCGGCGAGAAAATCGGCGATGATCCGCATCATCTCGGGATTGGGAAGCAGGAAAGAGTCGTGGCCATACCAGGTGTTTAATTCCCTGAAGGTCACGGCTTTTTTGTTTGCCTGGAGGATGTGGAGCAGTTCGAGGGATTGGGAGGTGGGGTAGAGCCAGTCCGAGGTGAAGGAGAGAATCAGGTAGCGTGCCTGTACCTTTTTGAAGGCTTCTTCGAGGGAGCCGTAATCGCGGGCGAGGTCAAAATAATCGATGGCCTTGGTGATATAGAGGTAGGAGTTGGCGTCGAATCGATCGACAAAGATCTCCCCCTGGTGGCGGAGGTAGCTCTCGACCTCGAAATCGATGCCGAAATCGTAGCCGTAATTTTCCTTTTCGCGCAGGGTGCGGCCGAATTTGCGTCGCATCGACTCCTCGCTCAGGTAGGTGATGTGGGCGAGCATGCGTGCGGCGGCCAGACCCCTGGCCGGTTTTTTCCCCAGACGCTGGTAGTCGCCGCTGCACCAGTCGGCATCTGCATAGATGGCCTGGCGGCCGACCTCATCCCAGCCGATCTGCATGGCATTCTGATGGCAGGTGGTGGCGATGGGGATGGCGGAGGCGACCCGCTCCGGCGCGGCGATGCTCCACTGCAGGGCTTGCATGCCGCCCATGGAGCCGCCGGTGACGCAGAGGAGGCGGTTGATGCCGAGGTGGTCGATGAGACGCATCTGGGCGCGCACCATGTCGGCTATTGTAACCATTGGAAAGTTCAAGGCATAGGGGTTACCGGTCTCCGGATCGATGGAGGAAGGGCCGGTGGAGCCCTGGCAGCCGCCGATGACGTTGGTGCAAATGACGCAGTATTTGTCGAGATCGAAAGGGCGGCCGTGTCCGATCATAAAGTCCCACCACCCCGGCCGGTGGTCTTCGGGGTGGTGCCAGCCGGCGGCATGGGCGTCTCCGGAGAGGGCATGGAGGATGAGGATGGCGTTGTCGCGTGCGGGATTGAGCTCGCCGTAGATTTCATAGGCGAGGGTGACCGGCCCCAGTTTCCTGCCGCAGTCTAGGGATAGTTCATCCGGAGGCGCGGCAAAGGAAAAGTACTCTCTCTTGACGAGGCCGGCTGAATCTGCAGGGAGGGTTGTGGTCACCACTTGACCGCCCTGGCGAGGGCCTGTTCCAGGTCCTCCTTGAGGTCATCGATATGTTCGAGGCCGATGGAGAGGCGGATGAGGTCGGGGGTGATACCCCCTTCCAGGCGCTGGGCCTCGCTGAGCTGGGAATGGGTCGTGCTCGCCGGATGGATGGCCAGGCTTCTGGCGTCGCCGACGTTGGCGACGTGGGAGAAGAGCTTGAGGCTGTCGATGAAAAGGGCTCCCGCCGGCACGTCCCCCTTGATGCCAAAGACTACCATGCCGCCGAAGCCCCTGTGCAGGTATTTTTTGGCCACAACATGGCTGGGATCGCCGGGCAGGCCGGGGTAGCGAACCCAGGCGACCGCCGGGTGGTGCTGCAGGAATTCAGCGACGGCCAATCCATTTTCGCAATGGCGCTGCATGCGCAGGGCGAGGGTTTCGATGCCCTGGAGGAAGATCCAGGCGTTATCAGGCGAGATGCAGGCGCCGAGGTTGCGCAGGGGCACCAGGCGCAGGCGCATGATGAAGGCGAGGGGGTTGAGTTCGCCGAGATCGTGGGCGTAGCGCAGGCCGTGGTAACCGGGATCGGGCTGGTTGAAGAGGTTGAATTTGGCATCGCTCCAGTCGAAACTCCCCTTGTCGACGACGATGCCGCCGATGCCGGTGCCGTGGCCGCCCAGCCATTTGGTCAGGGAATGGCAGACGATGTCGGCCCCATATTCGAGGGGGCGCAGGAGCCACGGGGTGGTGAAGGTGGAGTCGACGATGAAGGGCAGATGATGGCGTCTGGCCACAGCGGCGATTTCTTCGAGATCGATGAGGTCCAGGGAGGGATTGCCAATGGTCTCTGCATAGAGGGCGCGGGTCCGGCCGTTGATCGCCTTTTCGAACTGTGCCGGATCGGTGGGATCGACGAAGCGGCAGCGGATGCCGAACTGGGGCAGAATGGTGTCGAACATGGTGTAGGTGCCGCCGTAGAGATTGCGGGCGGCGACGATTTCATCCCCGGCCGCGCAGATGTTGATGATGGCGTAAAAGATCGCCGAGGTGCCGGAGGCGAGGGCCAGTGCCGCGGCGCCTCCTTCGAGAGCGGCCATGCGCTGCTCGAGCAGATCCTGGGTGGGGTTGCCGAGGCGGGTATAGATATGACCTGATTCCTTGAGGGCGAAGAGATCAGCTGCGTGGGCCGAATCGCGGAAGAGGTAGGCGCTGGTGCGATGGACCGGGACCGCATGTGAGGAGGCGGCCGGATCTTCCTGCCCGCCGGCATGGAGGGCCAGGGTTTCGAAATGGCGGTGTTGGGTGTTCATACTTTTATCCCTGATGAGATCGACTGCACTTGTATGAATATAAGAAAAAAAAAGACCAACTTGAATCTTATTCCACAGTGTTTTTACGGGAGTGAGCGTTTTTACCGGGGCGGAAATTATTTTGCATCCGATGGAAAAATTATCTAACTTGTTGCGCAATGGGGGTAAAAACTTGCTGAACGGCTCCGTTTGAGCCGGGCCCGGTCACTAGGGAAAAAGGATGTGAGCATGAAAGAGGCCATTCGCGCCCCGCGGGGCGCCCAGTTGAGCTGCAAGGGCTGGATTCAGGAAGCCGCCCTGCGCATGCTGATGAACAATCTCGATCCGGAGGTCGCTGAAAAACCCCAGGAGCTGGTCGTCTACGGAGGAACCGGCAAGGCCGCACGCAACTGGGAGTGTTTTCATGCCATGGTACAGGCGCTGCGGGAGCTTGAAAATGACGAGACCCTCCTGGTGCAGTCGGGCAAACCGGTCGCCGTCTTCAAAACCCATGAGAATGCCCCGCGTGTACTGATCTCCAACTCCATGCTGGTTCCCCATTGGGCAACCTGGGACGAGTTTCGCCGCCTCGAGGGTCTGGGACTGACCATGTACGGCCAAATGACTGCCGGCAGCTGGATTTATATCGGTACCCAGGGTATCCTGCAGGGAACCTTCGAGACCTTTGCCAGCTGTGCAGAGCGCCATTTCGGCGGCACCCTGGAGGGGCGGCTGTTGGTGACCGCCGGGCTGGGGGGCATGGGGGGCGCCCAGCCGCTGGCGGCGACCATGAATGGCGCAGCCTGTCTCTGCATCGAGGTCGACCGTCATCGAATGGAGCGCAGGCTCGAAACCCGTTATCTGGATGTCATGTGCGAGAGCCTGGATGAAGCCCTCGAGCAGGTGATCGCGGCGCGCGACCGCAGGGAGCCGCTTTCGGTCGGTTTGCTCGCCAATGCCGCGGATGTTCTGCCCGAGCTGGTACAGCGCAGGATCGTGCCGGATATCCTCACCGACCAGACCTCAGCGCACGATGTCCTCAACGGCTATGTTCCCCACGGCCTGGCCTATGAGGAGGCGCTGGCGCTGCGGACGGCAGATCCCGAACGCTACAAAAAGATGGCCCGCCAGTCGATAGTCCGCCATGTTGAGGCCATGCTCGCCCTGCAGCGGCTCGGCGCGGTGGCCTTCGATTATGGCAACAACATCCGTGGAGAGGCTCTCGACAACGGATTGAAAAACGCCTTTGACATCCCCGGCTTTGTGCCGGAATACATCCGGCCGCTCTTTTGCCTTGGCAAGGGTCCCTTCCGTTGGGCAGCCCTGAGCGGGGAGGCCGATGATATCTATGCCACCGACGCCGCCCTGCTGCGCACTTTCCCGGAGAACGGAGCCCTCAGACGCTGGATCAGCAAGGCACAAAAGCAGGTGCAGTTTCAGGGACTGCCCTCGCGCATCTGCTGGCTGGGCTATGGCGAACGCGCTCGAATGGGAGCGGTCTTCAATGACCTGGTCGCCTCCGGGGAGGTCAAGGCCCCTATCGTCATCGGCCGCGACCATCTCGACGCCGGGTCGGTGGCTTCGCCCAACCGGGAGACCGAGCGCATGCGCGATGGCAGCGATGCCATCGCTGACTGGCCCATACTCAACGCCCTCATCAACGCCGTGGGAGGGGCGAGCTGGATTTCAGTCCATCACGGCGGGGGCGTAGGCATCGGCAAGTCGATCCATGCCGGGATGGTGATCGTGGCTGATGGCACGCGCGAGGCCTCTGTACGGCTGCAGCGGGTGCTCACCACCGATCCCGGTATGGGGGTGGTGCGCCACGCGGATGCCGGGTATGAAATCGCCGTGAACGCCGCCAGCCAAATGGGGATCAAAATCCCCATGCTCGCCCAGGGGAGGCCCTGACTGTCATGACCGATCCCAAGGTTTTCTATCGCGAGTTGGATGCCCTCCTGGCCATGATCCGGATCGAGGAGGCAGGGGAGCAGTTTCTGCCGACCATCCTCCAGGAGCTGTCGGCCAAATTCCATCAGCGGCTTCACATCGCCGATGCTCGCTACTACCTCCTGCTGGACGATCTCTTTGTACTCAGCTACCCGGAAGAGGGAGCGGAGGAACACGGCTATGTCGAGGAACTGCCCATGGAATCAGAGGTTGTGCAGTTGGCCTCCCGCAACCGCAGCTATATCTACGATTCCGAATTCCTGAACAACCAGTTTTATGCCCCGGCGCAGCCCACTCATCTCAGTCATGCGGCTATCTGGGTGCACAGCCCGGAGCGGCAGTGGCTGGTGGTATTCGCCCTGAATGACGGCTGGGAGCGGGAGGAGATTAATCTCTTTCTCAATTCCGTGCGCACCAGCCTCAACTACCGCCTTTTCTCGGATGCCATCGGGGTGCGGCTCGAGCAGGCGGTGGAGATCCAGAAGAGCCTGCTGCCCCAAAAATCGCCCAAACTGAGCGGCTACGATATTGCCGGCTTCAGCCAGCCGGCGGAGCTGGTTGGTGGCGACTTGTTCGATTATTTTGAGCTCAAGGACGGCACCCTGGGGGTTTCGATCGGGGATGTGAGCGGCCACGGCCTGCCCGCAGCCCTGCTGATGCGCGATGTGGTCATCGGTTTGCGCATGGGGCTGGCCCTGGAGCTGCGCACTGTTCACACCATCAAGACCCTGAACAGAGTCATTCTGCGCAGCACCTATGCGGCCAACTATGTCTCCCTTTTTGTCGCGGAGATGGAGGGCGACGGGCATCTCTTTTTCGTCAATGCCGGCCATCCGGGTCCCCTGCTGGTGCACGGGAAAAAGGTCAAAAAGCTGATTGCCACCGGAACCACGCTGGGCTTTTTGCCGGAGATTGACCTGCATCGCGATTATGCACATCTCGAGAGCGGGGCGGTTCTGGTCCTTTACAGTGACGGCATCACAGAGCGTCAGAACGAGGAGGGGGAGATGTTCGGTGTCGAGCGGCTGACCGAATGGATTGTTGACAACCAGCACCTCGATGCCAGCGCCCTGCTCCACATGACCTTTGCCCATGTCTATGAATTCGGGGATTCAGCGGCGTGGGAGGATGATGTCACGCTGGTGGTGATCAAGCGACGTTAAAAAGGAGGTGTGCGGATGTCCTCCCTGCTGGTTGTCAATATTGCCCAGGCGGTCAGCGGCAGCGCGACTCCGGCGCGCGGGCGGAAAATGCGCGAGCTCGTCATTCATGCGCCGGCGGCGATCTATGCGCGGGAGGGGGTGATCCAGGCTGTCGGCCCGCGGGAGCTGGTCGAGAAGGAGGTCAGCGATGATCCTGTAGTGCTCGACGCCGGTGGCGGAGCGGTCATCCCCGGATTTGTCGACAGCCACACCCATCTGGTCTTCGGGGGGCAGCGCGAGGACGAATTCGATCTCAAGATCGCCGGAGCGAGCTATCAGGAAATCGCCGCAGCGGGGGGAGGGATCATCAGCACGGTCGAGGCGACCCGAAGGGCGGCACCCTCCGAGTTGGTCGAGACCGGTCTGGGCTATCTGCGTTCAGCGCTGGCGCACGGCACCACCACCATGGAGATCAAGAGCGGCTACGGGCTCGATCTGGAGAACGAACTCAAGATTCTGGAAGTGATCGCCGAGCTGGGGAGGAGGCAGCCGGTCGAACTGGTGCCGACCTTCATGGGCGCCCACGCTGTGCCGCCGGGAATGAGTGCGCAGGAGCAGACGCAGAGGGTGATCGCAATGCTGCCGCACGTGCAGGGCAAGGCGGAGTACTGCGATGTTTTTTGCGAGGGGGGCTATTTTGGACTCGACGAGACCAGGGCCATACTGGCCGCAGCCAGGAGGGCGGGCCTGAAACTCCGGCTGCATGCGGATCAGCTCAGCAGCAATGGCGGGGTGCAGCTGGCCCTCAACATGGGGGCGCGTTCGGTCGATCATCTCGAACAGATCACCCCCGCGGAGATCATCCAGCTGGCGGATTCCAGCTGTGCCGCCACCCTGCTGCCGGGGGTGTCGCTTTTTTTGCATTACGGCTATCCCCCGGCGCGGCGTTTGATCGATGAAGGAGCGATCGTCGTTCTGGCCTCCAATTTCAACCCGGGCAGCTGCATGTGTCTCAACCTGCAGCTGATCTTTGCGCTCGCCTGCACACAGATGCGCATGACGACGGCCGAATCCCTCATTGCCCTCACAGCCAACGCAGCCTGGGCGCTTGACCGCCCGCACATCGGACGGCTGGAGCCCGGCCTGCAGGCCGATTTTCTGCTCCTCGATTCTCCGGGTTATCGCATGATCCCCTATTTTTTCGGAGGGAATCATGTCAAGGTGGTAGTGAAAAAGGGCGAGGTTGTGGTTGGCTGAGCCGATCGAACGCTATCGCTCTTTTTCGGGCTATCTGCGCGAGCGCTACGGCGGGAGGGTCTGGAAAATTCCGGTGGATGCCGGCTTGAGCTGCCCCAATCGCGACGGCACTATAAGCCGCGGTGGCTGCATCTACTGCCGGCTGGAGAGTTTTTCGCGCATGCAGTCGAGGCTGGATATCGGTCTGACTGAGCAGATCGAGGCCGGGATACGCAATGCCCAAACGCGTCAGGGCGCCGACAAGTTCATCATCTATTTTCAGAGTTCCAGCAACACCCGCGCCCCGGTGGAGCACCTGCGCGCCCTCTATGAAAGGGCGCTTTCATTTCCCGGGGTGGTCGGGCTCGACATCGCGACTCGTCCCGATCTCCTGGGGGAGGAGGTATTGGCCCTGCTCGCTGGTATGGCGGAGCGAACCGACCTTTGGATCGAACTCGGCCTGCAGAGCAGCCATGACCAGACCCTGCGGGCTATCAACCGCGGCCATACCTACGGTGATTATCTTACCGCCATCGCGTCCCTGCGCGCCCTGCCCCTCCGCATCTGCACCCATCTCATCCTCGGGCTGCCGGGGGAAGATGCGGCGATGATGCTGGCAACCGCTGACGCCATCGCTGCCTCTCCTGTCCACGAGATCAAACTTCATCCCCTGCTCATACTGACGGATACTGTATTGGCGGAGTGGCACCGTCAGGGGCAAGTCAGGGAGCTGGCGCCAGCGGAATATGCAGCGCTGGCAGCCGATTTCATCGAGAGAATGCCTGAGGAGATGGTGATGCAGAGGCTGACGGCGGAGGCGCCGGCGGAGATGCTGATCGCTCCGCGCTGGGCGCTGGCGAAGCACAAGGTGCGCAGGGCGATAGAGGAGGAGTTGGTCCGGCGCGACAGCTGGCAGGGGAAATGCCGGAGGCTATAAGGCGTTTTCGTAGTGGTCCCTGAACTGGCGGATGCTTTCGCAGACTGCTTCGGCTACGTTCATGTGAAAGCCGCGTGTCCCGAGCAGTTTTTCGTCCGATGCATTGGAGATGAAGGCGGTTTCAAGCAGAATATTGGGCATGGAGGTGCCGTGGAGGACATAAAAGCCGGCCTGGCGGACGCCGAAGCCGTCAGCTTGCTGGCGTGACCGCATCTCCCGGTCGAGGATGGCCGCGAACTCCTCGCTCTCCTTGTTGTAGCTGTTTTGGGCGTTGGCGGCGAGGATGAAGGCGGTTTCGGAGAGATTGGCGTACTTGCTGTTGGAATCCTCGAACTTGATCACCGAGTTTTCAAACTGGGCCACCCGCCTCGCCTCTTCCGTCTTGGCCGGGCCCATAAAATAGACGGTGTGCCCGCGCAGGCCCTTTTTGGGATTGGAATCGGCGTGGATGCTGATGAAGAGCTTGCCGCCCGCGCGGTTGGCGATCTTGCCGCGGTCGACCAGGGGGATGAATTTGTCGCTGTCCCGGGTCATGAGGACCCGGATTTTCAGGTCGCGTTCGATGATCCTCTTGATCTCCCGGGCGATCTTGAGGGTAAAGTCCTTCTCCCTGGTTCCGCTCGAGCCCAGGGCGCCCGGATCCCTGCCGCCGTGACCCGGATCGATGACGATCAGGTCGATTTTCCATTTTTCCCGTTCCCTCTCCAGCTCATCCAGCAGTGCGGCCGGCACCTCCTCATGGGTGCGCAGCGAGATCTGGATCTCGGGCGGAGAGGCGATCACCTTAACCTCCCTCTCCTTCACCTTTTTGAGCAGCCGGAAGCCGAGTCGCGCCGTATCCCTGGAGAGCTGGATGGTGCTGATCCGGTCAATGGTGCGGGTATTTTTCCGGGCTGCATCGGCCCTGAAATCCCCGATATTGCCGCCGTAGAGGTCCGCATAAAGCCATCCGTTGGTTTCGCTGAGGAAGAGATTTGAGGCATTGATCGGCTGGCTGAGGGCGATGCGGATGAGGGTGCCGTTCTGCATGTCATCAATCTGGATGCCGCCCACGCCCATACGGCTGCGCGTGATGAGGATTGTCGCCTCACCGGAGAGATAGTCCAGCCGGAAGGGAAGAGCGTCCCGGATGATGTCGAGGAAATAGACGGCAGGGGCATAATACTCACCATCGAGGATGAGAGCAGCGATGGGCATCTGCCGCCACTCGGTGCCGACGCGGACGAAGGGATTGATCGCGTGAACGACGACGGGATTGTGGGGTATCTGCAGGATGAATTGTTTGCGGCTCGAATTGATTGCGCCGGGTATCTTGATCGCTTCGGCGAAGGCGCTCAGGGGGATGAATTCGTAGCGGCCGGCCTGAATGGTGGAGAGATGGCCGATCGCAGCCCCTGATTGTCTGTCTTTGATAACGATCTCCCGACCCTGAAGCAGGGTCGCCGGAGCGAGGAGAAGGGCGATGGTTAACCAGCGCAGAAGATGCTCTCTCTTGCTCCGATCAGTCAGCCGCTGCATGCGAATAGTCATCCATCCTTGATTTTTTTGCTGTTCTTGAGAAGGGTTTTCTTTTCCTCGCGAGAGAGGGCCTCATAGCCGACCTCATTGATACGGTCGAGGAGGCGGTCGATTTCGTCTCGCTCTGCTTTTTGGCGGGCCTGCAAGCGGTTTTGTTCAGCCTTGTGCCGCCACTCCCTGCGTTTGCGCGTCTCGAAGAGCAGGGAGTCGAGCATCGGGCCGCCACGCAGGAGCAGGAATCCCGTGAGGGCCCCGCCGAGATGGGCGAGGTGCGCCACACCATCCCGGTTGCCGAAAATATTGCTCTCAATGCCGGAGAAGAGCGAGATGGCGATGAACAGGGCCACCAGATGCTTCGCCTTGAGCTGGACCGGGAGGACAAAAAAGAGGAGCAGGGTGATCACGCGGTCCGGGAAGAGCACGGCAAAGGCGACGAGGACGGCGTAGATCGCTCCTGATGCGCCGATCACCGGCACCGGGCTGTGGGTGTTGAAGAGGAGATGACACAGGCCCGCCCCGGCCGCGGAGATCAGATAAATGAATAAAAATTTCCTGCCGCCCAGAACCCGTTCAACCTCACATCCGAATATCCACAGGGTGAAAAGATTGAAGAGGATGTGGATGATTCCGCCATGGAGAAAGGCGTAGGTGAGGATTTGCCAGAGCGCGAACTGGTGGAGTACCCTCGGCGGCCAGAGGGCGAACCAATGGAGCAGGGGCGACGCCGTTCCCTGGTGCGCCCACGGGAGTTGGAGAGCATAGACAGCGGCATTGATGATGAGCAGGTTGCGGACCATGGGGGTGAGGCCATGGCTCAAGCCGAAAGAGACTCTTCTTTCCATACACCATGCGAGGGGTCTAAGGTTAAGGGGCCGCTTCGCCCGGACGCTGCCGCCGGGAGGCTCAGCGCATGTCGAGTATCACGCCGATGCGCAGGCCGAAGCCGGCCAGATCGACACGTTCAAAGATCGGCAGTCCGGCTTTGCTTTTGGTGACCTCGCTGCTGGCCTCGCTGCTGTTGTAAAAGAGATCTGCGACCAGGGTGGAGCGTGAACCGATTTCGGAATAGAGGCCGGCGCCGAGCTGCCAGCAGATTCCGCCGAAGCGGCGGTTGGTGCTGGAATTCTCTAAATAATTGCTGTATTTGCTCCAGAGAAAGGTATAGCCGATATTGCCGCGCACGGTATAGCCCATATATCTGGCGAGCGGGACCTTGGCGGCGATTTCGAGGGTGAGGGGCATCGCCCAGTCGGAGATTTCGAGCTCGGTCATGTAGGTCTTGGTATTGCGGTCCGGCCTGGTTTCGTCGGCCACCTCTTTTTCGTCCCGGTAGATCTTGTGCCAGAGGTCGAATCCAATGCCGATGCTGACCGATTCATCGACCATCGTGCCCAGCCTGCAGCCCGCCAGCATTCCGCCCTCAGGATCCTTGGGATTGAGATAGCCGGCATGGATTCCAATCAGCCCTTTGGGGGCCGACCACGAGGGGCCGGAACGGCGCTGTGCGTGGGACGGCGCTGCAATCAGCAGCCCAAGGGCGATGACGGCACATGTGTAAAGGTTCTTGCTGGACATCTGATTATCCTCCTAGTCAGACACAACTGATGATGGCCGAACCTCAGGATTCGGGAAATTTCCGGTGGCGGCGCGAGCGCAGCCAGCGCGCCGGATCAGCGCAGCGTGGCAGTGCCTCTTTCAGGTAGTGGTCCAGATCCCGCGCAGGAGTCCGGCGACCGTCTGCAGGCCTGCAGCATCCTGCTCGTCGAATGCGGCGAGGCTTTCGCTGTCCACATCGAGTACGGCGCGCAGGGTGCCCATCTCATCGTGGACCGGGACGACGATCTCGGACCTGGAGCGGGCATCGCAGGCCACATGTCCGGGGAAGTCGTGCACATCCGGGACCAAAATGGTCTGCTGACGCTCCGCCGACGCCGCGCAGACGCCCTGGTTGCGTGCGAGCTTGACGCAGGCTGGAGGGCCCTGGAAGGGACCGAGGAGCAGATACTCCTCCCGTACGAAATAAAAACCCACCCAGAAAAAGGAGGGAAAGTACTCCTTGAGGATGGCGGCGGTGTTGGCCAGGGTGGCGATGGGATCGACCTGGCGTTTGACCTGGGCGCGCACCCGTTTGGCCGCCCATTTATAGGCTTCGTGCTTCTCCATGGGTTCAGGAATCGATGCCCAATGCCTTGCGGGTGTGGGGGATCAGCCCCCCGTCATTGAAAATGCCAATGACCGCCTCCGGAAGAGGAGGAAAATGGAAGAGACCCGCCTGGCATTGGATGGTGCCCGCGCTGAGATCGATCTCGATCCTCTCACCGGCGACAAAAATGTCGGCCGATTCCGGCAGGGTCAGTGCCGGCAGGCCGGCATTGATGCAGTTGCGGAAGTAGAGCCTGGAGAAGGAGCGGGCCACAACCGCGCCGACGCCGGCATATTTGAGACAAAAAGCAGCCTGTTCACGTGAACTTCCGCAGCCAAAGTTCTTGCCTGCGACGACGATATCGTCGGGCTGAACATTTTTAGCGAAATCCGCGTCGAGATCCTCCATGGCGATCCTGGCCATCTCCGCAGGGTCGGTTACGGTATAGGTGTACTTGCCCGGGAAGATGACGTCGGTGTTGACATCATCGCCATATTTCCAGACCCGGCCGACAATCTTTGCCATTACTGCTCTCCTCTATAGATGCTCGCGAAAGTCGCTGATCTCGCCGGTGAGGGCGCTGGCAGCGGCAGTGAGGGGACTGCACAGGTAGATCTCGGAATCCTTGCAGCCGAAACGGCCCTTGAAATTGCGGTTTGACGTGCTCAGGACGCGTTCGCCGGGGGCGAGAATGCCCTCATGGTTGCCCATGCAGGGGCCGCAGCCCGAGTTTACAATGGTCGCGCCGGCTTCGCCGAGAATCTGGATGTAGCCTTTGGCCAGGGCTTCGAGGAAGACCTGACGGGAGGCGGGAATGACCACCATCCGGCAGGAGGGATGGACTCTCTTGCCCTTCATGACGCCGGCGACGATTTCAAAGTCCTCGATGCGCGCGTTGGTGCAGGAGCCGAAAAAGACCTGGTCAATCCTGGTTCCCTTGACCGCAGAGACCGGCTTGACATTATCCACACTGTGCGGGCAGGCAACCAGAGGTTCGAGATCGCTGACATCGAATTCGTGGACGCTTTCCAGTTCGGCGTCCGGATCGGAGGTGACGACGGTGAAGGGCGCGCGCGCCCGCCCCTTGAGGAAGGCGAGGGTCTGGTCGTCCGGCTCCATATAGCCGTTTTTGGCGCCAAATTCGACCGCCATATTGGTCAGCACCATGCGGCTGGAGACGCTCATCTCTGCAATGGCGGGTCCAGTGAACCAGACCGACTTGTAGAGCCCGCCGTCGGCGCTGAGATCGCCCATGATTTTAAGCATCACATCTTTCGATGAAATCCACTTCGGCAGCCTCCCCTTGACGATAATCTTCATGGTCTCGGGGACGCGCAGCCAGATCTTGCCGGTGGCAAAAATCACCGCCATCTCACTGCGGCCGATGCCGGTGGCGAGGGCGCCAAAAGCCCCGTAGGTGGTGGAATGGGAATCGCTGCCCACCATCAGATAGCCGGGCAGGGCAAAGCCCTCCTCCGGCAGAACCTGGTGGCAGATGCCCCGGTCGATGTCGAAAAAGTTCGGAATGCCCTGCTCGGCCACAAAGGCGCGGATGTCCTTATGGTTCTGGGCGAATTTCTCGTTGGCTGCCGGCACACAATGGTCGAGAACAATGACGTGCCGGTTGGGATCATCGATTTTAGCCACGCCGATCTCCTTGAAGGTTTTGGAAATCGCCGCGGTGTTGTCGTGACTCATGGCAATATCGGGCTTGACTTCAACGATCTCGCCGGGGACGACGTTCTTGCCCGCTTTTTGTCCCAGTACCTTTTCTGCGAAGGTCTTTCCCATACCGCCTCTTTGCCGGTTACGTGGTTTTGGCTGACTAATTACAATAAAAGTAAATAAAAAAGGGATGGAATACAAGAGTTATTCATTGAGCCAGACAAAATGAAGAAGCGGCTTTCGACACGCCACGCCCCCGCCGGCGCCGGCGGGGGCGTACTGGATTCATCCTTATTTCATCAGCACCATCTTGCCGGTGCGGATGCCGGCTGGAGTTGAGAGCCGGTAAAAGTAGATCCCGCTGGTCATGGTCTCCCCCTGCTCGCTGCGGCCGTCCCAATGCAGCCGGTGCTCGCCTTCCGGCAGGGCGCCTGTATGCAGCTGGCGCACCCGGCGTCCGAGCCTGTCATAGATGGCCAGGGTGACCTGCATGGGCGAGGGGAGTGAAAAATGGATGCTCGTCTCCGGATTGAAGGGATTGGGGTAGTTGCCGAGAAGCGCGACCTTGTCGGGAAGGACCCTGACATCGACGCCGGTGCTCCGTGCCGGCGGCAGGGTGATGTTCACCTCGGTCAAGCCGTTGGCTGCGATCAGGGGGGTGGTGGCCTCGCGGCTGGAGGCATTGCCGTTGAAGGTCGTGGCATAGCCGAGCTTGCCGGCCTGGAGATAATAGGGTCCGTTGGCGATGCCCATAATCTCAAAGCGGCCATTTTCGTCGGCGGTAGCCCAGGTGACCGGCTGGCCGCTGCCGTCCAGGAGGTAGACGGCGGCGCCGGCGATGCCCTGGCCGTTCTCGTCATTGACCGTGCCGGAAATGATGGCGTTCAAGGCATTGCGGCCGGCGGCGTCTCCCTCTTTCATAAAATACCAGGGATTGGCCCGCAGGGTGAAATCGATGCCGGTGATCACCTGGCCCGCTTCAACCTTCACCAGCACCGCTTCTGCCGGATCGAAGGTCTCCTTGTAGTATTGCAGCATGTGGCCAGGAGCGAAACTGGAGAGATAATACTCACCATCCGGCAGACCCTTGAGAGTATAGCTGCCATCGGGGTCGGTGACGGCGGTATAGAACTGCTCGGAATCGGGCCATAGCATGATGGTCACCGCGGGCTTGGCCATAACGACAGCGATCTCGGGAATATATTCATCGAGGACGGCCTCAAGCCGGACATTTCCTGGGCGGGCATCGCCCTCTGTGGCGACGAAGCCATGCTCCGCACGCACCTGGCCCGATATCGTGGCGGTGCCGCTCTGGCGCAGGGTCAGGGCAAAGTTGGCTTCGCTCTTTCTGCCGCCGACCACATCCACCGGGGCGGCCATCTCTTCCACGAGGGCATCTGGATACCAGGCGAAGGCGCCGTTGGTGTAGACCGAGAGCTTGTAGCTCCCCTCGGGCAGGGATTCGAAGACGAAAGCTCCCTGGTCATCGGTGATCTGGTAGTAGGGCCACCAGGCGAAACGGCGGATGGCATAATCAGCCGAATCCTGGCGGTAGTCGACTTGCACATAGGCGCGCGGGAGCGGTTGACCGGTGGCAGCGTCCGTCACAGTGCCAACGATGGCGCCGTAGATGGGGTGGACATGCAGGGCAAAGTCGATGTCAGTCCGGTTTTCGCCCTCTGTCAAGACGATCGGCGTCGCCGACGCGAGGGAGCCGGCATCCTTGTACCAACCCTGGCCGAAGCTATCACCCTCCCAGCAGGTCGCGCAGGCGATATAGCTTCCGGGGGAGAGGCGGTCGACCTTGAAGAGGCCGCTGCTGTCGGTCGAAGCCCAGGCGTAAAAACTGCGTCCGGCGGCCGAATCGTATTCATTTCCCGCCGTGGTGATCTGAATATAGGCGTTGGCCAGGGGGCGGCCTTCAGTGTTGACCACGCGACCGCCGAGCGCAGCGGTGCCTGGCGTCAGGGGCAGGGTGAAATCGGCCTGCCAGCCTGGCGTCTCATCGGAGATGGTGATGATTTTGGCGTTCTCCATGGTTGTGGCGTCCGGCCACCAGAGCTGAATATAATCCCAGCCGTTCTGAGCCCAGCAGTAAGCGATATAGCTGCCATGGGGAACCTGGTCGATCTGATAGTATCCGTCGGCATCGGTGTCGGCGTAGAGCCAGATCCAGTTCCAGCGGATGTTCTGGTCCGGTGCGGCCATGACCTGGATTCCGGCAGCGGCGAGAGGATTGCCGAGGGCGTCGACCACCCTGCCGGCGATGCGGCCGGCTTTGGATGGCACCTGGAAAGTAAAGTCGATGCCGCTGGTCTCGCTGTTTTCACTGACTGTCACCGTGCTGGCATCCGCCTGGGAGTCAGCCTGAGGATACCAAAGGGTTTGGCCAAACCAGGTGTTCCAGTACTCGGCCCGGAGGTAATAGTCGTCCGGAGGCAGATTGACCATAGTATAGCGGCCGTTTTCATCACTGGAGGCATAGCCGATATCGATAAAATCTCTCTTTTCGGGATCCAGCATAAAGAGGGTTGAGGCAATAATATTGACAAAAGGCAGCGGCAGGCCATCGGAGCCGGTCACCTGGCCGCTGATGGTGCCGCCATGGACGAGCGTGCCCGGCTTTAATTCAAAGGTGAGGCCGCCGGTCACCTGTCCGGGATAGACAGTGACAAGGGTGGCTGCGCTCCAGTATGCGACCCCATTGTAATACTGGGGCAGGTAGCCCGGGGCCTCGGCGACGACATAATAGCCGCCGGGGGCGAGGCTGTCAATGCGGAAAGAGAAGAGGCTGTCGACCACGGCGCGGCCTTTGCCCCACTCCATGATCGAGGGATCGTTGCTCCAGGCGGTGACCGAGGCGATGCCGATGAGGCTGGAGTCGAGGCCGCTGATCCGGCCGCTGATGGATCCCTTTTCCATCGTTGAGACGGGGCTGCCGCCCGCGTCCTGGGCCGCCGGCCGGGACGCTGCGCCCAGAAGGAGCAGCGCTGCGGTGGCCACGAGGGCAAAAGATTTTTGAGCGTATTTCATGGTAGTACTCCCTGGATTGGTGCGGAACTCAGGCTGGCCTTGTCTGCGCCGCACGGTGATAAAAAGCGGGGAGCATGTCCGGGGCGGATCATGCCCTAATTCCATTCCGGTTGATAGATACGTCCGACAAAGAGGGCGGTCCGGCTGTGGTGATCATGAATGACCACCAGGAAGGGGCGGTCGATGCGCATGAAGAATCCGCCTGGTCCGCCGATCGAGGTTGTACCGACGCCGACCACCGTCACGGCGGCGGCTTCGGTGCCCTCCTCGTCCACCTGGACGAAGGAGGAGTGTTTCACATAACTGATAAACAACGGCATCATGGTGCTGATTCCGGAAAAATCGGCGCGGTGGTCGTCAAAGGCGACCGCCATGCCCATGGCTTTGAGGGCGTTATTCATAGTCACATCACAGGAGAGTTTGAATTTGGGAAGCTGGAGGGTGCCCCGCTGCCGGCTGAAGCTGGAGTGCCACTCGTCCCAGGCCGCATTGTCAAGACGGCTGGTCAGGTCCTCGAGAGTGGTCCTGGGCAGAAGGAGGGCCATGGCGAACTGTCCGTCTCCATAGGGCAGATCCACAGCCTGGAAGAGCTCGTTCTCGAAGTAGGGCAGGTTGTCGGTCAGCTGCATCATCTGGCAGGAGGCCTGGCTGCTGTCGGCCAGAAAAAAGCGGTCCGGCCTGGTCTCTGAGGGATCGAATTCGGTGGTCCAATCTCCCTTGAAATAGATCGCATTGAGCAGGAGCATCATCAAATCGGGATCGATGGTGTCGATAACCCTGGGGATGCGGCCGTTGGTCTTGTTGCTGGCCCAGTCGTTGATGATCGAGGGCGCCTGCGGGGAGTTAAAGTCCAGGGGGGCAATGGTCGCATTGTAGGCGAGCCGGTTGCGCTCGGTGAAATCGGGCTTGACCTGCAATCCCTGACGGTACCAAATGGCATTGGCGATCCTGAACTGGACGGACGGATCGAGGCCCATCAGCAGGCTGGAGAGCCCGGAGAGGGCGGCATTCAATTCATCGCGGGAGAGGTCGGGAAATCCGAGGGTGGTGCGCATGGCTTGCTCGGTTTCACCGCCGGCGCCGTTATAGGCCATCGCGAGCGCCAGGGTGACGCTGAGGGGGGAGATGAAGCTGTTTTTTTGCCCCTCTTCCAGGGCCATTCTCTGCACCAGCCGCCAGCCGAATTCGTTGCTGTCGCGGGCGAGGGCGCTCTCGTGCGCGGTGAGTGGACGGGCGGGCGGATTATCCCGGGGATCGGTCGGGGAGGCATCTCGGGAGCAGCCCGACAGAATAAACAGGAGGGCGAGGGGTAAAACCAACCATGGGCGTTTCATGGCGATGACTCCTTGCAGATGGAAAGGCCTATGCTCTGAATTAACAAGATTGATACGATGTGCGGATGCGGGATGTTCCCGGAGCAGAGCTCTTTCCTTGCGAAGGGGAGGGGATGCTTGTTTACAACTGCCGATTAAATGCGAGGTTACTGGGGGCGGTTGGCGAAGAGGGGCTTTTTTTATCGGCCGACACCTTTTTATGGCGATTATCTCCTTGCAAAAGAGGGGATAATTTTATAATATGATAAAATGGATTTTGCGCTTTGTCGAAGAGGGTTGCCATGTCTGACCGTTTGCCGGTGTTCACTGCTGTATTGGGATTGGCTGTCCTGCTCACCTGCCTGCAGGCGAGCGATTCCCCGCTCTATCATCTGGCCCCGCTGCCGGTGATCGACCAGGATATCCGCCAGACCACGGCGCGCGGACTGACCAATGCGGAAAAGATGGTCTATTACTCCGGGCGCTTTATGGGTGCGCCCTATCTGCTGGTCTGTGAAGGGGAGGGTGAAAACGGCCGCTATGAGACCCAGCCTCTCCTCAATTTGCAAAAGATTAACTGCATGACCTATTGTGAGATCGTCATGGCCTTGACGCTCTCACGCAATTATGAAGAGATGTTCAACGTTCTCCAGCATATCCGCTATCGCGACGGTTATATCAGTATGGCCACACGCAACCACTATACTATGGTGGACTGGTTGCCGGCTAACAGCTGGTGTCTTGAGGAGGTTACCCGGCAGGTTGGCGGGGCGGACGTCGTGGAATCGACGCGCACCATCCGCCACGGTCTTTTTTTTCAGGGCAAGGGTATTGATGACTTGCCCGCCGTGCTCCCTGACCGGACAGTGTGCGCGGCCTATATCCCGCTGCAAAAGCTCGCGCTGCATGAGCAGGCGCTCAACAGCGGGGATGTCGTCGCCCTGATCCAGGACAAGCCGGATATTTTTTCGGCGCATATGCTCATGGTCATCAAGCGAGAGGGACGCACCTGGTTTCGTCATGCCAGCATGAGTGCGGGGAAGGTTGTGGATGAGCCCTTTGCAGAGTATATCGCAAAGATCAGCAAAAGGCCGCTCTATCAGGGCATGAGTTTCATGCGCATCAGGGAGCGGGTGGATTGGTCTCTGCCGGGAGCAGCGCGCGGAAAGAATCCGCTGCACGAGTAATCGCATCGATTGGGAGGCAGTATGGGTGGAGTGAAGATGGGGGTGGGCGTTCTCGTCACGGTTTGTGCTGTGGTGCTGGGTGTGGTCGGCTGCGGTGATCATGAACTCTCGGCGACGACGCAATCGGCTGCGGCCTTGTGGGAGCTCTCGGAGCGCGCCGTGTTCAAGGAGGGGCGGCCCGCGAATACTTTTGTCGCCAC
Organism: bacterium; assembly: GCA_029554865.1. Lineage (GTDB taxonomy): Bacteria > Zhuqueibacterota > Zhuqueibacteria > Residuimicrobiales > Residuimicrobiaceae > JAKPUX01. The sequence continues at coordinate 53,317 of JAKPUX010000074.1, read as the reverse complement.
CCTGCTGGAATCCCTCGCCGCCACCTCCGGGCAGGGCAAGCCGGTTTCTGAGGGCGAATTCAGGGAGCTGTTGGGCAGGCTCTCCCCCGAGGTCTATCCCGAGAACATCATCAAATACGCCACGCCCCAGAGCGTGACCATCCAGAACCACGAGCATACGGACTACCGCAAGGTCTTCCTCAAGCCGCGCCGGATAGCGGAGGGGGCTCGATTCATCGCCCGACATCGCGCCGAGCTGGACAGTGCGCAGGCACGCTACCGGGTGGAGGTGCGGGATATCGTCTCCATCCTGATGTGGGAATCGGGCCTGGGCGAGTTTGTCGGCAGCCATTTTATTGTCAACGTTTTTCTCGGGCAGATTCTTTACCTCGATCAGGCCCGCGATCTGGCTGTACGCGAGCTCATCATCAAGGGGGAGGCGGACACGACGGCGTTGAAGCTCGGGGAGGCGGAGAAAAAGCGGCTCGACCGTCTGCGGCGGAGCGCCGCGCTCAACCTGGCGGCCCTCCTCCGCATGAGCAAGGAGAAGGGGGTGGAGGCGGCCGAACTGCGCGGCTCCTGGGGCGGAGCGATTGGCTACGTTCAGTTCATGCCCAGCTCGATGCAGTTTGCGAGGGATGGCGACAGCGATGGCCGCATCGATCTCTGCACCTGGCCGGATGCCATCCATTCCGTGGCCAATTATCTGCATGCGAACGGTTATGGAGCCTCCGGGAGGGGGCGGCGACGGGCCATTCATGCCTACAATCCGATCGACTCCTACGTCAACGGGGTGATCGAATACGCCGATGCGGTCTGGAAAAAATATCAGGAAGATACTCTACAGCGATAGGGAGTCCCAGGCCCATGGCCAGGAGGCGTCATTATACCCGGTTCAAATTTGAGGGCACCTTCACCAGGGGCTATGATCTCTTTAACCATGTCGCCACCCTGGGGCTTGATCTTTTCTGGCGGCGCAAAGCCGCGGAGCAGGTGAGCCGCGACCTCAACGGCACGGCCTGTCCGGGGGCGGTGCTGGATCTTGCTTGCGGCACCGGGGATATGGCTGCCGCCGTCGCCCGTGCGCACCCGGGGGTGCAGGTGGTCGGATCGGACCCCTCAGCGGCGATGCTGCATTACGGCAGGGAGAAATTCGAGACCTGGAATGGCCGCATTGCCGTGGTGCAAGCGGTCTCCCTTCTGCCCTTTCCGGACGGCGTTTTTTCGGCGATCACCTGTGCCTTCGGTGTGCGCAATTTTGTCGCCCTTGCCGATGATCTGCAGGAGTCCCTGCGTCTGCTGCGGCCGGGCGGGCGGCTGAATGTGCTCGAGTTTTTCATCCCCGGCAATTTGCTCATCAAGGCGGTGCTGAAGAGTTATAATGCCCTGATTTTTCCATTTCTGGGTTTTGTGTTGACCGGACGTGTTGGTCCTTATCGCTATCTATTCAACTCGATATTCACATTCCGGACCGTGCCCGACTTTTGCACTCTGCTCGAAGGCGCCGGTTTCAGGGATATCCGCATCAGGAGTTTTTTTTTCGGGATGGTCCATCTGGTGAGCGGCGGCAAGCCGCAGTGACCGGCCAGTGACTTAAGAACGAGGAATCCAAACATGGCGACGCTGAAAGCCTATTTTCTGGCCACCCGGCCCTGGTCTTACACGGTGAGTGTGCTGCCGCCCGTTTTCGGGCTGCTGATCGCCATCATCGATGTGGCCGGGTTGCAGGTAGACTGGGTCAAGTTCGTCCTTACCCTGCTCGGCTGCAATCTCGCCCACTCCGGGTCCAACACCCTCTCGGACTATTTTGATTTCAAGACCAGGGTAGACCGCGAGGGGACTTACGGCTCGAGCGGCATGCTGGTGGCCAAGGTTATGACCCCGCCTGAAATGCTGCGCTGGGCCCTGATCCTTTATGCCGCCGCCGGGGCGATCGGACTCTATTTGATCCTCAGCTCGGGAAACCCTGGCCTGCTCATCGCCCTGGTCGCAGCCGGTTTCATCCTGGGTTTCTTTTACACCATGGCCCCGTTCAATTTCAAGTATCATGCCCTCGGGGATGTCGGGGTGTTTCTCGCCTTTGGGCTGCTGATTCCGCTGGGCTCCTACGCGGTCCAGGCCGGACTCTTTTCCTGGAAGCCTCTGCTCTGGTGCATTCCGGCCGCGCTGCTGGTGGATGCCATTCTGCACAGCAACAATCTGCGCGATATCCCCTTCGACAGCGCCGTCCACATCAGGACGGTGCCCATACTCATCGGCGAGCGCAGGGCGCAGACGATGTATTACGTGCTGGTCCTGGGCGCCTACGCCTTGATTCCCCTGCTGGTTATCGGCACCGGGCTGACCTGGTTGAGCCTGCTGGTTTTCCTCTCCCTGCCGGTGGCGCTGCAGAATATTCGCACCGTACGCCGCAAGCAGGAAATGGCGATTGAGCAGTTTGCGGGCATCGACGCCGCCACCGCCAAGCTCCATCTGCTTTTCGGCCTGCTCTTCATCGCCGCCCTTGCCGGCCGGATCTTCTTTCTGCCATGAGAGACGCCATGCATAAAAGGATCCTCTACACTGCCATCGCTCTGGCCTTTGTTCTCTGGTACATCATGTTCGTGCTCAGGCCTTTCAACTTTTGGGCGATGATGGCCTTCAGCACCTCTCTGCTCTCGCTGGTTGTCCTTTGGATTGGCAAGCCCTTTGCCGACCGTGGGGAATGGAGCTGGAGCAACCTCTGGCTAGGAGTGACTTCAGCCCTGCTGCTTTACGCCATTTTCTGGGCCGGAAACCAGGGGCTGATTCTCATGGAAAGGGTCGTGCCCGGCCTCTTTGCCGACCGGCCGCAGAATCTGGCGGCGATTTACGGCAACCGTGGTGAGTTGGCACCCCACTGGGTTGCTCTGCTGCTTTTTTTCCCGGTCGGCTTCGGTGAGGAGTTCTTCTGGCGGGGTCTGGTACAGAAGCACTTCGCAGGCACCCTGGGCCGCTGGCGCGGTTTTCTGATCGCCACCTTTCTCTATACGGCCGTCCATTTTGCCACCGGCAACTATGTATTGCTTTTGGCCGCATTGACCTGCGGCCTCTTCTGGGGGGCTCTTTATGCATGGCGGGGCCATCTCTTCCCGGTCCTGTTGTCACACATGCTTTGGGATCCTCTGATATTTGTCCTCTTTCCGATTCAATAGGAGAGAATGCTGTGAGAGACGGGGAAAATGGCGGGAAATGCCGGGGCGGGGAGCGTCGAGGGCGCTGCAGCGAGCCCCTGCTCTCTCTTCTGATCCTGCTCCTGCTGCTGCCCTGGAACAGGGGGGAAGCGCAGCCCGCATCCAGTCAGCTCCCTGAGCCCATTCTTTTGCACCGTTTGCAGGAAGATATCGCTGACGAGAGGCTGGATGAATTCACCCTTATCCAGGCGGCTTTCATCCTCAGTGGCGCCGCGACCGAGGACAGCTTGGCCAGCTGTCTCTCCTGGTATGAGGAGGTGCTCTCGCGCCTGCGCGCACTTTATCTGGATCCCTTCAAGCGGCTTGAATCAGCCTCGACGATCTTCAGCTATCTCCATTCTTTTTATCTCCGGGAATACAAGGAAGAGGCGACAACCCTGCTCGATGTCGTCCACCGGCAAAAGTTCAACTGTGTGGCCGGGACCATTCTTTACAATCTCGTCTGCGCTGATCTGGGTTACGCCACCGAGGCCTTTGAGACTCCCACCCATGTCTATACGATCTTTCCCGACTTTACCCGTACGGTCACGGTCGAGAACACTTCGCCGATGGGATTCAATATCATGCGCAATCTCCAGGCCTACTCCGCCTACCTGTTGAACTACTATCCGGAGCATCGTGCCGCGCAGATCGGGCTGGATCGCATCTACGCCTATGAAAATTCCCGGGGCCGGCGGATCAACAATACAGAGCTGCTCGGCCTGCTGGCCTACAACCGCGCCTATTTCGCTCGGGAGCGGAACGATTTCGCCGCCGCCTATGAGTTTGTGCTGCTGGCGCAGGAGTTCAACCGCGATTCCCGATCCAATATACCCTTCGAACAGAGCCTCTATTTTCAGTGGGGCAAGACCCTTTACGAAGCCGGTTCTTTCGATGACGCCTTTGCGGTTTTCGCCGACGGTGCCTACCGTTACCCGGAGATGAAGGAACTGGCCCAGAACAGCCGTGCGGCCTATTTTCAGGCCCTGCGCCGGCATGGGCAACAGCTGAACTGGCCGGAGAGTCGCCGTCTGGTCATGGAGATGACCGAGCTGGCGCTGCTGGGACCGGCGGAGATGGAGCAGCAGCAAGAGATCCTCTCGGGATGGGCCGAATATTTTTACCGGCGCGCCGAACGGAGGCCGCTGCTGGAGGTCATCGAACTGATGCAGTCGGCCCATCCCGAAGAGCCGCGCCTGCAGGAGATGAGACGGGTGGCCGAACGGCTGCCAGAATAGCTAACCGCCCTTCCGTGAAGGGCAGGAGCAGATTATGCCGATATACGATCTGGAGGTGTTTTTGCGCCTCTCCGCCGATTTGAACTACCTGCTGGTGGTCAAACCGACCAACTGGTCGAGTGTTCTCGACAAGATTCTCAACGAACAGCACCTGCCGGTCGCCAAGCAGGAGATCCTGCTCGAGACCATGGAGTATCTCGATCAGGTTTACGGCCGGAAGCGGCGGCGCATGGGCGCTCAGGCGATCATCCATCCCCTGCGTGCAACGGCCCTGCTGGTGCGCAGCATGCCTGTGCCGCTGCATCTGGATATGATGGCCTCTCTCCTGCACGACCGGTTCGAGGATTTTCCCTCCGTCAGCCGGCCGGCTGATTTTGGCGAATCTATCGATCCACCCTTGCGCGCGATCATGAACAAGCTTCCAGAGGACGAGCAATGGTTCCTGACCGAGCGGCTCTACTGGCTGACCAAAAGATCAGGAGAGAATTATTACCGCTATATCGGCCGTATGCTCAGCGAAGCCTGCCGGACGCCCGAGGCTGTGCGCGTCAAGCTGGCCGACCGGCTTGATAACACTCTCGACATGCGCATGGATTTTCGCCACGCCAATGACAATATCGATTTTTTCGAAGAGCTTTTTCAGATGATGTTTCTCCCCTCCTATCATCCCAATAAAAGCAATTTTGCCCACCCCTCTCACTCGGCCATGGATGGCTCCGAGCGCCTCTATCAACTTTACAAAAACATTGTCCTCATCTCGCTTGTCCGGCAGAAAAAGGCCGCTGAAGATGATGCCATCTCCATCACCCTTTTCAAAATCCTTATTCAAGCCAGCATCAAGGAGGCGAAACGGATTGCGCAGCATATCTTCTCCTACCACCAGACCAACATCACCCGCATGCGCGAGCTGGTGATCGAGACCATGCAGTATATCATGGAAGGTGGAATCGATGCGGTGACGGCACCCACCCTGGGCAAGATGCTGGACGGGCTCTTCCTGAAATGGTTCAACGAGCCGGACCGCCGCGTCCGCACCAGAAACCTGGCCGAACTCTACAAGGACAAGGATCTGATGGTGGAAGCCTCCATCGCCTTCATCGTTATTTTTTATCGTTTTCTCGATGATCCCGCCTACTTTGTGCACGGCATCAGCGAAGAGGGCATCAAGGTGGAATAATTTTCGCCCAGGCAGGCGGCCGCCCGGCTCACCCATATTTTGTTTTGAATTGTTCCGCAAAATGGATACCTTAATGGTTATCGAATCAGTTTCCTTTTAACTCCCGAAGAGGACAGAGATGTTAAAGACAATGCAAGAGAAGGCGGGAGGGCTTGTTCTGCTTCTGGCTGGAATCGGCATGATGATCAGCATGGCTTCCAATGCAGCGGCCGGGGTTCCGCAGAGTGCGGTTGAACGGACGATTGCCCTCCTGCAGAGCCGGCATGAAGCGGGCGTGCACCAGCGCATCGAGCTGGGCGTGCGTCAGGCCGCCTCTCTGTGGCGGGAAGAGGACGGCACGGAGAGCGAGTTCAGCGATTTTTGCGCCGCCCATTTCGTCGCCGATCCGCAGCAGCGGGCGGCCCTGCTGGATCGCTTTGAGAGCAACCTTGAGACCCTGTACGGCCATGCCCACGAGGTGAGCCGGGCATGGTCCATCCCCCTGCAGCTTGAGCTCGGACCGGTGCTGCCCGTCGATTACCTCTTCGCCGAATACAGCCCCTTTGCCCATATAGCGGATGATCTTTTTCACAACAAGATCGCCTTCTCCGCCCTGCTCAATTTTCCATTTTACACCCTGGAGGAGCGGCTCAGGCTGGGCCCCTCCTGGAGCCGTGAGGAGTGGGCAGAGATGCGGCTGGCCGGACAATTCAGCGCCCGGGTTCCAGCGGAGGTTCTGCAGGCCTCGAGCGTCGCCTATGTCCAGGCGGATGACTATATCTCCAACTACAATATCTATATGCATGCTCTGGTTGATGAGCAGGGCCGGAGGCTTTTTCCGGAGGGGCTCAAGCTGATCAGCCACTGGGGGCTCCGGGATGAACTCAAGGGGCAGTATGCGGAGAAGGAAGGGCTGGCCCGCCAGCGCATGATCAGCAAGGTGATGGAGCGCATTATCCGCCAGGAGATTCCGCAGGCGGTGATCAACGCCCCCGTCCCGCTTTGGGCTCCCTACACCAACCTGGCCGGGGAGGAGGGCCGGATGGCGCCAGCGGCCCCGGAAGAGGATGTGCGCTACTCCCATCTGCTGGCGATCTTTGCGGCCGAATGCGGAGTCGATCCCTATTATCCAGGCCAGCCGACTAAAATCGCGCGCCGGTTCGACCGCGAGCGGGAGATCCCCGAGGCGGAATTCGAGACCCTGCTGATCCGTCTGCTCACCGATCCCATCGCCCCCCGGGTGGCCCGGCTCATCTCACGCCGGTTGCAGCGCCCCCTTGAGCCCTTTGACATCTGGTACAACGGTTTCAAGCCGAAGAGCGCCTTGGGCGAGAGCGAGTTGGACCGCATTGTCAGTGCAAAATACCCGACCACAGCGGCTTTTCAACAGGGTTTGCCGGAGATCCTCACGCGCCTCGGATTCAATCCTGAAACCGCCGCCTATCTGGAATCCAAGATAACAGTCGACCCCTCGCGCGGCGCCGGCCATGCCATGGGAGCCATGCGTAGGGAGGACAATGCCCATCTGCGCACCCGTATCCCGGAAGGGGGGATGCGCTACAAGGGCTACAACATCGCCGTCCACGAGCTTGGCCACTGCGTCGAGCAGGTTTTTTCCCTGAACAGGATTGATCATACCCTGCTGGCCGGGGTGCCCAATACGGCCTTCACGGAGGCTTTCGCTTTTGTCTTCCAGAGCCGCGATCTCGAGCTGCTCGGCCTGGCGGCCCCGGATGCGCAGGCGGCGCACCTCAACGCTCTGGACACCTACTGGGGCGCCTGCGAGATCGCGGCTGTCGGGCTGGTGGATATACGCGTCTGGAACTGGATGTACGAACATCCGGATGCGACCCCGGCCGAGCTCAAGGCGGCGGTCGTCGAGATCGCCCGCCAGGTCTGGAACAGCTATTTCGCCCCCCTCTTCGGGGTGCGCGACGTCATCCTGCTCGCCATTTATTCGCACATGATCGACAGCGGCCTCTACCTGCCCGACTATGCCCTCGGTCACATCATCAGTTTCCAGATTGAGCGCTATCTTCAGGACAAGAATCTCGGAACGGAGATGGAGCGGATGTGCCGGCTGGGGATGCTCACCCCGGATGGCTGGATGAGCGCCGCGGTCGGCAGTCCAGTCTCTGTCGAACCCCTCCTGGAGGCGGTCCGCGAGGCGGTCAAAGTGATAAAAAAGTGATGCGATTCCTCAGTTTGACCATGGATGAGGGCGATGCCTCGCGGCGTCGATCGCAGCAGAACTTTTTGCGTTGTGAGCAGGGGGAGATCACCCACCTTCACAGCATGAGAGCCCTATGAGACCAGTCAAGACACTCGTAATTTTGTCCCTAGTTGTGCTCTTCTCCCTCTTGCCAGGGAAGGCTGGCGCGGACGCCTATTCTTATGGACCTGCGCGCCTGATGCAGGACAGTCTGGCCCGCCGCAACGCCATGCCGCTCGATGGTGTCTGGCATTTGCAGATCAGCGGCGGGGATCGGCGTTCTCTGGAGATGCCGGCCGCGCTGAGGCTGCGCGAGCAGTGCACCCTCGAGAAAAAGTTCGCGCTGGACAGCACCATGATCTCCTCTTCTTATGAGCTGGCGTTCGACGGGCTTGACGGCCTCAGCACCATCTATCTGAACAAGAAGATCATCGCCACCCATTCAGCCGGCAGCGCCCCGTTTGCCATCCAGGTTGGCAAGCAGGATCTCTTCCTCAACGAGGAGAACGAGTTGATCATCCAGCTCGATGGCCGGCTTGACTACCGACGCTCGCTGCCACTGCTGGTGCGCAACCGCGGCATTCCGCTCTCGGGCAACGGGCTTTTCCGTCCCCTGGTTCTGCGCAGTGGCAAAACCCCGTTTATCACCTCCCTCTCCCTCAACCCCGCGGAGAGCAGCGGCATGGGTTTGCAGACTCTGGACCTTCGGGCCGTCGTCGCCCTGGGGGGTATGGACAGCCTGGCGATGGCCTCCCTCGCTTCCATGCGCGGTCAAGTGGAGATCCTGGATGGTCACAGCCTGCAATCTCTCTTTGTTTCGCCCCAGCTGCCCCTTAACGCCACTGCCGTCGATACCACTTCGCTCGGTGTGACGGCGGTTATACCTGCCTTCCGGCACTGGGCGCCCGGAGCGCCCCAGCGTTATCGTATCGTCATGCAGCTCTTCCTCGGGTCCGAAGTCATCGACCGCGCCTCGGTCTGGTTTGCCCGTTCACAGCCCGGTCAGTGGCTCGCCGCGGCCGGGGAGAAGGGCGGCGGTTTCCGGTACCGCGCCGTCGATTGGGTGGAGGATGAGCGGCAGATCCTGCTCCCTCAGCAGGAGCAGAAAAGCGCCATCCTTGAGGATCTGCGGGGAATCGTCGATCTGGGGGCCAATACAGTGCGTCTGCCGGGCGGCCTGCCCGGGGAGTTTTTTCTCCAGAGCTGCGACAGCCTTGGCCTTGCTGTACTGGTGGAGATCCCAGTGACCCACATTCCCTCCGCGCATCTTAATAATGCTGCGATCCGGCAGAAGGCGCGGAGCGCGCTCACCGATATGATCCGGACCTGCCGGAGCCATCCCTGTGTGGCTGCCTGGGGGTTGGGCAGCGGCTACGATCCGTCGGATCTCCGCGCTCAGGCCTTTGTCCGCGATCTGGCGGCGATCGCCCGCGAGCTCGACGACCGGCCGGTCTACGCGAGCATTCGCGGCAAGAAGCTGGCTGCCCATGCTTTGCCGGTGGATCTGCAGATTGTCGAGGTGCCGTTGGAGAAGACCAGCACCTTCGCCCAGGGGGCGTGGCGAACCAACGGGCCCTATCTTCTGCAGCTCTCCTCACCCCTTGATCTGCGGGATAGCAGCGACCGCAGCGCCCAGCAGAACCAGGCTTATTATCTCAAAACGGCCATTCTGGATGCGCAGCGCCGCAGTCAAGGTGCAGGCCTCCTCATTTCCCCCTGGAAAGACTGGCGTGGTGAGGCGCCCCACACCTATTGGGGGCCTCGGCAGGAGACCCGTCTGTTTGTCGCCGGCCTGCTGGACGAGAAAGGCCAGCAGCGTCTGGCCTGCCAGGTGGTCAAGGCGGCTTTTAAAAACAGCGAGATGCCTGAGCTGCTGCCCGCTGATGTGCCAGCCGAGGATCCCCCGGTTTTTCAGATCATCAGCATCGTCCTTATCGTCCTGCTGCTCTTTTATATCCGCACCGACAAGCGCATGAGCCATTACCTGAAGCGGGTATTCGTCTACCCCCACGGTTTTTATATGGATCTGATCGAGAACCGCCAGGTCAATCCCTTCCTGACCGGCGTGATGGGATTGGCTTCTTTCCTGACCGTGAGCACGCTGCTGGCCAGCCTGATCTTTTTTTTGCGCGAGAACAGCCTCTTTGATGAGCTGCTGACCTGGTTTTTTCCGAACAGCACAGCCAAGAACCAGGCCATCGCCCTGATCTGGAATCCCGAACGGATGATCCTGCTGCTGACCGTCGTCATGGTGGGCCTGGCGTTACTGCAGAGCATTCTGTACAAGCTGATTGTGCTTTGGCAGCGGCGTTATCTGCGTTTCAGTCAAATCCTCACCTTCAGCTTCTGGGTGCCCGCCAATTTTATCTTTGCCTTGCCGCTGGCGGTGGTGCTGTTCCGGGCCTTGTCGCGATCCAATCTGGTCACTCTCAGCCTGGTCTACCTGGGGATCATGCTCTTCTGGTTCATGGTGCGGAGTTTGCGCGGGACCAAGGTGATCCTGCAGACCACGACCTTCAGGGCTTTTCTGGTCGTAGCCGCTGGGCTCTTTTTCATTCTTTTGGCGGCCGGCCTCTACATGGAACAGACCCGGGCGATGACGGCCTTTGCCTCCTATTACTGGTCGCTGCTGGGCCAGTGATCCGGCAAAATGATATTGACTTTAAACTAATGAAGTGCTATTTTGAAAATCTGTCCCTTTAATCCGAACCAATCATAACGGGGTTCTGTGTATCTTTCCGAATTGACCATTGTCGGCTTCAAGTCTTTTGCCAAAAAGACGCACGTTACCATGCACGACGGCATCACGGGCATTGTCGGGCCTAATGGCTGCGGCAAGAGCAATATTGTCGACGCCATCCGCTGGGTCATGGGCGAGCAGAAGAGCGGGGCCTTGCGCAGCGAGGTCATGGGCAACGTGATATTCAACGGCACGGCCACCGCCAAGCCCGTCGGCATGGCCGAGGTATCGCTCAAGATTGAAAATTCCGGCAACACCCTTCCAATCGACTATGCCGAGGTGATCATCACGCGCAGGCTTTTTCGCTCCGGGGAAAGCCAGTATCTGATCAACGGCAACAGCTGCCGGCTCAAGGATATCCTGGATCTTTTCATGGACACCGGTGCCGGTCCGCATACCTATTCGGTGATCGAGCTGCCGCAGGTGGAGCGTATCCTCAACGGCAAGGAGGATGAGCGGCGTCATATTTTTGAAGAGGCGGCGGGCATCACCAAGTACAAGCTGAGGCGCAAGGCCACCTTTCGCAAGCTGGAGTCGACCGAAAAGGATTTGATCCGCATTGAGGACATCATGTCCGAGGTCGAAAAGAATGTGCGCTCCCTGCGTCGTCAGGTCGCCAAGGCGGAGCGTTATCAGGAGATCACCTCCGAACTGCGCGACCTTGAGATCAAGCTGGCGAACAACGACTATGCGATGATCCTGGATGAGCTGGAGCCGGCGGAGACCAGGCTGGAGCTGATCAGGGACGAGCGCGAGGGGGCTTCGAGCACCCTCGCCACCCAAGATGCAGACTATGAGACCACGCGCGCCCGTCTGCTGGAGATCGAGAAAAAGCTTCTCGAAAACCAACGTACGGTCTCCGATCTGGACCGGGAGGTGCAGAAACTGGAAGAGCGGATCCTGGTCAACAAGGAGCGTATCCGTTCCCTGGAGGAGAGCGGCCTTCGCTCAAGCCAGGAGCGGGAGCGTTTTGATGCCCATCTTGTCGAGCTGCAGCAGCAGTACAATGCCGCTCAGGAGCTCTACCTCGAAGCGGAGAAGAACCTGACGGCCAGGCGTGAAGAGTATGAAAAGGCCAACGGCGAGCTGCAGGAGGTGCGGGTCCAGTTCGAATCCAAGCGGAGCCTGGCGCGGGAAGCGGAGAATCGTGTTTTGCGTATCACCGAGGAGTTGAGCCGCAAGCAGACCGAGGGAGAGCGTCTCAAGGCGACGGAGGAGAGTCTGAGCCTTCGTCTCCGCCAGATCGAAGCCGATGCCGAGAAGGATGCAGCCCGGGCAACGGAGTTGACTGAAATTCTGAACAAGACCCGTGCGGAGGAGGCCGCCCTCGCCGATACCCTGGGAAAAAAGAAGCAGCGCCTCACCGAGATCAGCCGGAGGGAAGAGGAGGCCAAGCGTCTCTTTGAAACGCTGCAAAAGAGTGAATCCCAGGACCGCAGCCGCATCGAGGTTCTGGGTCATCAGGCTGAACTGGTGCGGCGGCTGATCGACAATTACGAGGATTATCCCGCGGGGGTGCGTTTTCTGGCCACCCTCAAGAAGGAGGGTTTTTCCACCCACGGCCCCCTCGCCAATATCATTCATGTCGAAAACCAGCATCGCACAGCCATCGCCGCGGCCCTGGGCGAGGCGGCCACCTACCTGGTGGTGGAAGAGAGCAATACCGCTTTCAACGGCATCGGACTGCTGCGCGAGGAGAGGCGCGGCATCGTCACCTTCGCGCCGCGGCAGGAGATGGGGGCCATTCTGCGCGAACGGCCGCTCTTGAGCGATCTGGGGGTGATCGGCTGGGCGGATGAGCTGGTCTCCTGCGAAGACCGTTACAGCGCCCTGGTACGCCAGGTGCTCGGTGCTTTCATTGTGACCCAGGATCTGCAGACGGCGCATCGCGTCTTTGCCGAGCTGCGCGGCCAGTCCTACAGCGTGGTCACCCTCACCGGTGAGGTGCTTTCGCACAACGGCTATATCCGTGGCGGGGTGTTGAGCAAGAACCAGTCCGATTTCGTCGGCAGGCAGGAGCAGCTCGCCGCACTTACGGGGGAGATAGAAAAGCTCCAGCAGGGTCTGGAGGCGCGGCGGATTCAGCTGGGGCAGCGCGAGACCGAGATTCAGGAAAACAAGATCGAGGCGGAAAAGCTGCGCAAGGAGATTCAGGATTCGGAACAAGCCCTGGGTTCCCTGCGTATTCAGTTAGGGCGGCAGACCTTTGAGGAGCAGGCCCTCGCTGAGGCACGTGAGAAGCGTGAGGGTGAGAGACAGCGCATCATCGGTGAAGTGAGCCAGCTCGGCCACAACCTCGAGCTGCAGAATCTGGGCGCCGGCGACCTGCAGACGCAGCGGCACGAGAGCGCCGAGCGGGCGGCGGCCCTGAGCGAGGAGATCAAGGCCATCGAAGAGGCCGTCGACCGCGCCACCGGCCGGGCTCGCGAGCTGAATGTGGCCATGGCCAGGATGCAGAGCGAATTCGAGGCGATGCGGCGGGAGAGCGATGGACTGCACCGGCAGATCGTTGAAACCGAAGCCTTGATCAAAATGCGCCGCGAGGATGCAGAGAATGCATCGGCGGAGATCAAAGAGCTGCACCAGGTCAACGAGAACTACAGCCAGGAGGTGGCCAGGCAGCAGGTGCGCCGCCAGGAGGTGCAGGCGGTGCTCGACGAGCTCGAGGAGCAGCAGTATCAGGCCAACATCCGCGTGGCTGAGGCCGAAAAGCTGATCCGTGCCTCACGCGGCAAGTTCGACGTGCTTTCCGAGTCGGCCCATCAGATTGAACTGCGCGTCTCGGAGCTCAAGCTCAAGGCGGAGAACCTGCAGTCGCGGCTTTGGAATGAATTCGAGTACAAGCTGCAGCGGATGGCTGTGGATGTGGATATAAACCCCAATGAGACACATCAGCGGCTGGAGAACCTGCGCGAGCGGATCAAGGAGGTTGGGCCGGTAAATCTGCTCGCCCTGAAGGAGTTCGAGCAGGAGAAGGAGCGGCTCGATTTTCTCCAGACCCAGCGTGACGATCTGATCAAGGCGCGCAAGAATCTGATGGAGACCATCGAGATCATCAATACGACAGCGCGACAAAAGTTTCTCGAGACTTTTGAGCAGGTGCAGCGCAATTTCTCAGAGGTGTTCAGCAAGTTCTTCGCCGGCGGGCGGGCGAGTCTGGTCCTCCAGGAGACCGCTGATCCGCTTGAATCGGAGATCGAGATTCTGGCCACCCCGGGCGGCAAAAAGCCCGCGGCGCTGACCCTGCTTTCCGGGGGCGAGAAATCGCTGACTGCGATTTCCCTGCTCTTTGCGATCTATCTGGTCAAGCCGAGCCCCTTCTGCATCTTTGACGAAGTGGATGCTCCGCTGGATGACCAGAATGTGCAGCGCTTCACCCATGCCCTGCGCGAGTTTTCGAGCAACACCCAGTTCATCGTCGTGACGCACAACAAGCTCACCATGCGGGCGGCCGACCAACTCTATGGCGTAACCATGGAGGAACAGGGAATTAGCAAGCTGGTTTCTGTTAAGTTTGACTCGATGAAAAATGACCAGCTGGTGCCGGCGGCCAGTTCCGCACCGGCCAATTGAGGAGGGTGCATGCGTATATTGGCTGTGATTCAAAAAAACGTTTCCTTCATCGCACTGCTGCTCGCACTCGCCGCCCTGCCACTGCCGGCGCAGGAGGAGAAAAGTGAGGAGAGGCTGCGATTCAATATCGACTATACCCGTTCCCGTTATTCGGACAGCCTCTCCTTTTGCGAATTCTACGCACTGCTTCCCCGGAAACAGCTCACCTATCTGCCCGATGGCGGCAGCTTCAAGGCCGAATTCAAGGTGACGGCCGAAGTCTTTCTGCAGGACTCCCTGGTCTCCTCCAAGATCTGGAAGAATGTCAACCATACTGACAGCCTCTCCACCATCGAATCGGGGCAGAATCTCTTCTTTCTCAACCATTTTATACTGAGCGAGGGCGACTATGAGATGTCCCTGCTGATCGAGGATCTGCTCAAGCCGGAGAGCAGGGGCAGTTATCGTTTTCCACTCAGCATTACGGCCTTCAAGGGACCGGAGCTGCAGATCAGCGATTTGCAGATCAGCAGCTCCATCGTCCGGGACACCACCCGCACCTCCTTTCTGAAAAACGGTTTCCAGGTCACCCCCAATCCCTCCGGGCTTTACGGTCTCGAGCTGCCCATTCTTTATCTTTACTCAGAGATCTACCATCTTGTCCCCGCCAGCAGTGACAGCGGAGGGCAGTACAGTGTCGCCTACAAGATTTTCAACGCGGATGGACGAATGGTCAAGGAGGTTGCCGCCAAACGCCGCAACAAGCCGGGTGACAGCGCCGTGGAGGTCGCGGCCATCAACGTGGTCACGCTGGTCTCCGGGGCCTATCGTGTGGTCGCCGAGGTCACCGATATGGAGAACGGTGCAGTCACATCAGGCATGCGCAAGTTCTTTGTCTACCGGGAGGGGGACTATGCCGAAGGGGGTGCGGCCGGCCAGACAAAGGAGGAGGTCCCGAAGACGGGCAGTGCGGGGATGGATGCCGACCGTTACGCTGTGCTGAGCGAGAAGGAGCTCAATGAGGAGTTTGAGTTCACCCGCTACATATCCACCAAGGAGGAGCGCAAGACCTTCAAGAAGCTTAACCTCGATGGCAAGCGCGCCTTTATGAAGGAGTTTTGGGCCCAGCGCGACCCGAGCCCCGGTTCGCCGGAGAATGAGTTCAAATATGACTATCTGACGCGCATTCAGCAGGCCAATACCTCCTACCGCGGCACTTTCAGGGAGGGCTGGCGCACTGATCGCGGACGCGTCCTGCTGGTCTATGGCCCTCCTGATGAAGTCGAGCGCTACCCTTTCAGCAATGATAATCGCGCCTATGAAATCTGGCACTATTACTCCCTGCAGGGGGGAGTGCAGTTTTACTATGTGGACAAGCGCGACACCGGGGATATGGAGCTGGTTCACTCCACGGCGCGAGGAGAGATTTACGATCTGGACTGGGAACGGTGGAAGAATCCCAATGAGTAGGGAGGAAGGGGAAGAGCCTTCCGTCAGGCGGCTGTGATGGTACGGCGACGCTGATGAGGATGAAGAAACTCGCGCAAAAGTGCCTCGGCTTTATCCAGCTCACCCGTCCGGTCAATGTACTCATCGCCGGGCTCTCCATCTTTCTGGCGGGTTATCTCTGCGGGATCGGGGATGCCGGGACCAAGCTGCTGGCGGCCTGTCTGGTGGGGATGCTGATCACGGCGGCGGCCAACGGGATCAACGATTATTACGACATCGAGATCGATCGCATCAACAAACCGCGTCGTCCCTTCCCGTCCGGTCGCCTCCGGCGCGGAGAGGGGCTGGTCCTGGTCGCGATTTCCTTTGCTGCGGCGCTCGTCCTTGCCGGGCGCATCAATCCGGCGGCCCTGGGGCTCACCCTGTTCTCGGGATTTTTGCTTTACTGGTACAGCGCCAGGCTGAAGCGGACGGTGCTGTGGGGCAATCTGGCGGTGAGTCTGGTGACCGCGCTCGCCTTTGTTTTCGGCGGAATCGCTGTCGGCCGGTTCCGCTACGCCCTGGTCCCGGCTGTTTTCAGTTTTCTGATGCATTTCGGGCGGGAGATCATCAAGGATATGGAGGATGTCGGCGGCGACGCCGCCCTGAATGCCGGCACCTTTCCAGTCGTGCATGGTCTAGCACCAGCGCGGCGGCTGGCGACCACGGTGCTGTTATTGCTGCTGCCGGTCACCTGGCTGCCCTGGTTTCTCGGCCTCTACGGCCGCTGGTATCTGCTGACGGTGGTCGCAGGCGTACATTCGGTGCTGCTGCTGGTGATCTGGTCGATCTGGCGCCGTCCTGGCCGCACGACATATAAATGGTCGAGCAATCTGCTCAAGGCGGATATGCTCGTCGGGCTGCTGGCGATTTATGCCGGCCGCTGGTGAGGGAGCAATCATGCGGGTACTGCTGCAGCGTGTCAGCCGGGCGCAGGTGAGTGTGGGGGGAGAAACCATCGGCCGCATCGGCCCTGGACTGGCCATTCTGCTCGGCCTCAAGGAGGATGACACCCCCGAACTTGCGGAGCGGATGGCCGACAAGACGGCGCATCTGCGCATCTTTGCTGATACGGAGGGCAAGACCAATCTTTCGGCGCTCGATACCGGCGCGGAAATGCTGGTGGTCTCGCAGTTCACGCTCTATGCCGATTGCCGGCGCGGCCGCCGCCCCGGTTTTTCCTATGCTGCGCGTCCGGAAAAGGCCGAGCCCTTGTATGAGCATTTCATGGCGGCTCTGCACCAGCTCGGCTTTACTGTCGCCAGCGGCCGCTTCGGCGCCGAGATGGTGGTCGAGATCTGCAATGAGGGACCATTCACCATTCTACTGGACAGCGACGAACAAGCCCTATGAGCTTCTCCCTGGAAAGCCATCTGCCGCACCGCACCTGTTACCTGGCCTCGCAGTCCCCGCGGCGCAAGCAGCTGCTTCAGCTCATCGGTCTCAAGTTTCACGTCCTGCCCAGCGGTATCGATGAGGAGGCCTGCACCGAGCGCGATCCGGTCGCGCATGTCCAGAAGCTGGCCCTGGCCAAGGCGGAGGATGTGGGGCGGCGGATTGAATCCGGGCTGGTCGTGGGCGCCGACACCATCGTCGTCCTTGACGGCGAGATTCTCGGCAAACCCGTCGATGAGGAGGACGCGGTGCGCATGCTGCGCCGGCTGAGCGGACGCACGCACCAGGTCTATACCGGTTTCGCCATCCTCTTCCAGCCGGAGGATGACAAGGTGACCGGCTACGAGGTGACCAACGTCCGTTTCCGTCCCTTGCAGGAGTGGGAGATCCGCAGCTACGTCGCCACCGGCAGTCCAATGGACAAGGCTGGAGCCTATGGCATTCAGGATCAGAGCGCGCTGTTTGCGGATCGCATCGAAGGCTGCTTTTATAATGTGGTGGGATTTCCGTTAACCCGATTCTACTTAACCCTGTTGAATTTTATAAAAGAGCATGCTTATGAATGAAGTTTTTAAAAACCTGGGTGAGGAGCTTGCCCGGCAGCGGCAGGAGAAAGAGCTCTCCATCGCGCAACTGGCGGCGCGGACCAAAATAACGGAAGCTTTCTTTGAAAAAATGGAGCAGGGGGATTTTGCGTTTCTACCCCCTGTCTATGTTCGGGCCTTCATCCGGTCGGTCTCGACCGAGATCGGCCTCGATCCCGAGGTGATGATGCGGCGGTTCTCGGATGAGGCCGGACGACTCGCCGCTGCCTCCAGCGCTCAGGCCGCAGAGGCCGGGGTTGAACCCGCTGCGGAGAGGCCCGCCTACAAGCCCCGAGCTCAGTTTGAGCCCACGCCCGACGAATCCGGGGACAAGAAACGGGCGGACATGGACTGGTTTAAAAGTCCCTTTACCCTGGGAATCATGCTCATCGCCCTTCTTGCCGCCCTCTACTTCTTCTTTGGCCGCAAGCCCAATGTGGAGCCGAGCGCGATGGACTCGGGGATCGCCGTTGTAGAACCGGTGCAGGAGAGCGGTTCCCTGCGGGATGTCCCGCTCGTGCCTTTCACCGGAGACAACAGGGTGGACAGCACGGCGGTCACGCAGCTCTCCCTCACCCTGCGGGCGGAGGAGACCGCCTGGGTGCGCATTGTCTATCAGGACAGTCTGGTGGAGGAGGGGGTCTTCACCGAGGGCTTGAGCCGGTCGTGGTTGAGCCCGGAGCGCTTTTATCTCAAGATCGGCAATGCGGGCGGCATCCGTTTGATCCTCGACGGCCAGGATCTGGGATTGACGGGGGAGAAGGGGCAGGTCGTCACGATCGCCGTGACCAAGGAGGGCATTGCGCCGCTCGATCCTGCCCAGGCCCCGTCGCGATTGACGCAGATGAATCCCTGACCCCGGAGCAGTGATGGTTCTTCCAGAGCCCAAACGGATCTATTTTCTTGCCATCTGCGGCACGGCCATGGCCAGCCTGGCGGCGATGCTCAAACACAAGGGCTACCAGGTCAGCGGCTCGGACAGCGGCATCTATCCGCCGATGAGCGATTTTCTCGCGGAGCAGGAGATCGAGGTTTTTAGCGGATTTGACCCGGCTCATCTGGAGTCGGCGCCGGATCTGGTGGTGGTCGGCAACGCCATTTCCCGCGGCAACGCTGAGATCGAGGAGATCCTTGACCGCCGCATCCCCTACATCTCGCTTCCCGATGCCCTGCGCGAATTCTGCATCCGCGGGCATCGGTCGGTGGTGGTCACCGGCACCCACGGCAAGACCACTACGACTGCACTTATCGCCTGGATATTTCAGAGCGCCGGCCGGGATCCGAGTTTCCTTGTCGGGGGCATCCCCAATAACTTTGGCCGCGGCTTCCAGAGCGGCTCCGGAGAGGAGATCATCCTCGAGGGCGATGAGTATGACTCGGCCTATTTTGACAAGGCCGCCAAATTTTTGCGTTACATGCCCGAGGTGGGGGTGATCAACAACATTGAATTCGACCACGCCGACATCTACAACAGCGTGGATGAGATCATTGTCGCCTTTCGCCGTTTCGTCAATCTCATCCCGCGCAGTGGGCTGCTGGTCAGCTGCGCCGACTATGAGACTGTGCGGGGTGTCAGCGCACGCGCCTTCTGTCCGGTGGAGAGCTTTGGATTTGCGGCTGATGCGCTCTGGCAGCCGCAGGCGGTGCGGGTGACCGAAAAGGGATTGAGTTTTGGCATCGTCCATGCTGGGGAGCTTTTGGGCGAGGTGGAGGTTGCGCTTGCGGGTGAACACAACGTACGCAATGTGCTGGCAGCAGTCGCGGTCGCGCGGAATGCGGGCATCGATTTTGGTTCCATCCGCTCCGCCCTGGCCGCCTTCACCGGCATCCGCCGCCGGCTGGAATTAAAGGGCAGTGAGGGTGGTGTTGCCATCTATGATGATTTCGGCCATCACCCGACCGCCATACAGGAGACCCTGCAGGGATTCCGCCAGCGCCATGCCGGGGCGCGCATCTGGGCTCTTTTCGAACCGCGCTCGGCGACGACGCGGCGTTCGGTTTTCCAGAAAGAGATGGCCGAAGCCTTTGCCAAGGCGGATGCCGCCCTCATCGCCCCGGTCGACCGGCCGGACAAAGCCCCGGCCGGGCAGCTTTTTTCGACGGAGATGCTGGCGGATGATCTGCGCCGGCGAGGCCGCGAGGCCCTTGCGGTCTCCTCTGTCGATGAGATGGTCGGCTATCTGCTGGCCCATCTACGGCCGGGGGACGTAGTGATCTCTTTCAGCAACGGGCCTTTCGGGGGGATCCATGACCGGCTGCTGAAAGGCTTGAAGAAAAAGTGACATCATGGGAGTCTTTACAATAAAGTGAGGTTGCAGAGATGGAGAGACGAGAGAGAAGAGGAAGAAGAGATCACCGAGAGGATCGTCCTCGCGAGGAGGTCAGTGAGAAGATTTTGCAGTTGATCAAGCAGGCGGAGGATGACCTGGTGGATTCACTGGCGCCGGTCAGCCTGTTGAATCTGGATACCAACGAGCGGCGCCAGGTGCATCGTCATTTCGACCGCAGGCTGGAGTATGCCACCAAGACCTACAAGCTCGCCGAGAACGAATTTGATCTGCGCGTCTATCCGGTCGGCAATCTTCGCCGCCTGGCGGAAAAAAGCGCGGCGGAGGCGATCCAGACGGGCAAGAAGGTGGCCTTGCCGCCGATGAGCAGCTATGAGCGCTTTGTCATTCATGAGGCCTTGAAGACCAATGAGTCCGTCAAGAGCGCGAGCCATGGTGAAGGGGCGGAGCGCCATGTCGAGGTGGAACCGGAACTTTACGGCCGCAGTCTGAAAAAGATGATCAAAAAGATCAAGCTGATATAAGGAGGGGACGGCGCGGATCAGCGCCAGGCCAGATAGATAGGATTGGAGAAGCAGTGGAAGGGGGTGCCCTCGCGATCGCTGCTCACCTCCAGCCGCAGATAGCCCTGTCCGGGGAGTTCCCGGGCGGGCTCATCCAGCGTCAGGTTCATGGAACCCGCAGGTCCGATGGGAAGAGGCCTGCGGGTTTCTTTTTTGCGCTGCAGATCGCCGATGCAGAGGGTGACCCTGGCGAGGGGGCCGAAGGCGGGGGTGGAATCGGCTGCGATGTGCAGCTTACGGGGCGCGCCGGTACAGGTATCGCCCGGGGTGCAGGGGGGACCGGTCTCAGTAATCAGTTCGAGCCAGAGGGAGGGGCCGCTGGTGACCAGGCAGCGGCCGGCGCGCAGGGAGTGCAGGAGGTCTGGCAGGGTGGCTGTACCGGCGGGGCGGATGATGCCGGTGCGCACCTGGCCGAAGAGGTGTTCCTCTTTCTCCTTCAGCGAGACAAAGGGGAGCGAGATCTGGCGCCAGCGGCCAAAGTCGCCATGGGCGTCATTGCCCCCGATCAGGACCGGGCGGCGGCCGGCGAGGAGAAGTTTCTGCCAGGCGGCCAGGCCGCGGCTGAAGGCGGGATCGCGGAGGCGGTTCCACATCTGCACGCCATCGAGGCGGGGGTGTTCATAGTCGGCGGCGCGCCAGTGGTCGCGGCCGAGGAAGAGGCGCTGCAGGCGGGGCGGAGCCGACTCTGCATGGCCGGCAAAGGCCAGCGCCTGTGGAGAGAGCTGGTCCAGAACCTTCCTGATGGTCCACTGCGGTTTGGTCTGCAGCCATTTTTCTGCCGAGTCCCCCCAGCCCGGGAAGAACGACGGCTCATTATAAAGGAGAAAGTGGACATTGCCTCCGCGGCTGTTCCCCGCCGAGAGCTCCTCGCCGGGAATGATGAGGGGATGCCTGCCCCCGCCGTTCCACTCCCGGACGAAATCCTGCAGCCACTTCCACTTGGCGAGTTCCTCATCGTTGTGGAGATAGTCATCCCAGCGGTCATCGAGATCGTAGCTGTGATCGGTGACGGCGAAGAAATCGAGGCCCATCGCCGCGGCCATGGCTGCGGCTGCCGCGGGTGGGGCGCCGAATTCCACCTGATCGGAGGTGAGGTGGCTGTGATAGTGCAGGTCGCCATACAACCAGCGCTCCGCGCCCGGCAGCTGATCCCGGTCCAGGCGGCAGTTCAGGGGTGCATGGCTGAGTGTGGGATAGTTGTCGACGCGCACCTCGAGGGCACGGCCGCTGCAGCGGCCAGTCAGCATCGGTTCGACGGTAACCTCACCCTCGAAGCCGCGGACAATCAGGGGAAAGCGGCGCCACCAGAGGGGTTGATCCACCCTTTCATCTCCGAGAGGCAGCCGGGTGGTGGAGAGGATCTTCCCCTCCTGCTTGATATCTACACTGATGTCGTTGAGCTCGACGGGATAGCGGTCCGCGTCCTTGATGATGAGAAGCAGAGGCAGGTCGGCGCCGGGAGCGACGCGGTGGGGAATATCGAAGAGGATTTCGGGCTGGCGGCGGAAGTAGCGGCTGGGCAGCCGGCCGATGCGGAAATGGGTCTCGACATAGAGGAAAAAGCCGATCAACAGGAGGGCGGGCATAGGGGGGGCTGAGAAACCGGATGCGATCATCGGGCCTCCGCAGGGCTGTCGTCCGGCTTGCTTAAGCTGGCCATGATCCCGGCTGCCGGCCGGGGGTCGGTTCGGGAGAGGGTGCGCATCAGAGGGGCGCGCACATATTTGTCCCGGGCGTACTTGATTTTGGCCGCCATACTGTGCATGAACAGGGCATCGATCCGGCATGCGAAAGAGGGATCGAAATAGCAATTCAGGGTGCATCCCGCGCAGGCGGGCCATCGGCCCTGCTGCGCGCGCAGTTCGTTCACCGCCGCGCTGTGCCAGCAGGCTGCGAGTCCCTCTACAAGGCTGATGCGGGCCTGCTCGTGATGGTAGCAGGGGAGAATCAGCTGGTTCTGCGGAGAGATCACGACAACGCTGTCGACGACACGGCAGCGGGGCTGTACGATGCTGTTGCCTCCCCTTTTGCGCAGGAGGTGAAAGGCGCGGTTGACGTAGACAAACGGGCGGCGGGCGAACTGATCTATAAACGCCAGATCTTCAGGATTTAATTCCCGTTTCTCACGGTGCGAGAAGACCGGATTGACAATCAAGACCAGGCCGAGGCGCCGGCAGAATTCAGCCAGCCCGGGAAGGTGATGGAGATTGTCAGGAAGGGCAGTGAAGAGGAGATCGGGCTTTTCTCCAAGCTGCCTGGCCAGGTCTATACTCGCCATGACCCGGTCAAAGAGCGGGCGCCCGCGCAGGCGGTCGTGGTCGGCGGCGGTGGAAGCATCGAGCGAGAAGTGGAGAAAATCGACGTTTCCCACCAGCTCGGCGGCGCGGTCGGGATAGAGCATGGCATTGGTGGTCAGGGTCGTGCGCAGGCCCTCCGAACGGGCGCGGCGGAGCATGCGCGGCAAGTCCGCATGAAGCAGGGGTTCCCCACCGGTGAAATCGACAAAGCGCAGGCCCAGCCGGGCTGCGTCATGCAGGTTTCTTTCCACATCCTCCAGCAGGGCGTCAGGGCCGGCCGGCTGCCGCCAGATATCACAAAAGCTGCAGCGGCTGTTGCAGCGTTCCGTGATGTAATAATGGAGGAGGAGGGGAGGGATCCAGGACATGGGGCCTCGGGAATTAGGCTGTGCCGCGGTTTTTCTTTGCGTGCGCCGGGAAGTTTTGATCCTTCCAGCGGATGCGGCGATCGAAAAGGATCAGCAGCGGCAGGAACAGGGTATAGCTGAAATACAAGAGTTCAAATGCAGGAAGATGGCGTAAAAGAGGGGTGTTGGCGGTCGTACTGCTCATTTTCCGGCAGACGGCCAGGTCGCCGGCCAGCAGCAGTACGAGGGTGGCCAGGGCGGCTGGCCGGCAGCAGATCAATCCGGCGGTTGCCCCGAGATGGGCGAGGAAGCTGGTCACCAGCAGGAGTTTGCCGAAGGGGCGCACCTGGCGAATGCCCAGGGCCCAGCGGCGGCGCTGATTATAGAGCGCAGAGAGCGAGCCGACCGGAAGGCTGAGGACGGCGGCCTGGTTTGACGGGGTGATGCGCACCTTCCATTCGGTCTCTCGTGAGATCGCGTTAAGCAGGGCGAAATCCTCGATGAGGTTGTGGCCAAGGGCGGGGTATCCGCCGACATCCTCATAGGCGCGGCGGCGGAAGGCCATGTTGTTACCCATCCAGGTCAGGGGTTTGCCCATCTTAATGGCTGCCGCCGCAATGCCGAGCAGAAAAAGCCAGTCGAGGGCCTGGACGGCCTCAAAGCACGTGCGTTTCCGGGCCGTGGACTCGAGGAAGGTGAATCCCCCGACCAGACCGACCCCGTCATCAAAGGCGGCGAGGAGATGGCGGATCCATCCGGGGGGGACGCGGCAGTCAGCGTCGGTCATGGCGATGATCTCCCCCCGGCTGCCGGTTATGCCCCGGTAGACCGCGCCCGCCTTGCCCGGGAGCTGTTTTGCGTCACCCTCGAGACGAATGGCCTGCACCCAGGGGTGGCGGTCGTGAAAATCGTGCAGCAGTTCTGCGGAGCCGTCGCTGGAGCCGTCATCGATGAGGATGATTTCGAGCCTGTCGCGGGGGTAGTCGAGGGCGGCCAGGGATTCCAGGCAGTCGATGAGATGGGGGGCTTCATTGCGGATGGCGATGATCACGCTGACCATAGGCTCGTCCTGCAGCGGGCGTCGCTCCTCAGCGAAGAGGCACCTGAGATGGCGATACAGGAGGGCGATGAGGAGGGCATAGAGTCCGCCTGTGAAGAGGATGATCACGGGCAAGAGCGATTCCCCCTGGTGTAGTTTTTCATGCGCATGCTCACCTGTTGGCCCGGCGGGCCGAACTGGATGAGCAGGGGGATCTGTTCAGGTGGTGGGCCGAGAAACAGGGTCAGCATGCCGTCCGGACGGGCGATGCGGTTGGTGAGCAGATCGGTTTTCCAGGCGCGGGGGGAACCCTGGTCCATGCGGCTGAAAAGGAGGGTTATCCTGCGGGTCTCGAGCCGGCCGCAGGGGCTCTCCATCTCTCCGCCCTTTTCCACCTGGCCGGATGCGAGCCAGGCCTGGCTTTCGATATCGAGTGGGAAGGCGACCTTTGCGCCCGGAGGGAGCGACATCCTGCGCAGCTGGAAGAGCATGGTGAAGAGGTCCATCGCGCCCGGCAGAATGGACCAGGAAGCGGGGGTGCTGCTCTCCGCGGTATTGTCCGGCCGGTCATAACGGATGGAGAGCTGCTGGCGGATATTGCTTTGGGCGATATTTTTTTCCACGACTATAGGCAGCCCGGATGACGGGTCGATGTGGCTCTGGTAGGTGTTGTGCACCGAAAAGATCAGGCTGGTCAGGCCCCGGGTATCGATCCGGGCTTCGATACGCTGTGGAGTCCCCGGGAAAAAGCGAATGGAGGCCTGTGCGGCGCCCAATCCTTTAAACGCGAGTGAGTATTCCGCGGTTTCGTCAAAAACGAGGGGCCCGGCGGTGCTGTTCTCCTGGGCGCAGAGGGGGTTGGGGGATCCAGGCTGGATGAGCCCCAGCAGAAGAGCTGAGCCTGCCAACAGCCGCCGGAGGGCCGGGAATGTGGCCTGGAAGAGTCGTTTTTTCACCCGCGCCTCCTCTGCATGCGGACGATCTTGCGGCTGTTGTTGAGGGCTTCGCCCAGGGAGCGTGGATGGACGAGCAGATAGCGTTGGGTGTAACAGGTGGTCCAGCAGCCGCGGCAGTTTTGGTACTCCTCCAGGCGCTGGCGGTAGGCGTCACCGGAAAAAATCTCCTTCATCGAGTGGGTGAATAGGTTGCCGACCGGTCCGCCCCAGCAGAGGTGAAGATCGCCATTTTCCATGATTGTTGTCCGGCTGGAGAGGAAGCGCGAGGCCACAAAAGGGCACGGAGTGGTTTCGCCGCGGCTGATGAAGGGGGCGATGCCGCGGATCCAGGCATTCAGGTTGAGGATGTCGGGATTGTTATCGAGGAAGGCGACCAGTTTGTCGAGATCCTCGCCCGGCCGGACGGAAAGGTTGTCGTCCTCGCGGGTGGTTTCGGTGAGATGGTGATAAAGCCCGATGGTGGCTTTCCAGCCTATAGCCCTGGCTGCTGCGATCAGCTCGGGAACCTGTGGCAGGTTGAGTCGGCTGAGAACGATATTGCAGTAGAGCAGGGAGCGGGAGCTGCTGCGCATGGCGGAGATCATCTCCATGTGGCGCAGCACAGTGGCGCTGAAATCTTTGGCCCCGCGCAGGAGGTCGCCGGTCTCGCCGAAGCCGTCGAGGGAGGTCTGAATGTTGATCTGATTGTCGAGGCAGATCTGTGCGATGTCGCGGATCAGTTCGCTCTTGTTGTAGAGGCCGGTTACCAGGGTGGTGGCGACGGGGAAGGTTTTCCTGGACTCGAGGAGAATTTGCGGCAGGTCGTGGACCATGGTGGCTTCGCCGCCGGAGATGAAGCCGATATAGGCGCCATACCGGGAGAGTTCCCGGGCGATATGGCGGAACATATGGATATCCATGCTCGCTGGTTCGGTCGTGCGTTCATAGACCTGGCATTGTCGGCAGCGCTGGGTGCAGAGCCGGGTCAGGCGCACCTCGGTGCTGGAGTTGAGGGGTCTTTTATGCCAGGCGTGGCTGAGGGCGGCGGGGGCCTTTTCAAGCACGGGCAGGATCATAGGGCTGCTCCATGTTTGCGGTCCTTCCATTTGAAATTTCCAAAGCTACCGAGCATGCCGACCCAAACGATATAGGGGATCTGGACGATAAACCAGAGGGGAAACCAGCGGAGCAAGTCGGTTCTGCCATATCGGTGTGCGCTGACCAGAGAGATGGCCCACTCACCTCCGATCTTGCTGGCCAGGCAGAGGGCAAAGAGGCCGGCATGGGTGCCTAGGAGCAGCGAGAGGGGCACCCCGACGAAGAGTGCGGCGGTATAGAGGTAGACCATGATTAAATAAGCAAAGAAAGGGATATTTAGGAAGAGCTGAAAGGAGCCGTTCGAAGCCCAGCGTTTGCGCTGATTGATGAGATCAGCCAGGGTGGGCTGGGGCGCCGAGCTGGCGAAGGCTCCCGGGTGGGAGGCGAAGACCACGCGATAATCGGTGTGGCTGCGGATGAGCTGCAGGAGGAGGACATCGTCTCCGGAGACGCGATGGGCGACGCGGCTGTAGCCCCCGACGGCGTGGAAGGCCTCGCGGCGGTAGGCGAGGTTTTGGCCCGAGGCGGAGAG
Organism: bacterium; assembly: GCA_029554865.1. Classification (GTDB taxonomy): domain Bacteria; phylum Zhuqueibacterota; class Zhuqueibacteria; order Residuimicrobiales; family Residuimicrobiaceae; genus JAKPUX01. The sequence goes on along the minus strand of JAKPUX010000074.1, from coordinate 26,683 downwards.
GGGTAGTCCGAGGTTGCAGCTGCCTTCGGCCACGCCCATGAGGGGGATGAAATCCATGGCCTGCAGCCTTTCGATCAGATTCTGTTTTTCTCCGCGGCGGCCGTACTGGGAAAAGCCGATGACAAAGCCGACCTCGGGAAGGAAGTATTTAACCATGGTGCTAGCCCATTGCGGGCCGAGGCGGCAGTCTGCGTCGGTGGCCAGGATGATTTCGCCCCTTGCCTGGCTGACGGCCCTCTGCAGGGCGTACTTTTTGGGGCTGAAGCCGGCCGGGCACTCCTCGATGGAGAGCAGGCGGATGAAGGGGGATCCGGCCATGCGCTCGCGGACAATCCCGGCGGTACGGTCGCTCGAGCCGTCATCCGCAATAATAATTTCGTAGAGGTGGTCCGGGTAATCCTGGCGTGTGAGGTCGTCGAGCAGAGAGCCGATATGTTTTTCCTCATTGCGTGCGGCGACGACGACGGTGACTACCGGGAGCCCGGTGAAGCCCGGGGAGGCGGGCCTGCGCAGCCCGATGAGAAAGAGGAGGATAGTCACGAGGTAGGCTGCAGCCAGCAGGAGGGTCAGCCATGCCAGAATGGTCAGGGAGGACATGCAGATTCTCTATCTTTTCAGGGTGTGGGTGTGTGCGGTGGTTTCTTTCCAGCGCACCCGGGTGAGCGGGCCGAGCGCCCCGAAGAGGACCACATAGAGTACATGCGCCGCCTCAGCTTGCGGGAAGACGGTCAGGGTATGCATGCGCTGCATGGGCCCGGCGAAGCGGATGAGGAGGAGCAGCTCTGCGGCGGCCTTGCCGGCCCAGGCGATCCAGGCCCAGGGCGTGATCGCGGGGCCGCAGAGGCTGGAGATGGCCCTGACGAGCAGGAGCAGGTTGAAGAGCCAGGCCAGGGCGAGGATGCTGCTCATTTTCCAGCCGTAATAGAATCCCTTGGAGGCGTGGCGCAGGCGCTGTCGAAAAAAGGCCTTGCCGCTGGGGAGGAGGCGGGTGGGCACGATCGCGCCCGGATCGAGGGCGTAGGCGATCCGCCAGCTGGTCCGGTCAAGCACCTGTTTGAGAAAGAGATCGTCGTCGCCGGAGACAAAGCGGGCGATGGGTTCAAAGCCGTTGACCTGGAGCCAGACGCTCTTCCTGTAGCCGAGGTTGCGGCCGGTGCAGGTGGCAGGTCGTCCCCAGCCGGTGGTGCCGGCGGCGAGTGCCGCCAGCGAGAGCGACTCGAGGGCGAGGAAGCGCTGGCCCAGGGTATGCGGCGCGGGGATCTCATAGGGAGAGTAGCCGATCACCATGCCGACCTGATCGCCGAAGCGGGCGCACAGGGAGGAGATCCAGGTGGTGGGGGGCTGGCAGTCGGCGTCGGTGAAGAGGAGGATTTCGCCCCGGGCGGCGTTGATGCCCTGTGCGAGGGCATGTTTCTTGGTAGAGATCACCTGGTCGCGTCCCTCGCTGTGCAGCAGGCGGATGGGGCAGTGCGGGTTCGCCCGGAGCCACTGCTCAATAGTCTCCGCGGTGCCGTCGCTGGAGGCGTCATCGACGATGATGATTTCGTGCTGTTCGCGCGGATAATCCTGGCGGGCGAGGGCCTCCAGAAGGGGGGTGACATGGTCGGCCTCGTTGCGGGCGGCGATGATGACCGAGATAAAGGGTCTGGTCGCCGGGGCCGCCGGGGGCTGGAGCCGGCTGAGGCCGCGGGAGATGAGGAGCAGGGCGACCATGTAGAGAAGCGTGAGCAGGAGCAGGAGGGCGGTCATCTTCGTCCGTTAATAGTTATAGGCGATTTCGAAACGGGCGAGGTGGTCGTCTCCGGAGAGGCCCTCGACGCGGCCGGCGTTGCGGATGTGGGCGTAGGTATAGGCGACCGAGACGAAGAGGTCGCGGCGGACCTGCTCCTGGAGGCGCAGGCCGGCCAGGTAGCGCTTTTCGACCACTCCGCCGAGGAACTGCTTGACAGTGCCCTGCGCGGGCCGGGCCCGGGTGTCAGCTGCGCCCTCCCCCTTGCGGATGCGCTCGAGGCTGGCCTCCAGCCGCAGATCACGACCGAACTGGCGGGCTGCCAGCAGCCAGGCCGAATCCGAGTTGGGCCCGAGCCAATGGCCAATGGTTTTATCGTAATGGGTATAAATATTCAAGGAATCGTGATGGGCGTAGACAAAGGGCTCGACGCGGCTGTATTCGAAACGGAGGTCGAGGTTCCGGGCTCCGAGGGGATCGCTCCAGAGCACCCCGGTCATAAAGGCGAATTTGTTGCCGAAGTAGCGGGTGAGGCTTTCAGTCGAGGTCATGTCGTCGATAAAGTACTCGGCGTAGAAGCGCGTGCCACGCAGCAAGGTGCAGCTGAGGTTGAGGAACAGGGTATTGTTGTCGCGGTCGCCGAGGTGGTGTTCCGCCACATGGTAGAGCATGAGGGGATTGAGATAGGACATTTCAATGTCGCGTTTGCCATAGACCACGGTCTCGCCAGCGCCGATCTGGAGACCGGACAGGAGGAGGAAATCGAGCCGGTGGGCGGCGAGATATTTGGCGCCGAGGGGGGTGCGGAGCCAGATATGGGCGCTGCTGAAGGCGAATTTGCGGAAGCGGCTGGCCAGACGGATCATATCGGCCGGCGGCATGTTGCGGGTGAGGGCGAGGCCGCTGTGGGATCCGGGTCCCCAGTCGATTTCATCCCGGCCGGCCTGAATGCGCAGCCAGGGTTTTTCCCAGACGAAATAGGCGAGGGCGCGGTCGCGGAAGAGATTGGGGCCGGAGATGACGACCGGCGAGCCCTTGGAGACGTCAAAATTCTCGTCCCGGTCGCCGGCGGTTTTCTCGCCGCGGGTGAGGGTATTGCGGGCGTCGGCGTAAAAGCCAAGGGTGGCGCCGAGCTGTCCGCGCAAGATCGCGCCGAGAGTGCCTTCGGCAAGGAGTTCAGGCGAGTCGTAGCTTCTGCCGCGGTTGGAGACGATGCTGAGGCGGCTGTAGAGATCAATGCAGGCCTGGTTCGGGCCTTCTGACCAGCGCGCGGCATGCAGTTCCCGGCGCGCGGGCAGCGAGCGGCCGCCCTGTGATGAAAGTTCGTCGGCAAAGTCGCCCTTGAGCTGTTCGAGCAGCCTGAGGTCGGTGGCGCTCAATGAGGAAGGCTTGACTGCCGCTTTATCTTCGATCTCGCCGATGAGCTGCGCCACCTGGTTGCGGTTGAGAGGCCGGTCGAGCAGGGCGAGGCTGTGGAAGAGCCCCTTGGCTTCCATGCGTTCGAGAAAGCCATAACCCCAGTAATCGAGCGGCACATGCACGCTCTGTGCCGAGGACGCAAAGGCAGCGAGTCCGGTTAACAGCAGTGCGGTCTTAATTTTCATCGGGCATATTCTCACGCATACTTGCGGACCGGTGGGTCGTCCGTTCTGGCGGGTGGACGGCGTCTGTCGTAGAATATATCAATAATGCGGATGAATTCAAACCCTTTTCGTCGCCGCGTTCTTCTCAAGCCGGCCCTGGCGATAGGTGCGCCCTTTCCATTCAAAACGGCCGAACTGACCGATGAGGCCGATAACCGGGATGTAGGCGATGTGGAGCAGGGAGGCGCCGAAAAATCCTGGCCAACTCCAGCTGCGGCGCACCATGCGTACACCCTTGTGCAGGAGGAGATAGTCGCAGGTCATCTTGCACAGCAGGGCGAGAAGAGGCACCCAGAGGGGAAAGGAGAGCAGCAGGGCGAGGGGGATGCCGAGCAGGAGGGTGACATAGTGAACAAAGGCGGCGCCCTCGATGGCTTTTATCCAGGTGGGATAGAAGGCGGCCTTGGAGCTCCAGCGGATGCGCTGCCTGAAGAAATCGCGCCATGACTTGCAGGGCAGGGTGGTGACTGCGCTCTCGGGATCGGTATTGAAGAGGATCCTGCCGTCCCCGTCGGCGTGCAGTTTTTGCAGCAAAAGGTCGTCGTCTCCGGAACCCATGTAGGCAAATCCCTCATAGCCGCCGATTTTCTGGAAGGTGCGGCGGCGGAAGGCGAGATTGGCCCCATTGGCGAGGAAGGGTTTTTCCCAGCCGATGGCGGCGGCGCCGATGAGCTGGAGGGCCAGAGCGTCGAGGAATTCGATCTGGGTGGGGAGGCTTTTCTCTTCGGGGATCAGAACCCACGAAGCGGCGGCCGTGATGTCGCCCGCAAAGGGGGCGCTCATTTTTTCCACCCAACCGGAGGGGGCAGCGCAATCGGCGTCAAGGGTGAGGATGATCTCGCCCGAGGCGGCTCCGATGCCCGCAGCGAGGGCCGCTTTTTTCGGGGCAATGGAACTGCTGAAGGAAGGGGCGGCCAGGACCCTGATCATGGGAAATTTGGCGGCGATGCCCTCGGCCACGCTCCGCGTCCGGTCACTGGAGTGGTCGTCCACGACGATGATCTCCAGATGCGTGCGCGGGTGGCTCTGTTTCAGCAGGGTGCCCAGAGAGAAAGGGATGTTTTGCTCCTCATCGCGGGTGGCGATGATCACGGAGACTTTTTTTACAATCTCTCCGGACCAGGGCATTCTGATCCGGCGCAACCCCTGCAGAATCCAGACGATGAAGAGGCTGTAGGCGATGGCGAGAAGAAGGTAAAGGAGGGCGGGGATCATGACAGACCTCAGATTCTTCCAGAGTGAGCCTTGCGGGCGGCGGCGTCCCGGCGCAGCAGCAGGATCAGCCCGGCGAGTGCGGGCAGCAGCACGTTGATAAAAAAGAGCAGAAGGGAGCCGTCAAAGGCGGCGGCCTGGGCGACCCCGAGTTCGCCGAGAAAATAGATGGCAGCGCTCTCGCGCACACCGAGGTCACCGATGGAGATGGGGAGCATGGTCTTCACCCAGAGGGTGGCCATCAGGGCCTGTATGCCTCTAAGGAGGGGCAGGGGAGAAAAGGCGCGGATGAGGAGATAGAACTGGAGGAGATAGGTGAAGACCTGCCCCAGGGCGAGCAGGGAGATTCGGACGGCGAGCCGGGGCGGCACCTGTTCGAGGCTGGAGACGATCTGGGCGACTTTACGGCGGTGTTCCCAGAGCTTTCTGAACTTTTTCAGGATTCCGGCCAGAAAGGGCGGATGGAGGAGCAGAAGGAAGAGCAGGGCGAAAAAGGCGAGGGCGATGATGATCAAGGGCATCCAGACCAGCAGCTCGACCTCTCTCCTGAGGTAGGGGAGCATGCCGACGAGGCCGAGGAAGAGGAGCGTCATAAAGGCGTAGCTCTTGTCGAGCAGGGTTAGGCCCAGCAGTTTGGGCCAATCGGTGCCGTCGATGAAAAAGGCCCGGCCGAATTCTCCCACCCTGCCGGGGGTGATGAAGCCCAGGGTGATGCCCGAAAGCAGGGAGGAGAGGATCTGCCGTTTCGGCGCCCGGGGCTGGACCTGGCGGACGAGCATCTCCCAGCGTTTGAACTGGAAGAAGAGGTTCAGTGCCAGCAGCAGCACGGCCGGGATGATCCAGACGATGCAGGCTTCGAGGAGGGCGGTTTTCAGCTCCCCGATGCTGATATGCCGTACCAGCATGGTCAGGACGATGATGGCGATTACCGCCTTGAAGATGAGCAGGGTGCGCTTATGCCGGGTATATTTTGAGGCCATCGGTGCAGTTCTGACAGATTTGCGGAGCATGGGCGGAATACTGCCGGCGGCGGAACTGCCGGTAAGCTTCGCCGTGAAAGAGCTTTTTGAACGGCTCGGAGGCGTGTCCGAGGAGATGAGAGCCGTCTTTATCAAAACAGCAGGGAACGACTTTTCCATCCCAGTGAATCACGGAGGAGTACCAGAGCCGGGGGCAGGGACGCGCAGCTTTTTCCTTGCGGAGCCAGTGCCCTTCGATGCAGCGGTAACGCCGGTAACGTTCCTCTGCGGGGAGGATCTCCTCAGCTCCTTCGACCGAGCGGAGATAGGGGGATTTGACCAGCACCTGGTCGGCGCCCCATTTTGCGGCCTCGGCGCGCAGGAGCGGGAGTTCATGCTCGTTGTGGCGCATGACGACGAACTGGAGGTAAAGGCGGGGGGTGCGCCCGCCCCGGGCGCGCCGGGCTGCCCGGAGTGCGGCGAGGCCGCTGCACACCTTTTCCAGGCTGCCTCCGCGGCGATAGAGCTCATAGGTGGACTGGGTGAGGCCGTCCGCGGAGATGATGAGGGCGTCGATGCCGCTGGCGGCGATTTCGCGCGCATAAGAATAGTCGGCGAGGCGCTGGCCGTTGGTGCTGCTGGCCACGCAGAGCCCCTGCTTTTTAGCCAGCCGTACCATCTCCGGGAAGTGCGGATGGAGGAGAGGCTCGCCCTGGTCGTAGAGGAGCAGATAGAGGAGATGGCCGTGATTGAGTTCAAGAATGGTGCGATAGAGCTCCATGTCCAAATAGCCGGTGGGCCTGGACAGCGTCCCGGCTCCGGTCTCGCAGTGGGGGCAGTGGAGGTCGCAGAGATTGGTGGGCTCCACGCTGAGCACATAGGGAGCGCCCCATGCCAGGGGGCGGTCGGAGATGCGGCCGCAGGCGCCGCCGGCGAGGGCTTTGAGCAGGTTGAGGGTGCGTCCCGGGGTGAGGGCAGCGAGGAGGGATCTGATCGGGATCTCTTTCATGTTTCCACCCTGGCCAGGATGAAAAAGGTCGGCATCAGCAAGCGGTTGCGCAAACCCGCGCCATCGTTGAGCGCCTTGTCCAGGATGTTCTCCCAACCGTGAGCTCGGATCGCAGTGAAGAGGCGGAGGTGCCAGGGACTGTTCCATAGCCCTGCGGGATTATCCATGGCCGCGGCGAAGAGGCTGTGGTTGATGAACCGCCATGAAAATCCGGCCTTGCGCAGGAGGTTCTCAAGGGCGCCGAGGGAGAGAAGTTGGGGAAAATCGGCCTTGTCCGGACGGTGCCAGCCCAGCCAGCCGGAGACGATGCGGCGGACCGCCTTGCGGTTGAACAAGGAGACTCCCGGCAATCCATAGTGGGGATCGCAGAGGGCGTTGAAGGGCGACCAGCGGTTGGGAGTGGCGATGAGGGCGAGGCCGCCGGGTTTGAGGGCTGTGCGGATATTCACAAGGGCCGACGCGGGGTCCGGTACGTGTTCGAGCACATCCCAAAGGATGACGCCGTCGTTGGGACAATCGCACGACCAGGCGGAGAGGTCCGCACAGACGTACTGGATCTGCGCATCCATTTTGGCCAGGCCATGCGGGGGAGTGGGGAAAAGATCGACGGCGGTGACCCGGGCGCCGGCTTCGGCCAGGGCCCGGCTGGCGCCTCCGCTGCCGCAGCCGGCGTCGAGGATCCTGCTGCCCGGCAGGGGCAGCCATTCCGCCAAAAGTCGGGCGGCGAGGCGGCCGCGCTCGAGCGCCCAGCGGTCATAGTTGCTCCACAGGCGCTCATGACTGTTCAGCGTGTTTTCCAGGAGATCTCCTCTCCACACCGGGGGAATGCAACAAGGTGGTAAACGGGGAAGAGCGGCTCCCAGGCGAGCAAGCCCGCGAGGCTGAAGGGCTGGTGCAGTCTGCTGCTCCACAAAAAGAGGACAAGTCCGTCGAGGATAATTTTGGCCGGGAGGAAAAGCAGGAGCGGCCGGTGGATGAGGCCGACGAGGGGGGTTGACCAGAGAAGCAGATTGGCGCTGTGATAGAGGGTATAGCCCAGTTGGATCGGGAGTTTATAGCGGCTGCCGGCGGAAAGGTGGCGGCGTTTTTGCCTGATGAAGGCGCGCCATCCGGAGGGGCCCTGCGCAGGGACGGCGGTGGAGGGGGCGAGGGCGTAGATGAGGCGGTGCCTTCCCGAGGAGGCGACAGCCTGGAGGAGGAAATCGTCATCACCGGAGAGGGTATCGGGCAGGGCGTCATAGCCGCCGATCTCCGACAGGATGTGCCTGCGGCAGGCGAGGCTGCGGCCGCTGCAGGTGATGCCGCGGCCGTGGCCAATCCCCCCGGCAGCGACCAGGGCGGCGGCGAGGGTGTCCACGAGGAGAAAGGCGCGCCAAAGCCGCGATGCGTCCGGGGCCACCAGCGGAGAAAAGCCGGCGCAGAGGACGCTTTCGGACCCCATGGCGGCAGCCATGCCCGCCAGCCACTGCGGCGGCGGGGTGCAATCGGCGTCGGTGAAAAGTAAAAGCTCGCCGCGGGCGCGGAGGAAGGCCGTCTCCAGGGCCCCCTTTTTACTGCTGCGCCAGCGGCCGACAAAATCGTTTCCGGCTGTGTGCCAGCCTGGGTGCCGGGCGGCGGCCTCCCGCGCAATATCCGGGCTGCGGTCGACGGACTGATCATCGATGATGAATAGCTCCCACTCGCCAGGGTACTCCTGCCGGCTCAGGGCTTCGAGGCAGGTCTCGAGGTGTACGGCCTCGTCCCGCGCTGCCACGATGACGCTGAGAAAGGGGGGCGGAGAGGAGGCCAGGTGCGGGCGGGGCAGACGGATCAGGCCCGCGGCGAGCCAGAGGAGGATCAACGCATAAGATGCGAAGACTATTGAGGCTAGTGGGATCATCGCGGGCAAATTATCCATAATTGGGGAAACAAGCAAGGGAATTTCCCGGCGACGCGGTGTGCCGGTCACAAACGGAAGATGATGAAAAGCGTTGATTGATGCGCAAGTTTTGCTTATTTTAGATAAACCAAACCCTCTTCGGGATGGAGCAGCGATGGCCAATAAACGGGACAAACTATCCGACTATCTCAGGAAAGCCCTGTGGATATTGTCGGCTCTCGCCCTGATCATCATAGTCGTTGCGGGCATCAAATACGCCTACAACCGGCGCTATATCCGCAAGATCGCCGAACTCGAGCAGGTGATCAAGGGCATGCACTCGACGATGAGCGTCGAAAGCGTGCGCCAGTACAACATCCAGCGCATCATCGCCATCGTCAGCCAGTACAACCGCACCATGCCCACCCATCTCAAATACGAGATCGCACAGGAGATCCACGACGCCTGCACCAATTACACCAGTCTGGACCCCGATCTGCTCTGCGCCTTCATCACCCGGGAGACCAACGGCACCTGGAATCCTGAGTACATCTCGGATTACGGCGCCATGGGCCTGATGCAGATCACCCCGACGATCGGATCTTTCATCGCCCGTTCGGAGCATCTGAACTGGATCTCACCGGATGAGGTGCTGCTCAACCCGGTCTACAACATTCGCATCGGCGCCCGTTATCTTTCCGCACTGATCGATGCCTATGATGTGGACGGCGCCCTGGTGGCGCGCAGCCTTGGGGAGCGCCGGGCCGCGATGTGGGTGAGGAGCGGCCGGAGCAATGCCCTGCTGCCGCGCGACACGATCACCTATATCGCCGACATGTTGAAGCAGTACGATCTGATGAAGGGATTCAAGATCTAGTCCTGCTGATCGAGCCAGAGCGAGGCGAAAAGAACCATCCAGATGAACCGGTAGGCGTCATAACTCAGGCGCCTGCCCCCCTCTATCCATCCCACCATTTTCTTCATCACCGGTTTGTGCAGATAGGCGAGCAGGGGATTGGCGTCGTTCAGAACGAGGCTGTGGAGATACTCCAGCATGACCGGATGCCTGGCCATGCGGGCGAGAGGCGGATCGAATCCCTGTTTGGGACGGTAGATCAGCGCCGGAGGCACGCTGCGCGCCGCCAGTTTTTTAAGCAGGGATTTGGGTTTTCCCTGCGCGCAGCGGATATGGTGCGGCAGGGCAAAGCTCAGCTCGAGCACCTCCCTGGCCATGAAGGGGTTGACCGGCCGCAGCCCGTACAGGCGGTAGAGGTCGGTGGACTTGGCGCAGACGGTGCCGATGGAGAAATGGAGCAGATTGATCAGGCAGGAGAGGTCATCGGCATCAAGTCCTTCACCGAGTCGATGGTAATGGAGATGGATGGCCTGGTCGAGTTCCCTGCGCAGCGGCTCAGGAGTGGCATAGGCGATGCCATTGAGGGCATTGATGGCCATGATCTGGGCCTGCTCGCGCGGCATTTGCCAGCGTTTGCGCAGAATATTGGCCATGGTTCCAGGCGGGCTCTCCTTTTTCCACAGCGCCATACCCTTGTAGACGGCCGCTGCGGCCCCTCTCACGAGCGCGGGTGCGGCTTCCGCCCATCCCCATTTTTTGTCCTGCAACTTGGCCCCGAAGGTTTGATCGGGCCCCACCCCTTCGATGACCGTGCGTGCGGAGCCCACTCGGGGCAGGGTGGCATGGATCATCAAATTGACGGGGATGGCGGAGGAGTCGCCGAAGGGGAAGGAGAACTCGCGGCCGATACGGGTCAGCATGCCGGGAAATTCTTCCTCATGGTAGGCGAGCTGTTCAATGGGCATGCCGAGCAGCGCAGCCATCTCAAGCGCCAGCTTCCCCTCGGGGTCTTCGGGCCCGAAAGTGAAATTGACCAGCTGCACCTTTTTCTTTCCGAGCGCGGTGAGGCGGGCGGCGAGGAGGGTCGAGTCGACCCCGCCGCTGAAAAAGAGGAGCGAGGAGTCGGGCAGGCCGTGCAGGTTTTCGTCCAGATGCTGCTGAAACCGGTGCAGGGCCTCCTCCTCGCTGATAAGCGTCAACTCCTCCCGCGTTCCGGCCTGAGCCGGAAAGAAAAAGGGGGTAAACGTGAAGCTGGCTTCACCGGCGTGGCCGAGGAACTGATGGCCGTTGGGAATGCGGGCGATGCCGGTGTAGAGGGAAAGAGGCGGGGGGATGGCGCGGAATTGCAAAAGGGCATAGACAGCGGCGGGATCGAGTGCGCCCGGTTTCCAGCGCCGCAGCAGGCGGAGGTCATTCCCCATCATCAGGCCGCGGTGATCGACAGCGACAAAGCACTGTTCGGGGGCAGTCGGGGGCACCGTGATGCGCAAGGTCCTGTTTTCCGGCAGGAAGGTGATGATGGGATTGTCCGGATAGTTAAAGGCCCCGGGCTTCTCCGCCCGTCCGATCTCGGCATCCAGAGCGGCCTCATCGGCCAGGCCGGTATCGGTCGAACAGCTCCACTGCTCCTCCCTTTTCCTGATCGGCAGGAATCCGGGCGCGGCGGCCGGCATCAGCCAGGCCGCGGCGAAGAGCCACCCCTCGCCGCAGGGGCAGCTCTCCCGATGGACGGCGAGGCCGAGCCAGCGGGCATGGTCATCCAGAGCGGCTTGCCACTGCGTATCATCTCCCCTCTTCCCCAAAAAACAGCTGAAAAACATGGTCAGGCTCCGGGTGTGGTAAAAAGATAGTTCCGTCGTCCCTGCTAGGGATTGGTTTCAGAAGCCGCCTTTTTACGGCGCTCTTTTTCGCTGCTGCCATCTGGTCGGATAAACTCCCTGATGTTCCGCAGGGTGGGGCGCGCGGTGGTGAGAAGCACCAGCATATAGACCGCCGCGGCGATGAGGAATCCGCCGATGAAGAGAAAGAGGGTATTGGAGGAGATCAGCGGCAGCAAGAGTGATTTGGCCAGCAGGGTCACCAGGACCATGGCGCCACCGGCCGCTGCAGCCGGGGCGATGGAGCGATAAAACTCGCGGTCTCCCAGATGGATGATACGGTCCGAGATGGTTTGCACCAGGGGAAAGGTGAGGACCAGGAGCAGGGAAATGCCCGCTGCCGCTCCTTCAAGGCTGTGACGCGCGCCTAAATAGATGCAGGCGGCGAGGGGCAGGATATAGGCGAGGTTCCATTTCAATTCAACATCCGGCCGACCGAGGGCCATCAGCACCGGCCAGCGGATGACCCCTACCGATTTGGCCAGTCCCATCGGCACCAGGATAATCAGAGGCATGGCCATGGGCATCCATTTCTCCCCCATGAAGAGGGCGATGAACTCACGTGCGAAGAGAGCCAGCCCGAGCAGCAGGGGGAAGATGATCAGGGAGAGCAAGGCCGAGGCTTTGAGAAAGCCCTTGCGCAGCTTTTTCATATCATCCTGGATGGCTGAGAAGGCCGGAAAAGCGACCTTGGAGACCACCCCCGAGAGGCGGGTGACCGGCATCTTGACCAGGTTGAGGGCGAGGGTGTAATAGCCGAGGGCCTCGGTGCCCAGCATGCGGCCGATGATAACCACGTCCATGTTGGTGACGGCATAGGAGACGACATCGTTGCCGAGGACGTTGGCGCTGAAGGAGAAGAGCTCCTTGAACTGGCGCCAGGAGAAGAAGAGGCGCGGGCGCCAGCGGGAGTAGATCCAGACCAGCAGGACGTTGACGCCGTCGCGCACCAGGGCGCCGATGACCAGGCTCCAGACTCCGAACCGCATCAGGGCCAGGGTGATGGAGACCACTCCGCTGGCCACGGAGGAGATAACCTCCATGACGGCCAGTTTTTTGAATTCGAGATCCTTGTTGAGGATTGATTTCTGGACGATGCCAAGGGAACCGATGACAAATCCGGCGCCCTGAACCGCAACCACCGGCTGGACCAGGGGATTCTTGAAAAAGAGGGCCATGGGATACGACGCCACAATAGTCGCCGCGAACAGCAGGAGGCTGAAGGCGATCCCGCCCCAAAAGACCGAGGAGAGATGTTCCTGGCTGAGGGTGCTTTTCTGGATGATCGCGGTGCCGAGCCCGCGGTCGTTAACCATGGAGATCGCCACGGTGACGATGGCGGCCATGCCGACAATGCCAAAATCCTCCGGAGAGAGCAGGCGCGCCAGAACCAGCATGAGGAGGAAGAGGACGATCTGCATGCTCGCCTTGGCGATGCCGGTCCAGATTACACCATGGATAGCCTTTTGTTTGATGGACATACGATTCCTTGAGAATAGGCCCTGCGCAGCGGGGCCCGGATGGAGACAGGTTATACATAGTGTAGCCGCGCGCCCTTCACTTTGCGGATAGCGATGGGCGGCTATTCGACGACGAGTGTAGCGCAGCTGCGTGTGAAGGGCAGGACCAGATAGCGTGCATCAAAGGATTCAGGGGCGGGGCCGAGGCTACCCAAGAGTTCCTCAGGGAGAGCGCTCTGCCGGATGAGGACGTAAGGAATCACTGTATAGCGGCCTGCGGCCAGCATGCCAGCCCTGACGGCATAGTCGCAGCCGTAGGAGACCTCCTCCAGCGGAGCGGGGATGTAATTGAGGGGCCGGCTGTGCTCAGGATAGGGCACGACCGTGTGGACGATTTCAGGCCTGGCTTCGCTTTGCAGAAGAAAACCGTTCAGCAGCACGGCCTGGTTCATGACGATGGTGGGTAGGCCGCACGAGGTGGAGCTGACAAGGCCCTGGAGGTCCAGATAGACGAAGAGCGAGGTGTCAGCGGTGGCGGGGATGGAGGTGGGCACAACGCGGGTGCCAAGGGTGATCAGCTTGGTCAGCAGGATCTCCTCGATGATTCTGCCCTTGCTGTCCAGGCCGCCGGTGTCGGGCTCGATGGTGCCGGTTCGCAGAAAGATTTTACGGGTTGCCAGGCGGTAATTGGCGCGGTAGAAATAGAGAGTAAACTCTCCGGTCAGGCCCCCGCCCGGCTGGGCGGAGGCGGAGGGGAGCATGAGTTTGAAGGTGCCATCCGCCGCGCTGCGGGTGCCGAGGTTGAGGGTTTCGAGCCAGACCCAGGTTTCAGCGGGTGAGCTGCTGTCGTTAAGCCGCACCTGGCCGCTTATGGTACGGTTGACCCGGTTGATTTTGTCATCGCCGGAGAAGGGGTTTTCGGTGCAGGAGAAGCCGACAGACAGAGCGGCGGCAAAGATAAAAAGCAGGGATTTCGGGGTGGCGGCTGGCATGATAAATATCCTTAATATTGCAGGCCCAGGGTCAGATAGAAGCGGCGGTCGCGCAGGGCCAGTCCCGAGAGTTCTGCGTCATCGGCGGCGAGCAGATTGCGGGCGCTCAGGCTGCTGAGGAGCTCGAAGCTGTGGAACGGTATATTCTTGCTGAGATGCAGGTCCAGATCGGTGCGTCCGGGCAGGGTGATTTCAGCGAATTCGTTTACCCCCAGCCGGCTCCAGCCCACCTGATCACTCTCATGGAAGATGAAGGCATTGAAGGCGAAGCCGGTATGGTCGATACGCAGATCGAGGGTGACCTTGTTCTCCGATTTGAAGGGAAAGGCCGCTTTTTCAGGAATGTCATAGCGGGCCAGGCCGAGAGCCGTGGTGATTTTTTTCCTGGCGAGGAAGGCGGTCATCTTGCCTTCGTAGCCGGTGATTTGGGCATCCGGAAGGGACTCATAAAAGGCGAAGGTGTAGCCGCGGCTGTAGTAGGGTCTGAGTTTGTTGTCGTAATAGGTTCTGAAGATATTGGCCTCGAAGCGCCAGCCGTAGAGAGAGGGGACGTCACGGAGGTCGCGGGTGAACTCGAGGCCGATTTCGGAGGTGCGATTTCTTTCGGGCTCGAGGGGATTGACGGTGGAGGCGAAGTAAGGGGCGCTGATCTGCTGCAGCAGGGTCGGGAATTTGACGCTGCTGCCGTAGTTGAGATAGCCATTGAAAAGCCAGTCGCTGCCTTTGCCGGCGAGATTGGCGGATAATTTGGCGGTGGTCTCCTGCCAGGTTTTCGGGGTGTAGATCAGGGCTCCGGCGCTCCCGGCGGCGGTGAGATTCCGGGGTTCGCCCTCCTTGAGCCGGTCATAGCGCAGGCTGAGGTCGATGTGGGCGGCGGGGAAGGTGGGGGAGCCGCTCGCCAGCCGGCTCTTGGCGATGAGCACGGCGCCATGATGCTGGCGGTCGAAGCGGGCTGAAAGATAGTCCAGCAGTGCATTCTGCTGGTAGCCGCGGTATTCGCCCAGCTCCACATCGGTGTTCTCAAACTGGTAGTTGAGGAGCAGCTCGCTGAAGCCCAGGTTGGTGGTGTGGCCGAGGCTGGCGGTCAGGCTGCGATCGTGGTAGAGGCGGCGGGCCGGCGCCGTGCGCACGACATATTCCTGTTCCTGTTTGAGGTGATGCCAGGCGACCATGCCCTGGAGATGACGCAAAACGGAGATGCCGCCTTCGAACCGCAAGGCCGCGACCTGGTTGAGATCGGCGAGCTTTTCCCTCTCCCCGGGATTTTCGAAACGGGAGTCGGAATGGATCAGTGTGCCGGTGAGAAGATTCGGCACACCTGCGCTGGAAGGCAGTTCAAAGAGGAGGTCGGCGGTATGGTGGGTGGAGCGGTTCTCCATCTCCTCGCTCAAGCCGCCCTCTTCATACTGACGCCGCAGGGCCCCCTGCTTGAAGCGGTAGGCTGTGTGCAGCCGCCCGGCCGGGAGGTAGGCCTGCACGCCCCACTGCCCTGAGTTGTAGGTGCCGAAGCGCTGCTGCAGGCGTAAATGGTAGTCCTGCTTGACCTTGCTGACGATGTTGATGGCGCCGGCGAGGGCATCCGAGCCGAAGAGGGAGGTGTGGCTTCCCTTGACGACCTCCATGCGGTCGACATCCTCGAGGTCGATGAGGGAGAGGTCAAAAATGTTGTCGACGGCACTGTTGAGCCGGATGCCATTGTAAAGGACCACCACTTCATCAGCGTTGCCGCCGCGGATGGCGACGGTCTTTTTGCCGTCGAGCTGTTCCTCGACCTGCACGCTGTGGTCGGTGCGCAAAAAATCGCCGGCATCCATATAGCCGCGCAGCTGAAGTGAGGCGGCAGTGAATACCGAGACGGCCTGGGGCAGATCTCTGGAGAGCTGCAGACCACCCGAAGTGGCCTGGATGTCGACGGAGGCGATGGGAATCACCCGGGGCTGCAGGAGGATGGTGTTTTTCCAGGTTTCGCCCAGTTTTACTTCGGTGGGGAGGTAGGCGACATGCTGGAAAACGAGGATGGTCTCATCTGAGGGCTCGGGGACGGAAAGGGTGAAGCGTCCGGCGAAGTCGCTGGTGGTGCCGACCTGGGAGCCTTTCACAAAGATGTTGGCAAAGGGGATCTCATTGCGGGTGTTGACGTCGAGCACCCGGCCTTTGAGAATCACCGGCTGGCACCAGGCGGAATGGACAGAGAGTCCGATCAAGATGATCATATGAAGAGATTTCATACTGATTCCGTTAAAAGCAGGGTGACGGGCTGGCCGGATACGCTATTTGAGCCGGAAGCTGAAACGGGAGCCTTTGTCGATTTCGCTTTGCACCTCGATGCGGCTGCCGTGGGCTTCGACGATATGTTTGACGATGGCCAGTCCCAGACCGGTACCGCCGACGGCGCGTGAGCGTTCCTTGTCCACCCGGTAAAAGCGTTCGAATATGCGCGGCAGATGTTCCTGGGGGATGCCGCGGCCGGTATCGGCCACATGGATTTCAATTTGCTCGCCAATGCGGCGGCAGCCGATCTCTACCTTGCCGCCCTGCAGGTTATACTTGATGGCGTTTTCGGCCAGATTGGTGATTGCCTGGGTCAGCCGTTCGGGATCGCCATTGGCGGCCAGCATTTCGTCGGAGGCGGGGCTGGCGAAGGTGAGCGTCACCCCGTAGTAGTGGGCCTTGCTTTGCAGCTCCTCGACGACTCTGGCGAGGAGGGCTTTCACATCAAAGGGGCGGAAGATCAGCTTCATTTCGCCGGATTCAATGCGGCTGATATCGATCAGATCGGTGAGGAGGTTGTTGAGTCTTCCCGCCTGCTGATAGGCCCGGTTGATGAACTCCTTTTGCTGTTCCGGGGTGTCGAATTTGGAGTTGAGCAGGGTTTCGAGATAGCCCTGCAGGGTAAAAATCGGGGTGCGCAGCTCATGTGAGACATTGCCGAGGAACTGGCTGCGCACCTGTTCGAGCTTGCGCAGCTGCACCAGGTCGACGCGAAGTTTGCCGAGCATCTGGTTGAGCAGGTCAGCCAGTTCGCCGATCTCGTCGCGGCTTTTGTGCTGGAAGCTGGCCTCCAGATCTCCGCGTTTGACCTTTTCGGCGACGGCGGCGAGCTTCTGGATGGGATAGGAGAGCCGGCCGGCCAGCCAGTAGCTGAGCAATCCGATCAGAAGCAGGGCCATAAGGTTGGCGAAGAGGATCTTTGTGCGCAGATCGCTGAACTGCTGTTCGATCTCGGCGAGGGGATAGGCGATGCGGATATAGCGGGCGGTTTCGCCCGCGGTTTGGGGCAGATAGTCGAGTTTGAGACGGAGGGCGCCATAGTAGAAGGGCTGATTCAGGGTGGTGCTGAGGCGTCTCTGACGGCCCATGCCGTCGCGCAGGGCCTGGCGGATTTCCGGCCGGTCGCGATGGTTTTCCATGCGCAAGAGCGAATCGGCGCCAACGTTGGAGTCGAAGCGAACCCCGCCCGAGGAATCGACCAGAGTCAGCCGGAATCCTGCCGCATGGGCATAATCTCTCAGGATGGCATAGTGGGCCGGCAGGGAGAGGTCGCCCAAATCGCTCTTTTCGATCAGGCTTTGCACCTGGGCGAGTTGGGTCTGAATAAAGTGGTCCAGGCGCTTCTGATAATAACGCTGAGCCGTCACAATGGCAAAGAGGCTGCCGAAGAGGGTAACCACCGTGATGAGCAGGAGGTGGATCAGAGTGAGCTTGCTTCTGAGAGGAAATTTTGACATGATTCAGGTCCCGGTAATGAATCGGTAGCCGACGCCTTTAATGGTTTCGATATGATGCATCTCAGTGTCGCCGAGTTTTTCACGGATCTTGCGGATGTGGACGTCGATGGTGCGGTCGATGACCACGACCTCATCGCCCCAGAGTTCGTTGAGCAGGGTTTCTCTGCTGATGACGCGTCCGGGTCGCCGCACCAGATAGAGGAGGATTTCGAACTCTTTCTTGGTAAAGGGGACCGGTTGATCCGCGATGGTGATGCTATAGTTGGCGGCGTCGATGGCGACGGCGCCGAAGGTCAGTATTTCCGTCGATGACTCGACCGGCGTGTTGGCCTTGCGCAGGGCCAGCTTGATTCGCGCCAGCAGCTTGTGCATGCTGATGGGTTTGATGATATAGTCATCCGCGCCCAGCTCAAGGCCGACCACCTCGTCGATTTCGCTCTCCCGGGCGGTAAGAAACACCACCGGCACGCTGCGGGTGGCTGGATCCTGGCGAAGGCTGCGCAGCACCTCCCAGCCATCCTTGCCGGGCAGCATCACATCGAGGATGATGAGGTCGGGTCTGGCTGCATGTGCCTGGACGAGGGCGGCCTCGCCATCAGCGACGGCCAGGGTTTCATAGCCCTCCCTTCGGAGATTGAAGGTGAGCAGATCGAGGATCTCCTGCTCGTCATCGACGATGAGAATTTTCTTTGCCATAAAGATCCCGTCTGGGCATAAGCGGCCGGTCGCTGCGGCGCCCGTTTATTTAAGATAATCCTTTATTCGGCGATTCTCAAGGATTATTTCCCGCGGCCGCCGATTCTTCGGCGCGATTGCTCCGGGGCGGCTTGTTCAGGGGGAGCCGGCCCTTCTGATCGCCCTGGTGGGCGACGATGCGCGCCTCGATCAGGAAGATGACCTCTTCGGCGATATTGGTGGCGTGGTCAGCCAACCGTTCGAGGTGGCGGGAGAGGACGATAAAATGGGCACCGGGTTCGACCCATTCCGACTGGGCCTGCATCCTGGCGATGAGGGTGTCGAAGATAGCGCGGCAGTGGTCATCCACCTGGTCATCCCGCGCGCGGATCGCTTCAGCCAGCTCGAGATTGTTGTTGATAAAGGCTTCGATGGCATCGCGGGCCATCCCGCGCGCCTCCTCGCCCAGCTGCTGCAGCCCGATCTCCTCGAGCAACTTGCGATTGTCGACGGTCTTTTGCACACGCTGCACGATATTGACGGCGATGTCGCCGCACCGTTCGAGCTGATTGTTGATCATCAGGGCAGCCATGATGAAGCGGAGGTCGCCGGCGACCGGCTGAAAGAGGGCGAGGATGTTCTCACATTGCGCCTGAATGAGATTGTCATAGGCGTCGATCTCGCGATCGCGGCTGCGCACAAATTTACACAGCTCCATGTTGCCGGTCTGCATGGCGCGGATGGCGAACTCGAGCTGTGTGTCGACGAGTTCGGCCACCTGCTGGATGTTCTTTTTCAGGCTCGCCATTTCCTGGCTGAAGTGATTTTTCATCTGAGGCTCCTTGGGGGGATCATCCGAAGCGGCCGGTGATATAGTCTTCGGTCTGCTTTTTGGATGGTGTGGTGAATATCCTTTCCGTGCGGTCCGCTTCGATGAGCTGGCCGAGATAAAAAAAGGCGGTGACATCACTCACCCGGGCCGCCTGCTGCATGTTGTGGGTGACGATGACGATGGTATAGTGCTCCTTGAGCGAGAAAACCAGCTCCTCGATCTTCTGAGTCGCCAGGGGGTCGAGAGCGGAGGCCGGCTCATCCATCAGCACAACCTCCGGCTGAACCGCCAGGGCGCGGGCGATGCAGAGCCGCTGCTGCTGTCCGCCGGAGAGATCCATGGCGGAGTTGCCGAGGCGCTCCTTGACCTCATCCCAGAGGGCGGCGTCTTTCAGGCTTTGCTCTACGCGCGCCTCGATGAGGGCCTTGTCCCTGATGCCGTTGATGCGCAGGCCGTAGGCGACGTTGTCGAAGATCGATTTGGGAAAGGGGTTCGATTTCTGGAAGACCATACCGACACGACGGCGCAAATCGACCACATCGACCGAGCGGTCATAGATGTCCTCGCCCTCGAGAGTGATGCGTCCCTCCACCCGGGTGTTCGGGATGATTTCGTTCATGCGGTTGAGCGAGCGCAGAAAGGTCGACTTGCCGCATCCGGAGGGGCCAATCAGGGCGGTGACCTGATTTTTCTCGATGGTCAGGTTGATGCCGTTCAGGGCCTTGAATGAGCCGTAGAAGAAGGAAAAATTTTCCGCTGAGATCGCCGGGGTTGACATGGGCTTTTCCTTATCTGAATCGATGCCGCGCGGTCAGGCGCGTTTGAATTTTTTACGGAAGCGGTAGCGGATCCAGGTGGCGCTGAAATTCATCGCCAGCACGAGCACCAGCAGGACCAGGGCGGTGCCATAAGCCAACGGCCGCACCTTGACGATCTCGTGGTGCTGGGTGGCCATGATGAAAAGATGATAGGGCAGGGCCATGAACTGGCTGGTCAGCACCTGGGGAAAGCCGTGGAGATGAGGCCAGAAAAAGGCCACTCCGGTGAAGAGGATGGGGGCGGTCTCGCCGGCGGCGCGCGCCAGGCCGAGAATCGTCCCGGTCAGCATGCCGGGGATGGCATAGGGCAGCACATTGGTGCGGATGGTCTGCCATCTGGTGGCGCCCAGGGCCAGCGCCCCTTCCCGGTAGGAAAGGGGAACGGTCTTGAGCGCCTCTTCGCTGGCGGTGATGGTCCAGGGCAGGGTCAACAGCCCGAGGGTGAGGCCGGCGGAGAGGACTGAGAGGCCGAGGTTTGCCATATTCACAAAAAGTGCGAATCCGAAGAGTCCATACACGATGGAGGGTACGCCGGAGAGGTTGCGAATGGCCAGGCGGACCAGGCGCACCAGTCGTCCCTGCGAGGCGTACTCGTTGAGATAGATGGCGGCGAAGATGCCGACCGGCACTGAAAAAAGGATGGTGACTATGCTCACCCAGAAGGTGCCGACGATAGCCGGCCAGATGCCCCCCTCGGTCATGCCCTTGCGCGGCTTGGCGGTGATGAATTCCCAGCTAAGCGCGCCGGCGCCCTTGGAGAGGATGTCCCAGACGATATAAAAGATCGTGAGCAGCACCAGGCCCACGGCCAGTCGGAGCAGGGCGAAGCCGAGCTGCTGCTGGAGGTTGCGCATATTCCATTTCATCGCATCACCTTCTGGTAACGCTGGAGGACGATATCCGAGATCAGGTTGAAGAGGAATGTGATGATAAAAAGAACCGCCGCGATGACGAAGAGCGAATGGTAGTGAGTGCTGCCCTGGACGGTCTCGCCGAGCTCGATGGCGATGGTGGCGGTCATGGTCCGTACCGGATCCAGATAGCTGTGCGGCATCGCCGCCGCGTTGCCGCAGACCATGAGGACGGTCATGGTTTCGCCGATCGCCCTGCCCATCCCGAGCATAACGGCAGCGATAATGCCGGAGAGGGCGGAGGGGACGGTGACGCGGGCCAGGGTCTGCCACTTGTTTGCGCCCAGGGCTAGTGATGCGCTCTTGAGCTCCTGGGGCACAGCGATAATCGCGTCCTCCGAGATGCTGATGATGGTCGGCAAGGCCATGACGGCGAGCAGAATGGAGCCGTTCACCGCATTGAGTCCGCTCGAGGTGTTGAAGAGCCGGGCCAAAAGGGGGCTCAGGACCACCAGGCCGAGAAACCCGACCACGACCGAGGGTATGGCGGCGAGGAGTTCGATGACCGGTTTGACCGCCTCGCGGACCCGGGCGTGGGCGACATCAGCCAGCCAGGCCGCTGTGGCGATGCCGAGAGGCACGGCCAGCAGCATCGCGCCGACGGAGACCATCATGGTCCCCACCAGCAGGGCGAGGATGCCGTGGGTCTCCTGGACCGGGGAGGTGGGCTCCCAGCGGCTGGCAGCGAAGGCCTTGAGACCGAGCTCCTTGACCGCCGGCCAGGCCTGGACCAGCAGCAGGATGAAGATGCCCGCCAGCACCAGGATGGCGAAGAGGCCATTGAGAAAAAAAAACTTCTCAATGGCCTGCTCCTTGATTCGACTGGTGAGTCTGCGCTTTTGCATCAGAAACCGGCTTTTGTATTGTTCTCGAGGTACTTGCCAGCGACCGGGTAGAATCCCATCTCCTCGACCACCCTCTGGCCTGCAGGGCTGAGGATAAAGGCGATGAAATCCTTGACCTGGCCTTTGGGTTTGCCATTGGTGTACTGATAGAGGGCGCGGGCGATGGGATAGTCGCCGCGCTGAATGTTCTCCTTCAGCAGGGGGCTCACCGGTTTGGCAGCGCCCGCGGAGATCTCGAGCACCTTGATGCCCGGCAGAATCTGGCCCTTGTCATCGAAGAGGTAGCCGACACCGACGTAGCTGATGCCGGACTTGTCGCTGCTGACGGCTTCAATGATCTGGGCGTTGCCGTTCATCTGCTTCATTCTGGCAGAGTAGTCCTTGTTGCCGAGGACGTGCTCCTGGAAGAAGACATAGGTGCCGGAGTTGGGCTGGCGGCCATAAAGTGAGATAGGCAGGTTGGGTCCGCCGACCTCTTTCCAGTTGGTCACCTCGCCGCGGAAGATCGCGCCGACCTGGGCCATGCTGAGCGATTTGACCGGATTGTCGTGGTGGACGACGACCGAGAGGGCGTCGATGCCGATGGCGATTTCGGTGGCGATGACGCCGTTCTCCTTGGCGGCGGCGTATTCCTTCTCTTTCATCGGCCGCGAGGCATCCGCGATCTGCACCTTGTTAGCGATCAGGGCGGCGATACCGACACCCGATCCGCCGCCGGTCACAGCGATGGCGGTGTTGGGGTTGGTTTCCATAAAAACCTCAGCAAGGCGCTGAACCAGATTTACCGAGGTATCCGATCCCTTGATCTGGATGAAATCCTGGGCGGAGACCGCTGCCGAGAAGGCCATCAGGGCGGCCAGGGCGATCAGGGCGATTTTTTTCATCTCTCCTCCTGGAGAATTGGGTTCTTCCCCGCAGTGCAGCTTTAGTTTGACGGTATAAGATAGCAAACGGATGTTTCCTGAGCATGAAGCCCGTGTTAAGAAACGGTTAAGAAAAAAAGTGGACGCAAATGCACAGGCTTTGCGCCGGGCCATCGGCATCAGCAATTAATCTTTTGACTCCGATGGAAAATATTGTTAGATTATCAAAATCAGCGACCTGTCATGCTGCAGACCTCTGCCGCCCTGTTATCTCTTTCCTTGTGGTGCATCTGCCCGGCAGGATCAATCATGGGGGATCGTTCTTCCAGCTGAGTTAACAAGAGGATGGTGTGATGAAGGAGCTGGACATCCGTGAGATCATAGCCTCCAGGGCCCCCGGTTTACTGGGGAAATATCCCCCTGTCGTTGAACGTCTCGTCATCAGCTGTCTCGGCCGGCTGCTGCGGGTGGAGGAGATCAACTCCCAAATCCGCAGGCACGGCGAATCCAGCGGTCTGGCTTTTGTCGACGAGGTTTTTGAGGAACTCAACTTTTCCTACTATCTTTCCAGCATCGATCGCCAAAAAATCCCCTCGGAGGGCAAGCTGATTGTGGTCGCCAACCATCCTCTGGGGGCGCTGGATGGCCTTGCCCTGCTGCGTGCGATCTGTGATGTGCGGGCGGACACGAAAATCATCACCAACGAAGTGTTGATGGTCTTTGAAAACCTCGCTGATTTCTTTTTGCCCTACAATGTCTTCTCCGCGCAAACCCAGAAGGAGCATGTGGCGCGGATCGGGGAGTCCCTGCTCGCGGAGGAGGCGGTGCTGTTTTTTCCTGCTGCCGAGGTCAGCCGGCTGTCCTGGAAGGGCATCCGCGATCCCAGATGGCTCAATGGCCCGGTCTACTTTGCCAAAAAGTATGACGTACCGGTGCTCCCGGTTTACGTCCGGGGCAGAAATTCTCTCCTGTTCTATATCATCTCGCTGCTCAACAAGCGATTTTCCACCCTTCTGCTCCCCCGGGAGATCTTTAACAAACGCGGCCGATCGCTGCGTTTCGTTGTCGGGGATCCGATCCCGGGCGCGGTCTTCAGCTCCAGCATGATCAAGGGCAGGGTGTTGACCCGTCTTTTACGCAAGCAGACCTATCTGCTCGCGCACAAGAAACGCTCCATCATCTTCAAGACTGAAAAGACCATCATTCACCCGGTCGACCGCAGGCAGCTCAAGCGGGAGCTGGCCTCCTCCACTCTGCTCGGCAGGACCAGCGACGGCAAAAAAATCTATCTGGTCGATTTTAACAACGCCCATCGGGTGATGCGGGAGATCGCCCGCCTGCGTAGCAGACCTTCCGCAAGGTAGGCGAGGGGACGGGATTGAAGCTGGACCTCGACCGGTTTGACCGTCATTATCAGCATATCGTCCTCTGGGATGACGATGCGCTCGAAATCATCGGCTCCTACCGGGTGGGCAATTGCCGCCAGGTCATCGACGGGCACGGGCTCGACGGGCTCTACACCAATACCCTTTTCAAATACGCCGCGGCCGCCGCGCCGATCCTCGATCAAGCCCTCGAACTTGGCCGCAGTTTTGTGCAGCCCAAATACTGGAAGAGCAACGCCCTGGACTATCTCTGGCAGGGCATCGGCGCCTATGTCGTCAACCACCCGGAGGTTAATTACCTGCTGGGTCCAGTGAGCATCAGCAACACCTACACCGAGCAGGCCAAGGCGCTGCTGGTCTATTTTTATCAGATCTGGTTCCCCGGCGACCCGGCCCTCGCCCCCCACGTCAGCCCCTTCCGCATCTCGCAGTATCAACAGGAGGAGCTGGCAGGGCTCTTTCCGCGCCGTGATTTTCGCGAGGAGCTGCGCAAGCTCAAAGAATCGCTCAAGGTGCTCGGTTTTTCCATCCCCGTACTCTACAAGCAGTACTCCGAGCTGTGTGAGGAGGGTGGGGTCTCCTTTATCGAATTCGGCGTCGACAAGGATTTCGGCGACTGCGTCGACGGCCTCATCCTGGTCCACCTCGACAAGCTCAAGGCGAACAAGCGTGAACGCTATATCACCATCAACCAGGGCGCCTGAAGGGATGCCGCCGGCCTAAAATCGTTTTTCCGAATTGATTGGGTTGACATTTAATAAAAAAAGTGGTATTTTACATATCACTTTTTTGGGTAGTAGAAAAGGACTCTCCCTTGCCAAGCCATTCACGAATACTCACCATCCTTCTTCTCACTCTGGTTTCAGCTGTTCCGGTTGCCGCCCAGCCTTCGCGCGATGACCGGCCGCGCGGCACGCCGCGTTTGCAAAAGAGCGCGATCGACGATTATTGGCATTACCACAATGTCGGCAACCTCGGGCTCACCGTGACCAATTATGGCGTGATCGGGGAGGGATATAATAATCCCAACCAGCCTTCCTGTATGTACAAGCTGCAAGCCGACAATCCCCGGGATCAGATCGAACATATGTCCTTTGGAGGACTCTGGGTCGGCGGCCGCGGCGGTCCCGACGGCATGGTGCATGTCTCCACCGCCATCGTCGACGGGGTCTTCGAAGCCGGCGAAGAGGGCTTTGAATTCACCAACACCGCCTCCGCCGGCGACACCGTCCAGGTCCGCTCCACCATCGTCACTTCCCCCTACTTCTCACCTGATGCCGTCTCACATCAGGATTTCGTTTCCACCTTCACCGACCTGAACACCCGGGTGCCGGGGACCGATTTCGAGATCCCCAATCATACTCCCCTCGGTTTGAGCGTCACTCTCGAGAGCTACGCCTGGAACTATCCCTACACCGACGCCTTTGTCATTCTCAACTATACGGTCACCAACGTCTCCCGCTACAGAATCTCTGATCTCTACGCCGGCATTTGGGCCGATGCCGCGGTCGGCAATATGAACTATACCAGCATCTACGTCTCGGGCGGCGGCTGGTCGTGGTATGACAATTTCAACGGCTTCGACCAGGACTATGACATGGCCTACCAGTTCGACGCCGACGGGGATGACGGCTTTGCGGAGAGTTACTTCGGTCTCCGCTATCTGGGCTGCTCCCGGCGTCAGGATTCAGTGCGGGTCAACTATGACCAGTGGCGTTGGTCATCGAGTTCTACCCTGGATTTTCCCGAGTATGTCATGCCCCTGACTGACGAAGGGCGTTACGAAGTGCTGCGCGGGCGGCACACGGGCAAGTATTACAACGATCCCACCAACGGCGGCATCCCTACCGATCTGGCCAACCGCGGCAGCTGGATGCTGGTGTTGGCCGCCGGTTCGCTCGGCGATCTGGAGCCGGGTGCCTCCGCCCAGATCACCTTCGCGCTTGTCTGCGGTCTGTGGGCAACCCAGGACGCCGGGGATACCCCCGCCCGCCGCGCCAACCTCCGCCTCAATTCGGAATGGGCCAAGATCGCCTATAACGGCGAGGACGTGGACGGTGACGGCAAACTCGATCCCGATGAGGATGTCAACCGCAGCGGCCTCCTCGACGGCGATGAGGACCTCTACCGCGCCGATCTGGATCTTAACGGCAACAGACGCTGGGACGCCGGCGAACCCGTCTTCGGCGACGGCGATGGCGTGCTCGACATTGAAGAGGATGTCTACAGCAATTCACTCAAGGGCATCGCCGCCGGCAACGGGATCATCGACCGCTTCATCCTTCCCAGTCCGCCCCCTTCGCCCAATCTGCTGCTGGTGCCGGGCGAGGGTGAGGTGACCCTCTTCTGGGATGATGTCCCCGAGCACTATGAGGACCCGATCACCCGCGAGATCGATTTCGAGGGCTACCGCATCTACAGCTCGCCCAAGACGGCCGGATCCATGGGGGAGAGCACCCTCCTGGCCGAATTCGACCGGGTCAACGGCCTCAATTATGACACCGGCTTTGCAGCGGTGCGGACCGACACTGTGATCAACGGCCACCGCTATTATTACCGCTTCACCAATACCAATCTTCTCTCCGGCTGGCCCGGCGAGTACTGGTTCGCCGTGACCTCCTTCGACCGCGGCAATCCCAAGAACAGGCTGCCCAGTCTGGAAAGCTCCGTTCTGGAGAACAAGACCTATGCCATAATCGGTTCGCCGGCGCGCAAGGCGGGCAGCAGCCTGCCGGTGGGGGTTTTCCCCAATCCCTATCGCGGCCAGGCGATGTGGGATGGCGACAGCGACCGCCAGCAGATGCTCTGGTTCTTCAACCTCCCGGCCGAGGCCGAGGTGCGCATCTACACCCTGGCCGGTGATGTCGTCGATGAATTCATCCACCACGGGGCCACCTACAAGGGCGAGGACGTCGAACTCATGCAGCAGCGCATCGGTGGCAGCAATACGGTGCTGCCGGGCGGACTTCACGCCTGGGATCTGATCTCGGCCTTCGACCAGGCCATCGCCACCGGACTATACTTCTTCAGC